>DATKCJ010000152.1:0-29221 GCA_035513275.1 Opitutaceae bacterium
TGCTGCCGGCCGCTGTCGGGTCGAGTGCGACACCCGTCGCGGAGCCGGTCGCGCCGTGCGCGGCTGCGTCATACGTGCCGGAGTAGCCGGTCACACTCACGACTGCGTTGGCCTTTGCGATATCGATGGCAACCGAACCGCTCTGGTCATTGTAGTTCGTGCCGCCGGTGAACGTCCAGTTGGCCGTGCCGCCGGGGACGTCGGTGAACGTCGCGCCGAGGTCGAGTGTGCTGCCAGCCGCTGTCGGGTCGAGTGCGACACCAGTCGCGGAGCCGGTCGCGCCATGCGCGGCCGCGTCATACGTGCCGCTGTAGCCGTTAACTGTCACGACTGCGTCGGCCTTCGAGATGTCGATCGCGACGGAGCCGCTCTGGTCGTTGTAGTTCGTGCCGCCTATGAACGTCCAGTTCGCCGTGCCACCGGGGACATCCGTGAAGGAGGCGCCGAGATCAAGCGTGCTGCCAACCGCCGTCGGGTCGAGTGCTACACCCGTCGCTGAACCGCTCGCACCGTGTGCGGCTGCATCATACGTGCCGGTGTAGCCGGACACGACGACGGTCGCATCGGCCTTTGATATCTCGATCTCAACAGAACCGTTCTGGTCGTTGTAGTTCGTGCCACCGGTGAACGTCCAGTTGGCCGTGCCGCCGGGGACGTCGGTGAACGTCGCACCGAGGTCGAGAGAACTGCCGGCCGCTGTCGGGTCGAGTGCGACACCCGTCGCGGAGCCGGTCGCGCCGTGCGCGGCAGCATCGTAGGTGCCGCTGTAGCCGGTCACAGTTACCACTGCGTCGGCCTTGGCGATGCTGTTGGCCACGGTGCCGTTGGCCGGATTGTGATTTGCGTCTCCGGGGAATGACCACGGGTCGGAAGGATAGCTACCGGCGTTGGTGTGGGAGGTGCCGCTGAGATCGAGCAAGCCGGAGAGATCTTCACCGAGTCCGCCCGTTGCTGTGCCAGTCGCGGTGTGCACACTCGCGTCGAATGTGACGGAGTAGCCGGTCACCGAGATCACTGCGTCGGCTTTCTCAATCGTGAAGTCCGCCGTGTTGTAGGTGATGTTGTAGTTCGAGAGCACTCCCGCGGGTGCGAGTGTAGCGCTGATCGTGTAGGGACTGCCTGCCACTGACTCGCCCACTGTGCGGCTGTAGGTCGCCGTCACGCCATCGGCGGGAAGGAATCCGCTGAGCGCGCCCGTAAGCGTCGGGTCGGAATCGCCATAGGTCTTGCTCGCGGCATCCGGAGTGACCGAGGCGGCCTTTGGAAGAACGTTTATCAAGACATCCTTTGTGACAGTCGAAAACGTCGAGTCCGTCGGTGTGAACGTCACAGACAAAGTCTGATTGTTTCCTGCATCGAGAATGGCTCCAGCAGCTGGTGAGTAGACAAATGCACCTGAGACATTCGCCGTTGCGTTCAGCTGCGTCCCACCGAGTGGTGTGCCGTAGGCAATGTCGGCTGGGTTCACCCAAGTTACGACCGAGACGCCTTGATAGGTTCCCGTCACTGTTGTCACTGCCCCTCCTCCGCCAGTTACAAAACCGCTGGCCGGTGATCCGCTGACAAAACTGTAATCGATCCCCGCGAGCGAAACGGTGCTTGGGAAAGAGTAGTTCACGATTCGGTTATTCCTGTTCGGGAACGCAGCCGCAGAGGCCGCCGGGGTAGTAAACCCAACTGTTCCCGAATCCTGCACAGCTGTCCCACCAGCATTAAAATACTCCCAATCAACCGAAACGGAGACGCCACTCGGCAAGCCAGACGCATTGAACACTACAGTTCCATCGGTAAAGGTATGGCTCGCGCTCAGGCCGGAATCGACGCCGTAACCCGTGAGGTCGAACGTCACTCCGAGGTGCTGCCAGAGGACGACGAAAAGCGGACTTGCGACAAACGTGCCTGTGTTGTCCGCCGTCACTGTGCTGTCGTAGTTCCAGCCCTGGTCGTCGACGACGAAGAGGTCGACCTCTTCTCCCGCTTTCCAACCAGTGCCGGTGACGATGACTTCCTCTTCAGGATAATAGTCCGCCTTGTCCGTCTCCAACCGAGCCGGGTTGTAGGTCGCGGCGATGCCGACGAGCGCTTCGCTCGAGTCGCTGCCGCCGATGACGAGGATTTCCTTTGTGCCTGCGAGCTCTGTGGCGGTCTGGCCGTCGCGGTGGAGCGCCGGTGCTTCAAGTTCGGGAAGCGCAAACCACGAGCCGTTCGAGCCGTCATACACGCCCGCGGTCGAGGGACCGAGGACGAGCACGCGGTCGTTCGCCATCCGCTGCGCGACCGACCCGGGCGCGCCGATGGCGATCGACGACGAAAAGTCCGTCGCACTCGGATCGAAGTTCTCGAGCGTGCCGGCGGACTCGCCACCGACCATGAGCACGGTGTCGTCGGCGTTCGCAACGGCGCTGTGGCCGATGCGGACTTCGTTCATCGCGCGCGGCCACGCGGCAAACGTGCCCTCCGCGGCGTCGAAGAACTCGACGGTGTTGCTGCCGCCGCCGGCCACGAGCACGAGGCCGTCGCCGACCGCGGTCGCAGTGTGCTTGGAGCGGATCTCGGTCATGGCGATCAACGCGCCGGGGAACGCGCCGGTCGCGGAGTCGAACCACTCCGCCGTGCCCGCGGCGTCGCCGCCGGCGATGAGCACGCGACCGTCGGCCATCAAGGTCGCGGTGTGACCCACGCGGGCCGCACCCATGGTCGATGTTACGGCGCTGAAGGAAACGATCGCGGCAGGATCGAAGATCTCCGCGGATGCGAGCGCGCCGGCCGCGCCGTTGCCACCTGTCACCAGGACGCGGCCGTCCGGCAGAAGCGTGGCGGCGTGGCCCGAGCGTGCCGTTTCCATCGCACCGATCCAAGAGAACGAGCGCGAGGTGGGATCGAACAACTCCGCCGATGCGAGGTCACCCGCGGCATCGCGGCCGCCGACGATGAGCACGCGCCCGTCGTTGAGCACGGTGGCGGTGTGTCCCTTGCGCGGGACGACGAGCGAGCCCGCCTCGGAAACTTGACTGGCGGCGGACAGCCCGCTGCCCCCCAGTCCCAGCATCAGCAGCGCCGAGCTCGCGGCACATGCAACAAGAAGGCGGTGCATCCGCACCGTGGATCCGGCCTGAACTTTTCCGAATCTCCCTTCCTTCGTTCGATCAACACAAAAGACGGCCGCGACAGCGGCGGCGAACCACCGAGACATTGAGTTTTTCATTAGGGGCTATGGGTATGATATTCACCGAGAATCCTCGTTGATGGCTGAGGTCATCACGCCGCGCACAGGTGCCGTCAATCGGGACCGCGCTCGTAAAACGATTGTCAAGCAAGTGCGGCGCAGCCCTTTGAAGAAGTGGGCTTAAACTTTGCCAGTTTCCACTATACGCCACCTAGGACCGCCCCTCATCGCTGATGTAGTGGTAACCAGTAGCGAGCATTCTGTCGTGCAGTGAGATTCGGGCAGTCGTTACTGGTGGAGCGTTCTCGCGTTCTCTCGCCAGCGATTTTGAACCGCTAATCTTCGCTAATGGTTCCAGACTCAAGTGGTCCCTAAGCACGAGCTTGCCTCGCCTGATCGGCAAGGCGCGGGCGATTGGTGTGCTTTCACGGATCGTATTAGCGGGGATGAGCGCAGATTAGCGGTTTCAAGATCAGCGTTCCAAACGCCCTTCTCCTCCGACCTCTGCTATCTCCGCGACCTCCTGTAAAATCCGATTTCCAACTCCTGCGATGCTGTCCGGCTCCGCAGTCTCGACAGGGACGCCTGGCACAATTGGACTCGCACGCCATGTCCGCGATCCGACAAGCCGGACTGGAGCTGCGCGGCACGCTCCGACTTGCCACTCCCATCATCGTGGGCCACCTCGGCCAAAACCTGATGGGCGTGGCCGACAGTGTCATGATCGGCCACGTCGGCACGGTGCCGCTGGCGGCGTCGGCGTTTGCGGGCGCGCTCTTCGGCATGATGTTTGTCATCTCGATCGGCGTGCTGTCCTCGGTCTCGGTGCGCACGGCGATGGCTTTCGGCGCAGGGCGCACGCATGAGTGTGGCGAGATTGTCCGCCACGGTCTCGCGATCGCGACGGCGCTCTCGCTGTTCTTCGTCGCGTGCGTGGCGCTCCTCATGGACGAACTGCACCGGTTCGGACAGCCGATCGACGTGCTCGCGGAAGCGCGGCCCTACATGTGGATCATCACGTGGTCGCTGCTGCCCACCCTCGCCTACCAGGTGTTGCGGCAATTCTATGAGGCGGTGTCGCGGCCGTGGCTGCCCATGGTGTTCGTGCTAGTCGGTGTCGCGCTGAACATCTTCCTCAACTGGGTGATGATCTACGGCAACCTGGGCGCGCCCGCGATGGGCCTTGTCGGCGCTGGCTGGGCAACGTTGATCTCGCGCGTGGCGATCGCCGGCGCGTTGTTCGTGCATCTTGTCTCGGCCGCGCCGATGCGGGACTTCCTGCCCGTGCGCTGGCGCTCGGCGCTCAGCGCGGCGAGCCTGCGCGACTTGCTCAAGCTCGGCGTGCCCGTCGGCGGGCAGCTCATGTTCGAGGCCGGCATCTTCACGGCGGCGGCGATCCTGATGGGCTGGCTCGGCGCGGTGACGCTCGCCGCGCACCAGATCGCAATCGCGTGCATCTCGACGATCTTCATGTTGCCGCTCGGCGTCGGATTGGCCACGAGCGTGCGCATAAGCCAGTCGGTGGGCGCGGGCGAGAAAGGCCGGCTGCGGCCGATCGCCTTCGGGTCACTTGGAGCGACCGCTGTGTTCATGATCGGAATCGCGCTTGTGCTCGTCGCGGCAGGGAGGTTGATCTCAAGCGGATTCGTGAACGACGCCGAGGTGATCGCCACCGCGGCCAACCTCCTGGCGGTCGCCGCGATGTTTCAACTCTTCGACGGCACGCAAGTCGTGGCGAGCGGCGCGTTGCGCGGCCTGACCGACGTGAAGGTGCCCGCGTTCATCACGTTCATCGGCTATTGGGTGATCGGCCTGCCGTGCGCGTGGCTGCTCGGGTTTCCCGCGGGCCTCGGCGGCATCGGCGTGTGGCTCGGGTTGCTGGCCGGGCTTGCCGTGTGCTCGATCTGGCTGACCGCGCGGCTGTGGCACCGCACGGCGTGAGGGATCTGAACTTCCCGGAAGGTTAACCGCTAATCTTCGCTAATCGGCGCTAATTTGACCGGAGCAAAGGGCACATGGCTCTGCGCTTCACCGATCAGGTGAAGCGTTCTAATGCGATTCTCCACCACACCTGTCATCGGCTGCATTGAGACGCTGGAGGTAGGGCGGGAACCGTGAACGCGCCGCGATCCCACAACAGCCCTCGGTGCGGACGGCCCAGCGGTCCGTCCCTACCGGCGCTACCGCGCCAAAGTTTCAAAGCGAACGGGAAAAGGGCTCACACGATCGATTGGCGTTTATTAGCGTCAATTAGCGGTTCACTCCGCCTTCTCCGAATGAACAAAAATTCATCCGGCGTTCACGCTGGCGTCATCTCGCGGTGTATAATGTGGCGATGCTCCTGAAGAGGCTCGCGCTGCTGTTCCCCACCCTCATTGCCAGCGTCGCCCTCGCGGCCGGCACACCTGTGGGTGTTGTTCCCGAATCGCTCGAGGTGCACGTGGCAGTGAAGGCCACGATGCACTCGTTCACCGCGCGCGTCACCGGCGGCGAACTCGCCATCACCACCGATGCCGCGGGCGCGATCGACTCGGCGACATTCACCTTCGACTGGTCCGGCGTGAAGACCGACAACGACAAGCGCGACCGCGAGATGCTCGAATGGGTGCGCGCCGAAGAGCACCCAAAAGGCACGTTCACGCTCAAGGCGATCGAGGCCGGCACCGAAGGCACATTCGCGTCGGGCACGCTCGAACTCCACGGCAACAGCCGCGAGATCGAATTTCCCGTCATGATCGAGCCTGCCGGCGCCGGCTTTCGCGTCTCAGGCGAGGCGACGCTCGACCACCGCGAGTGGGGACTGAAGCAGATCAAAAAGTTCGGGATGTTCTCCGTAAACCCGACGGTCACCATCCGCTTCAAGTTTGAGACCACAGGGCCGGCCTGATCCACGCCATGGTCTCCCTCGAACGCAACCGCCCCGCGACGCTCGCGGATTCCCTCGCCAACACACTGCGCGCCCACGCGCCTGCCGAACCGGGCACACCCGAAAGTCTCGCAGCCGTCGTGCACAATGCAGTCGGCAACACAGGCAGCCTCAAGCGCGCGAGCATCACCTTCCTCACTGGCAAGTCTCTCGGCGTCCCCGCGGCCGCGACCGAGAAGATCGCGTGCGCCGTGGAGTATTTTCACGTCGCGTCGCTGCTACTCGACGATCTTCCCTGCATGGACGACGCCTCAGTCCGCCGCGGGTTGCCCTGCGTCCATCGCAGCCACGGCGCGGCAGCCACGATCCTCGGTGCGCTGGCTCTGATCAACAAAGCCTACGCGCTCGTCTGGTCCGCGACCGGCTCGCTCTCCCCCACCCGCGCCGGGGCCGTCTCGCGCTGCGTCGACAGTTGCCTCGGCCCGCGTGGCGTCATCGGCGGACAGGCGCTCGACCTCGACTTTGTCGGAACCTCGCGCACCGCGCGCGATGTCGGTCGCGCCGCAGTCGGCAAGACGACGCCGCTGCTCAGGCTCGCGCTCGAACTGCCCGCGATCGCCGGGCTCGCATCGGCGGCGGAAATCGCCGCGCTGCGCCGGCTCTCAACCTATTGGGGCCTGCTCTATCAATGCGCCGACGACTTCGCCGATGTCGGCCTCGCCGACGCTCCCACGGGCAAGTCCGGCGGACGCGACAACGCGCTCGGCCGCCCCAATATTGTCATGCGCTCCGGTCCCGAGCGCGCCCGCTCTCGCATGTCGCGCTGGGCCGCGCAAGCCGCCGCCACGATCGAGCGTCTCACGTGCATGAATCCCGCGTGGGGGTTCCTGCGCCCGGTTCACGCTGCGATGCCCGCCCCGCGTCACGCGGTCGCCGCATCGGACGTCCTGCCTGTCGCAGCGGCATGAGCTTCCTCGCCCTCGTCCTCGTGAACTTGCGGCGGCACAAGGTCCGCACGCTGATCGGCGTCTCCGGCATCGGCTTCGGCGTGGCCGCGATGCTCACGATCCTTTCGATCGTGCTCGGCGCGATCGCGATGTTCGAGCGCATCCTCTCGAACGACAGCCAGTATCTCGTCTTCGAGCGCGACGTGTCGGACCTCTTCTTCAGCAGCGTGCCGGCGGATATCGTTGGCACACTGCGCGCGCTGCCCTTCGTCGAGGCCGCGCAGCCGGTGCTCTTCGGCATCGTCTCCTCGCCCGGCCACCCGATCATCACGTGCTTCGGTGTCGAAGCGGGCGATGCACGCGTCGCGCGCGCTGTGTGGCTCGCGGGCGATCCGGCGGCGTTCGGTGTCGAGCCGGGCCGCGTCTACCTCGGCGAGTGCGCCGCGGGATTTCTCAAAGCGCGCGTGGGCGACTCGATCCCGATCGGCCGCGAGACGTTCATTGTCGGCGGCGTTCTCCGCTCGGAAAACGGCTTCGAGGATGGCGGCGTGTTTCTGCCGCTCGCGGACGCGCAGGCGTTCTTCCATCGCGACGGAGTGTCGTCGGTCGTGACGGTGAAGCTGCGCGACAAGGCCGATGGTGACGCGCTGAAGCAAGCCGTCGCGCGCGACTTCCCAAATCTCATCGCGCTCGAGAATCGCGAGTTCAGCCGCAGCTACTCGCAGTTCAAGATCATGAACCTCACCGGCTGGGCGGTCGGCATCTGCGCGTTCCTTCTCGGCGGGCTTGGCGTGGCGAACACGATGATCATGTCGGTCTTTGGCCGGATCCGCGAAATCGCGGTGCTGCGCGCGTGCGGCTTCTCGGGCCATCAGATCGGCACGCTCGTGCTCAGCGAGGCCGCTGCGGTCGCGGCCGCGGGCACGCTTGTTGGCTTCGCGATCGGCGCTGTGGCGCTCGCCGTGTTGAACGCGGCGCCGCAACTGCACGGCTACGTGAACGCAGTCGTCCAGCTCGACGTGGCGCTTGGGATCGTGGCGGTCGCGTTTGTCACCGGTCTGGCCGGCGCGATGTATCCGGCGTGGTTCGCCTCGCGCATACAGCCGTCGGAGGCGCTGCGCTATGAGTGAGCGATCAAACCCCGGCACCGGCGACGTCCGCGTGCGCAACGCATGGAAGAGTTTCGACAAGGGCCGCATCGCCGTCCTCAAGGGTGTCGACCTCGAGGTGCGCCGCGGCGAAATGCTCGCGCTGTGGGGCGCGTCCGGCTCGGGCAAGAGCACGCTGCTGCACCTCGTGGGCGGGCTCGACATTCCCGACCGCGGGGAGGTCACCGTGTCAGGCATCGACACAGCAACCGAGCCAGCGCGGCTCGCGATCCGCAGGTTTCAAGTGGGTTTCGTTTTCCAACTTCACAACTTGATCCCGGACCTGACCGCGTCGGAAAACATTCTCGCGCCGTCGATCGCGTCGGGCTTGCCGCGCGCGACTGCTCGCGAGCGCCTCGGCGCGCTACTCGAGGCATCGGGCCTCTCGCATCGGCGCGACCACAGGATCCAGGACATGTCGGGAGGCGAGCGCCAGCGCACCGCGATCTGCCGCGCACTCATCAACAAGCCTGCCGTCCTTCTCGCTGACGAGCCCACGGGTGCGCTCGACGAGCAGACGGGCGAAGTAATCTTCGGCCTGTTTCGCGAAATGGCGAAAAGCGAAGGCGTGACCGTCATCCTTGCGACGCACGAGCGGAAGTTTGCCGAGGGTTGCGACCGGATTCTCCGGATGCGGGAGGGATCGCTCCATGAACTCTGAGGCGCATACCGCGGACACAATGCCCGCCGAGGCGATTGCACTCGCAGTGGCGCGCGCGAGCATCGCGTGGCTGCTCGTGGCGAATCTCGTGGGCCTGCTACTCGCGGTGCTTCTGGTTTGGCCGGGCGCCGGCGGATTGCTCGGGCCGCTCACCTACGGGCGGTGGATGCCGCTGCACACGGATTTCCAGCTTTACGGATGGTGTGCGCTGCCGGTCGCGGGAGTGTTGCTCGCCGCCTACTTGCCCCGCTCGCGGCGCGGGGTGCTGCACACGCGCATCGCGCTCGCGGCGTGGTCGGTTGCGCTCATGTATTCCGGAATCGACTGGCTCGACGGCGGCGCGAGCGGAAAGCTCTTCATCGAGTGGTCTGGCGCGGCGCGGTTCGTGTTTCCTGCGGTGCTAACGCTTCTCTGGGTCGTGCTCGCCGATGGCTGGTGGACGCGGCGCGCGCAGCTCAGCGGCGCGGCTCGCTGGTTCACCGGCATTGTGCTCGCGGGCTTGCTGCTCGTGCCGTCGGTTCTCTACCTCGCATCGTCGACCGCAGTTTTTCCTGTCGTGAACCCGCACAGCGGAGGTGCCACCGGCACGAGCCTCTTGGGCTCCACTTTGGGCATCGTGCTGATCTTTCTGGTCGTCCCGCATCTTCTCCGACTTCCGAAGAGCGACGCGCTCGACCGGAATTCCGCCGTCATCTTCACCTACTTGCTCGTGCCCGCGCTGCTCCGCCGCGCGGATGCAGGGCACGCTGCGCGCTCGACAGCGTGGATCGTCTGGTCGTGGTTCGCGGTGTGCGCGGGCGTGTTCGCCTTCGCGAGCCACGCAAACGCCAGCCACCACTCGACCGCGCAAATCCTCGCGCTCGCGTCGCTGCTCCCGTGGCCGCTGCTGGTGATGTTGCACTGGAAGCGGTTCAACTGGGACGCCGGATCGTCCCGATGGCTCGCCGCATCGCTGGCTTGGGGTGTCGCGTTGGTGGTGACGGGGCTTCTCACATTTCTTCCCGGTGCGTCGGAGCGGTTGAAGTTCACCGACGCGCTCGTGGCGCACGCGCACCTCGCGATGGCGGGCATGCTGACTTCGATCAACGTCGTCCTGCTTCTCAACCTCGGGAGCGGGACGGCCGCGCGGCGCGCGCTGGGCTCGACCGCGCTTTTCTGGATGTGGCAGGCCGGGTGCCTGATTCAGGTCGTCGTCCTCAGTTATCTCGGTTGGCTCGAGGGCGCGGAGCCGTCGGTCTTGAACGCGACCGACGGGACTGTCGAGCTCGGCTACGATGCCCGGCTTCTCTCCGGAGTGTTGATGGCCGCGGCGGCGGCCGGCTGGCTTTGGAAACTCACGCTGCGAAACGAGCCGACCCGATGAACTCCGGTTCGCGCAACACCGCGGCCGTGTTGCTCTCGCTCGTCGCGGGTGCCGCCGACACTGCGACCGGAGGCGCGCTTGTGTTCGCTCCCGCGCTCGCGCTTCAACTGATGGGTGTGCCGCCGCGTGATCCGGCGATGGTCGCCTTCGTTGGCGCGTTTGTCGGCGCAGTGGGAATCTCCTACCTGTGGGGCCTCTCCGCGTGGCGTGTGAGCGGCGCGCCTCGGATGCTGCGCGAGGTATGGAAATTCACGGCGCTCGTCCGGCTCGCGGCCGGGATTTACTCTGCCGTCGCGATCGCACGCGGTGTGCTCGAGCCGGGTTGGTGGACCGTGCCCGCGTTTGATCTTACTCTAGCCGCCGTGCAGATCGCGCTGCTGAGGTGCGGGTGGCTCGGAGGCGCACCGTGAACACGGGTCGCGTCTCGACGCCTGCAGCGTTGGCCGCCGCATTCGCCGCGGCCGCGATCTACGTGCACTTTCTCATCTTTGCGGAGTTCGCACTGCTCGAGCTCGCGGCCACAGCGAGTGGTGGCGCCGCACCCGGAAAGCTGCAGCTTCTCCCGCTCGTGATCAGCGGTGTGCTGGGCGGCGCGCTCGCCGCCGCGATCTGCCGTCCCGCGCGAACCGCGCACGTCCTCGCCTCGGGCCTCGCAGTTTGCGCCGCCGCAGCGGCGCTGGCCGCGCTCGCAACCGGGCCGGCGTTGATCGTTGCTGCGACCGCATTGACCGGGCTCGGCCTCGGCATCGCGACCGTCTCTCTCGCAGGATCCGCGCACCGACTGTTCGCGGGCCGCGGAGTCGGGCTGTGGCTCGGCGCGGCGACTGGTGTCGCGTATGCGATCTGCAATGTGCCCGCGCTGTTCGAGTCGGCGCCTCGCACGCAGGCGATCGCGGCTGCGCTGATTGCGTTCGCCGGAGCGGGCTGCGCGATGTTTGTCGATGCGAGCCGCGAGCCGCCTCCGCCACCCGAGGCGCGATCCTCGATCGGATTCTGGGCGGGCGTGGCGGTGCTCTTCCTGCTCGTGTGGTTCGACTCGGCGGCGTTCTACCTCATTCAGCACGACACCAATCTGAAGTTCGCAAGTTGGGGAGGCACCGGGCAACTATGGACGATTGCCGCGCTGCACCTGATCGTCGCAATCACCGCGGGCAAACTTATCGACGCGGGATGGATGCGCGCGACGCTTGCACTCGCGGGTGTGCTTCTGGGAGCAGCGGTGCTCGCGCTTAAGAACGTGCCGGAAGCTTCGGCCGTGGGACACGTGCTCTATCCGGTCGCCGTCTCACTCTACTCCGTCGTGCTGATTGCGTTCCCGGCGTTCACGCGCAAGACGCGCACGCCAGCGAGTGCCCAGGTCCGCGCTGCGATATTGTTCGGCATCGCGGGATGGATCGGCTCCGCCGCAGGGATCGGCATGGTGCTCGATCTCGGACGACTCGCCCTGCTACCCACCGCAATCGCGGGAGTCGCGATGCTGCTCTTGCTCGTTTGGAACAGGCCGTGGCGGATGCTCGCTGTGATCGCCGTTCTCGTCGCGCTGCCCGTGCGTGAGATGCGCGCGTCTCAGCCCGACGATCCGGTCGCCGAGGGCCGGCGCGTTTACATCGCCGAAGGTTGCATCCACTGCCACTCGCAGTTCGTGCGGCCCGGCACACGCGACGAACTCGCGTGGGGACCGGTGGCACCGCTCGAATCGATGCTCGCAGCCACTCCGCCTCTCCTCGGCAACCGCCGGCAGGGACCCGACCTGCAAAACGTCGGCATTCGTCGCTCGGCTGAATGGAACCGCCTGCACCTCATCGAGCCGCGCGCGGTCTCACCCGGCTCGCGAATGCCCTCCTACGCGCATCTCTTCGCCGCGGGTGATGCGCGCTGCGACGCGCTCCTCGAATACCTCGCCAGCCTGGGCACCGGGCAGCGCGAGGCGCGCGAAGCGCAGATCGCTAACTGGCGCCCGTGCGCACCGCCCTCGGACGCCGCTCACGGCCGCAAGCTCTTCATGCAGCATTGCGCCCAGTGCCATGGCAAAGACGGCCGCGGCAGCGGTCCACTTGCGATGAGGCTCACATCACCGCCGCGCGATCTCACCGCAGGTGCATGGCGGTTCATTTCGCGCGAGACCAACATTCTCCTGGCCAAACCCCCGCCAAAAACATGTCACCTAATAGGTGACATTGCTCCGGCGGCCCCAGACGTGACCTTGGCGCGCGTGATCAAGTTTGGCGTGCCCGGCACATCGATGCCGGGGCACGAGACGCTGCCCGACGCGGACATAGGTGCGTTGACCGGGCATGTCCGCTCCCTGATGATGCATGCTGCCCTCAATGAGAATCCTCCTGGTTGAAGACGAGCGAAAGGTGGCGCAGTTCATCGAGAAGGGTCTCGCAGAGGCAGCCTACACGCCCGTCGTGGCACGCAACTGCGCCGAAGCACGCGACCGGATGAGCGAGGGCGCATTCGACGCAGTCGTGCTCGATCTCGGCCTGCCCGACGGCGACGGACTCGACCTGCTCAAGCAGTGGCGCTCGATGGGGCACAACGAGCCCGTGCTCATCCTGAGCGCGCGCGACGCCGTGCTCGACCGCGTGCGCGGTCTCAACGTCGGCGCCGACGATTATCTGCCCAAGCCGTTCAGCTTCGACGAACTCCTCGCGCGCCTGCGCTCGCTGTTGCGACGCCATGCGACAGCGAAAACGACAACGCTCTCGCATCGCGGCGTCCGCCTCGACCTGCTCGCGCGCACGGTGACTGTCGGCGACAAACCCGTGGAGATGACAAACCGCGAGTTCGCACTGCTCGAGCTGTTTCTGCAAAACACAGGCCGAGTGCTCACGCGCACGATGATCGCCGAACGCGTGTGGGAAGTGCACCACGACATGGAGACAAACCTGATCGACGTCTACGTGCGCCGGCTGCGCGCGAAGATCGAGCAGGATTCGGCCCAGCCGTTGATCAAGACGCTCCGCGGCTCCGGCTACCAGATGCTATGAGTTCGCTCACCGCACGGCTCGCCGCCGCGTTTGCGATCATGTCGACTCTCACGCTCGCCGCGATTCTCGTGGCAGGGCGCTGGATACTCGACCGGCAGGTCGTCTCGGGGCTCGATTTGCTCAACCAAGCGGAGTTCGAAGAAATATCCGCCGAGATCAACGGACCGTCCGGACAAGCCGTCATCGAGGCGCTGACGGAGCATGCCTTGCTGGATGCACCGATGTTCTATTTCCAGGTCCACGACGCCGCGGGAGAGATCCTCTTCCGCTCGCAAAACCTGGGCGCAAACGAGTTGCCCGCGACGCGCGGGATCGAGCCACACCGAACGGAAGAAGTCGCGGAGTTGGGCTCGCTCCGCATTTCCGAATTTCCACTCGGGCAGCAACACATGCAGATCGCCGCTTCGCTCGGGCCGCTTCACGCACTCCTCGCTGCCTACACCAGGATGAGTGTCGGGCTGGTGGCTATTGTCGCTATCTTGAGCGTGGCGATCGGAGTCGCGTTCAGCCGCATCGCGCTGCGCCCGATCCGCGAGATAGGCCGCACTGCACGTCGCATCGGCGCCGACAACCTCACCGAGCGCATTCCGGTGCCCGCGACGCGGGACGAGGTGGCTGACCTCGCGCTCCTGTTGAACAGGATGTTCGATCGCATCGAGTCTGGTTTCACCGAAGTGCGCCGGTTCACCGCCGAGGCATCGCACGAATTGAAGACGCCGCTCGTGCTCGCACGACTGCAGGCCGAGAAACTCGCGCGCGACGGACGCCTCGATGGGGAGCAGGCCGAGGCGATGAACAGCCTGCTCGGCGAGCTCAGCCGCCTGCAGCGCGTCATCGACAATCTCCTCTTCCTCGCGAAAGCCGAGGCCGGCGTGATGCAGCTCAACCTTCGCGAGCAGGATCCGCAGGCGTTCATCGCCGCGTTCGCCGAGGATGCGACGGTGCTGGCCGAGGACCGCGACAGAATATTCACCCTGACCGGGAACGAACACGGCCGCGCGCGATTCGACACCGAGTGGATACGCCGTGTCCTGCTAAACATTCTGACCAACGCGCTCAAGTTCGGCCCGCGCGGCGGCACGCTGCTGCTAGAGTCGCGCGTGATGCCAGATGCGTGGCGAGTCACACTGACAGACGACGGCCCCGGCGTGCCGGCCGCAGACCTTGAGAGAATCTTCAGCCGGTTCGTGCAGCTCTCCGATTCCTCCGGTGAGGAAAATGAAGGCGCAGGCCTCGGCCTCGCGATCGCGCGCAGCATCCTTCAGCTACACGGGGGCACCATCCGCGCCGAGAACCGCACCGACCGGTCCGGTCTGAAGGTGACGTTCGAGATTCCGGGGTGAGGCTGCGCTGCCGCGCAGCCTCGGTCTTGGACGCGCCAGCAGTCGGAAAAAATCGGCGGTAGACTCACCATAAGAGAAGAGCCTCCGAGGTAGCGCCCCTCTCGCCGAGAGGCGCGTAGGTCTCGATTCTTCCCACATTGCTGCCTATTCGCGACCGATCCAACCTGAAGCGTGCCCCGATTCTCTCCACGCAAACGTCTCAGTCACGAGGTGCCGAACTGGGTGCCTGATGGTGCATTATTCTTCATCACCGTGTGCGCGAAGGTCCGAAGAGTGAACTCACTAGCGCTACCCCAAGTCGCTCCCGTGCTCATTGAGTCCGTGCGTCATCGCAACGACCGCGGTGATTGGTTTGCACGGCTTTTCCTGATCATGCCGGACCATGTTCACGCGTTGGTCGCGGTGCCGCCAGACCGAACCCTTCTCTCAGAAATCCGCGGCTGGAAGCGCTACACCGCGAAGGTCGCAGGCGTAACATGGCAGGATGGATTCTTTGAACACCGCCTGCGTCCAGAGGAACAGTTCGAGCTGAAGGCGCGATACATAAGGGAGAATCCAGTTAGGGCACGGCTTGTGGAAACAGCATCAGCATGGCCATGGGTCTGGGCACCGGAATCGCCCGTGCACTTGGGCTAAGACGCTCGCGTCCGTCTTTCGCGCCTCTCGGCGAGAGACGCGCTACCTGAACAGCCAGAGTCTTCACACAACCACTGTTTCGCCGACGGCGATTGCGGTGAATTCACCCGGCGCAAGTCCTGCCTCTGCGGCCAAGCGTGCGAGCGCGAGCGGCGGCTCGCCAAGCGGCTCGTCGGTGAGGACGAACGTGCCCCAGTGCATCGCGAGCGAACGCCGCGCGCGAAGCTCACGGTGGATGCGCACGGCCTCCGCGGGATCGCAGTGCACCGACTTCATGAACCACCGCGGTCGATATGCGCCGATCGGGAGCAAAGCTACGTCGACACCGCCAATCCACGCACCGAGTTCGCCGAAGAATCCCGCGTAGCCCGTGTCGCCCGCGAAATAGATTCGCTTCACTCCAACCTCGATCAGCCAACCGCACCAAAGCGTCTTGTTTCGATCGAACGCGGACCGCGCGGTCGCGTGCTGCGCCGGCGCGCATGTGAGAGCAAACGGCGCGTCCGCGGCGCCGCCTTCGATTCGGTCGCCCCACTCCGCCTCGACGATCTCCGCAGCCGGCGTGCAACCGCGCACGAGCGGTGCGAGGCCGAGCGGCGCGGCGCAGACGTGCGAATGCTTCAATGCGCGCAGCGATGCGATGTCGCAATGATCGTAGTGCCCGTGACTGAGGAGCACTGCGTCGATCGCGGGCAAGTCAGCGAGAGCGAGTCCCGGTGCCACGCGCCGCGGAATCCGCGGCACCGGATACGGCGAACAATCCGCGGAGAAAATCGGATCGGTGAGAAACGCCACACCGCCCGCCTGGATCAGCCACGTTGCGTGGCCGATCCATGTGAGCTGGATGCGTCCCGGTTCGGGATGCCGAACACGCGCGAGGTCCGGCTCGACGCGCGGCGCGGGTGTTTCCGGGGCGTCGCGCTCCGCCTCGTGCGGCTCCTCGCGCGGGCCGAGTCCGAGTTTCCACTTTAGGACCGCGCGCAGCGCCAGCGCCTCGCGTCCTCCGAGGTTCACGAAGCGGCCGTCGCCGGGCCTGCGTTTCACACGGAGCGACTCTGGATAGCCTGCGGCGCGGAACTTGTGCACGGCACAATCAGCGCCTCAAGACGGGCCAGGGGCAAATGATTTGGGGCGACCCTGCATTTCAGCTCTTCTTCTTGTAGGAGCTTGCTTGCAAGCGATGGTTTGGGCGTCCGTAAACAATACGCGCGGCAAATCGCCTGCAAGCAGGCTCCTACCCCGGACAATCCGACCCACCCAATCGCCCTGTCTTGATTTGTCCGCACGACAGGCACTTTCTTCATCCTAGAAGGTCCACTTCCACGTGAAATTCAATCCTGCAGCCCTCCTTCGAACCACTCTTATAGGTCTCCTGTTCTTCGCCACGGTATGCCACGCACAACAGACGCTGCCCGAACGCGAGCTCAAGCGCGCCGTCGAGCGCGAGCGCGTGCTGCTCAAGGCCACCGCGGACAACCCGATGGGAATAGATCGCGAGAACGTGCAGATGCAGCTCCAGGAAGTCGTGCAGGACTACGAGCGCATCATCCGCGACAGTCCGGAATTCGTGCCCGCCTACGTCGCCTACGGCCTGTTGTTGAACAAGGTCGGCGAGCGCAAGCGTGCGACGGAGATATTCCTCACGGCCAACAAACTCGACTCGCGAATCGCCGTGGTGAAAAACCAGCTCGGCAACTACTGCGCCGAGGAGGGCGATTTCCAGGACGCAATGGAGTACTACCTCGCCGCGATCGCGCTCGAGCCGAACGAGCCGCTCTACCATTACCAGCTCGGCACGCTCCTGCATGAGTATCGCGACCAGTTCGTTATCGCCGGTCGTCTCGACATGTCGGCCGTGAAAAGCCAGAGCGCCACCGCCTTCCGCAAGGCGGTCGAACTCGCGCCTGATTCGATTCCTTATGCCTACAGACAGGCCGAGTCCTACTACGACGCGGAGAATCCCGACTGGAGTGTCGCGCTTGCTGCGTGGCACAAACTTCGCGAGCGGGTCGTCCCGGGCATCGAGCAGCAGACGATCGACCTGCACATCGCGAACATCCTGATCAAGCAGGAGAAGTTCGCCGATGCGCACGCCGTCCTCTCGGGAGTCACGGATCCTTCGCTCTCTGAAAACCGCCAGACTTTGGTTGCCCAGATGCCGGAAACCCCGTGAAGTCCTGCTGAATGGACGGCATCGACCTCAACCAAGTCCGAAGCGGACTGATCTTCTTCATCATCCTCGTGAGCAGCCTGTGCGTGCACGAGTGGGCGCACGCGTTCACCGCGGAGAAACTTGGCGACCCGACTCCTCGAATGGACGGCCGCGTGACGCTGAACCCGATGGCGCACAGCGACCTCCTCGGCACGGTGATCTTCCCGCTGATGTGCATTTTCCTCATCCCGGGCGGATTCCTCTTCGGGTGGGCGAAGCCCGTGATGACGAACCCGTCCTACTTTAAGCACCACGCGCGCGACTCGATGCTCGTGGCCGCCGCTGGTCCGGCGTCGAACTTCGCGATCGCGTTGATCGGCGCGGTTGTGGGGCGTTTCCTGTTCAACCTGGAGCCGCGCACCGTGGAGATTTTCGCACCCATCGTCACGCTCAACGTCGTGCTCGCGGTCTTCAACCTGCTTCCGATTCCGCCGCTCGATGGTTCGCACCTCATGCGGCACCTCACGGGCATGCGCGACGAGACCTACCTCATGATGGCGCGCTGGGGCGGCCTGATCCTGCTTGCGATCATCCTGATCGAGCCGCTGCGCCGCGTGCTTTGGTTCGTGATCTCGATCGCGCTGATTCCGTTCATGGTCATCTTCCCCGAGCTGCGATACGGGTTTGGAAGGTAGCGCGGGTCTTTGACCCGCGAAGGCAAATCCGTCGCAGGTCAAAGACCTGCGCTACTGCTATTCCTGCACTTCGTGGCCGCTGAAGACGTTCTGCACGTCGTCGAGCTCCTCGAGCGCCTCGACGAGCGAGTCGACCTTCGCGGCGTCGCTCGCGCCGACGGGCACGGGCGCGTTCGGCAGGTAGACGATCTCCGACGACTCGGCTGCAATGCCGGCTTTCTCGAGCGCGGCGCTCAATGAATAGAACTGGTTCGGCGGGCACACGATCTCGAAGCCTTCGTCGGACGCCTTCACGTCGTCGGCGCCGGCATCGAGCGCGATCTCCATGAGCCGGTCCTCGGTTGTCTTTTCCTTCGCGATGAGGAACTGGCCGCAGTGCGCGAACTGGAACGACACCGCGCCCG
This sequence comes from Opitutaceae bacterium, assembly GCA_035513275.1. Taxonomy (GTDB): domain Bacteria; phylum Verrucomicrobiota; class Verrucomicrobiia; order Opitutales; family Opitutaceae; genus DATKCJ01. The sequence goes on from DATKCJ010000152.1 coordinate 18,375, forward strand.
TCTGCGCGAGATTGCCGCCGTGCTTTGTGAACGTGGAGCGCACTTCCGAGGCGGCGCGGTTCTTGTTATCCGTCGTAACCTCGACGATGAGGCCCACGCCGCCGGGCGCGTAGCCTTCATAGGTGATCTGCTCCAGCACATGGCCCTCGAGCTCGCCCGTGCCCTTCTTGATCGCGCGCTCGATGTTTTCGAGGGGCATGTTCACCGCGCGCGCCTTCAACAGCATGGCGCGCAGCCGCGGGTTCATGTCGGGATCGCCGCCGCCGGACTTCGCGGCGAGCGTGATCTCCTTCGCGACGCGGCTGAACGCCTTGCCCTTGCGCGAATCCGTGACGGCCTTCGCGCGCTTCACCTTTGCCCATTTATTGTGTCCAGCCATGGAGGGGTAACTGTGTTTCTGGATGAATCGTCCGCGCGTGCGCGGCAGTCTCCTATCGCTTCTTCTTTTTCTTTCCGCCGGGCGAGGTCTTGACGGCCACCGGCGCCGCGATGACCAAATCATCCTTCATCCGGTTGATGATGAGCTGTTGGCCGATCGTGTAGATGTTGCTGACCGTCCAATAGAGCGAGAGCGCGCTGGAGAACGTGTAGCAGAAGACGAGCATCATGTAGGGCATGAACTTCAGCATCTTCGCCTGCGCGTTGTCCATCGTGGGTGTGGGCGTGAGCCGCATCTGGTAGACCATCGATGCGCCCATGAGCAGCGGCATGATGTTCACCGGGAATCCGAAAATGCGCGCGACCGTGTCGGGCGCGGACAAATCCGTCACCCACAGGAACTCCGCGAAGCGGATTTCCGACGAGCTCTGAAGCATCGTAAAGAATCCGAAGAAGAACGGGATCGTGACGAGGATCGGGAGGCAGCCGCCGAGCGGATTCACCTTGTGCTGCTTGAACAGCTCGAGGGTCTCCTTCTGCATCTTCTGGGGGTTGTCCTTGTGTTTCTCGCGGATCTCCTTGAGCGGCCCTTGGATCTTAGCCATGCGCTTCGACGATTTCGCAGCCGAGAGCGTGAGTGGCAGGAACACAGTTTTGAGCACCAGAGTAGTGATGATGATCGCGATGCCGTAGTTCGGGATCATGCCGTGGAACCAGTTCAGCATCGTGAGCAGCAGCTTCGCGAAGAAGCCGAAGAACCCGAACTCCATCACGAGGTCCTCGCGGTGCTCGAAGTTCACGAGCCGGTCGTATTCCTTAGGGCCCACGTAGAACCACGCGTTGAGCTCCACGCTGGCGCCGGCTTCGATCCGCGGCAGATCGAACATCGCATCGCCCGTGATTCCGACCGCGGGCTTCGTCGTGTCGGGGAACGGCGGCAGTTCCACGCGGCGGGCCCGCACCGCAACAGCGGGTGTGTCGGGCGTGAGGATGCTCGTGAAAAACTGGTTCTTCACCGAGGCCCACTGGAACGTCCCCGAGTGATCGATGAACGGTCTCGGCGGGTTTTCCCGGACGCCGATCCATGCGAGGAAGCCGCCGCCCTCGAGCTGTCCGCGGCCGATAAACTCGTCGTCCTCGCCATCGTAGTGGCCGATGTTGAGATAATAGCCGGTGTCGTTGGCGTTCACGGGCTCGGCAGTGCCGAGGTTGAGCGCTATGCGCTGCGCGCCGATTGGCGCGTCGCCAAGGTTGCGCAGGGTCATCTCCGCGCGGATCCGGTAGGGATCGCCCTCCTCGCCCGGACCGGGCAGTGAGTAGCGGCGCGTGATCTCGAGCCGGCCATCGGCGACCGCGCGATAGACGACATGCCGCTGGCTCTTTTCGACGAGTTCCCAGCGCTCCGCGTGGTCGATGCCGGGGGCGTTGACGAAGCTCAGTGCCGGCGCGTAACGAAGCTGGTTGAAGACATAGGGCGCGGGATTGTCCTTGAACGCGGCGTACTGCAGGAAACCCACCTCGCGGATCGCGCCGCCAAAATCAGTGAACTGCACCTCGACGTGGTCGTTGCCGAGCGAGACGACGCTCTGGAGGTCGTTGTCCGTTGCGAGTCCGGCGATTGCTGCAGTGTCGGTCGCCAAAGCGCCGTTGGAGATCGCGGGGGCGGCGGGGCCGGTCGATGGCTGCGTTGCGGTGGGCGCGCTCTCGACGGGCGCCGCGGGCGGCGGCTCGCGCAACGTCTCCGACTGCGAGGCGGGCGCCGGTGGCGGCGAAACTTTCTGCGCGTAGAAAAACGCGCCGAATGCCGCGAGGAGCAGCGCAATGCCGATGACTGTGTTCTTCTTATCCATTGTGGTGGGCGACGCCGCGGAACGGCGCGCGAGCATGACGTGTCTTCGTCAGCGAAAAAGGGGAATGCTCCGGCACAGGGTCTTCACCGCCGGGATGCCACGGATGGCACTTCGCGAGGCGACGCGCGGCGAGCCACGAGCCGGCGATCAATCCGTGCCGCTCGACAGCGCCCGAAGCGTAGTGAGAACACGTCGGATGGAAACGGCAGCCGCTGCCCGGCCCGCCGATCACCGCGAGCAGCGGCGAGATGAGAAGCTGGTAGCAGCGGATCAACAGCAGGCCGGCCTGGCGTGGCAAAGAGGCAAGCGCACCGGCGACGCGCGAACGACGCACGCCTTCGTTTGAATCAAGCGGGCGCATCTTCGCGGAGCCTTTCGACGAGCTTGAGGAAACGTTTCTCGAGCGACGCCTGATCGACACCGTGTGCCGAGCGCCGCGCGACCATGACGAGGTCGAGCCCGGCAGGCACCGAGTGCTGGTTGCGACGGAAGATTTCACGAAAGAGGCGCTTCACACGATTGCGGGCCACGGCGTTTCCAACTGCGCGGGAAACCACGACCCCGATGCGCGCCGGGAGTTCGTCGCCGCGCGCGCGGACTGTAAGGAGGAACCAACTGCCGTCCAGCCTGCGACCGGCCTCGCGAACTGCGCGGAAATCCGCACCGCGCCGGACTCGTTGCGCGGGGGTCAGCCGAAAGCGGACCTGCCCGTTCTCAGACAACGGTGAGGCGCTTGCGGCCCTTCTTGCGACGGAGGGTGAGGACCTTGCGGCCCCCGCGAGTGGATTTGCGCGCGCGAAACCCGATCTTGCGGGCGCGCTTCTTCTTGTGCGGACGATAGGTAGGTTGCATAGCGAGGAGAAAAAGAGGCGCAGCATGGCTTTTGCGATTCGCCCCTGTCAAGCCCTCCGCCCGAGGGTGCCGGGAGGGGGTTTTGAGAGTAAAATTCGCCGTGAATCACGTGGCTAGGCCACGGGTTACGACCCGCTCCAATGACCTCCGAGGTAGGGGCGCTCTGCTGGCCAGCAGAGCGCCCTTGATTGGCATCGAGCGGTTGAGGGCGCTTGGGACAAGCGCCCCTACCTTTGGCTGCATCGTAGGGCAGGTCTCTGACCTGCCAACTCCGCAGAACAGCGTGTCCACCGAAGTTCGATGAGCAATAGGGTCGCTCCCGCGCCACCCCTCAAATCGCAACCAAGTCCTTGAACGCCGTCAGGTAGCGCTCGCGCGTGCCTTCGATGACATTCGCGGGCAGACGGGGCGCGGGCGGCTTCTGGTCCCAGCCGATCGCCAGCAGGTGGTCGCGCACAAACTGCTTGTCGTAGCTCGGCGGCGACGCGCCGACGACGTATTCCGCCTTCGGCCAATAGCGCGAGGAGTCGGGGGTGAGCGCCTCGTCGATGAGAAAGACGTTTCCCGACTCGTCGGTGCCAAACTCAAACTTCGTGTCGGCGAGGATGATCCCCGCGCGGTCGGCCGCGTCGCGCGCAAACTCGAAAACCTTGATGCTGATGTCGCGCACCTTCGCGTAAAGCTCCGCGCCTACGATCGCCGCGCCCTGTGCATCGTTGATCGGCTCGTCGTGCGCGCCGACAGGGGCTTTCGTGGTCGGAGTGAAGAGGGGTTTCGGCAGACGCTCGGCCTGGCGCAGACCCGGCGGCAACGAGTGTCCGCAAATCGAGCGCGTCTTCTGATACGAGGACCAGCCGCTGCCCGCGAGGTAGCCGCGCACCACGCACTCGATCGCGAGCGGCTTGAGTTTACGCACGACCATCGTGCGCGGCTGCAGCTCCTTTGGCAGCCCGAGCGCGTCCATCCGCGCTTCCTGCCCGGGGAGTATGTGATTCGGCACGAGCGAGGCGGTCCGCTCAAACCAGTGCAGCGCGATCTGCGTGAGCAGGACGCCTTTGCCGGGAATCCCGTCGGGCAGAATCACGTCGAACGCCGACAGCCGGTCGGTCGCGATCATCACAAGCGCGTCGCCGGCGTCGAACAACTCGCGCACTTTTCCCGAGGCTATTTTGCGAAGGCCGAGACCTTCCACGGTGTTGAGCGCCGTCGTGGGAAGCGCTTTTTCAATGGCATCTGGTGACATCCCGGCGAGCATGCCGCGACCGTCGGAATTGATGCGAGCCGAAATCGAACGGGCCTCGTTTCCCCTTCGGAGAAAAGCCTTGCGCGGTGGGGGGCGCGACCTAAGGTCCGCCTCTTTCCGGTCTACGTCCCCATCGTCTAGCCCGGTTAGGACACCACCCTTTCACGGTGAGAACCGGGGTTCGAATCCCCGTGGGGACGCCATTTAAGAAATGCCGGCGAAAGGCGGCTTTTTCGTTGGCGGTGCGAAGCACTTCGAACCCCGGAGGGGTTTGACGGAGCGAGCCTTGCGAGCGGAGAGGGGCGCAATGCCCTGCCGCTTTGGCCATGAACTGCGCCATTGGGCCTTTGGGCAATCCGCATGCTTTCGCGTTACCTGCGACAGCGTTGACACCTTCCTTCCCTCAGCGTCTCGTGCAACGGCTCAGTCCCCTCCGAGCGAAAGGCATAAGAATCGACCACCCCGCGTTACTTTCCGATTTGCGGGCCGACCTGCGTTACGCGTTTCGGCGGCTCGCCAAGGCACGCGGGTTCACGGTCTTGGTCGTGCTGACCCTCGCCATTGGCATCGGCGCGACCACCGCCATCTTCAGCATTGTCAACCGCGTCGTCCTGCAGCCGCTGCCCTATGCCGACTCGGGCCAACTGGTCGAGATCGTGCGGACGCGTGTCGCCGACCAGCGTCACTTCTCGCCCACTTTGGAAGTCGTGGAGGCCCTTCAGGAGCACGCCACCGCGCTGGAGAAGGTGGCGGCTTCCACCGGCATGCACGGCAACCTCACCGGGATCGACTTTCCGTATCGCGTGTTCGGCAACGCGGTGACGGTGAATTATTTCGCGACCCTGGGCGTGAAGCCGCTCCTTGGCCGCGTCTTCACGGAGGAGGAGGGTCTCGTCGGCAAATCCAACGTGCTCATTCTCAATCATGACTTTTGGCAGGAGCAGTTCGCCGGCAGCCCGACGGTTCTCGGACAGGTCGTGCGTCTCAACGACGAACCCTATACAATCCTCGGCGTGATGCCACCGGGGTTTCGCACCGAAGCGGGTGGCCCGAAGGCGTTTTCGCCGCTGGTCGCCAGCACCGTCGTGCCTGACCCGCGCTGGTTGCGCTCGGTGGTCGCCCGTCTCCGGCCTGGCGCCACTGTCGAGCAGGCCCAGTCCGAAATCGAGGTGTTGACCAAGGGCTTCATCGCCTCCGATCCCCAACTGCGGCGCGGCGTGGAACCGCGCGTGATTCCCCTGTTGGATTATCAGGTCGGCGCCGTGCGGCCCACGTTGTTCCTTCTCCTCGGGGCCGTCGGCATGCTGCTTTTGATCGCCTGCGTCAATGTCGCCAACCTCCTTCAGGCCCGGGCCAGCGCCCGGCAGCGTGAGTTTGCCCTGCTCGCGGCGCTGGGCGCCGACCGCCGCCGCATCATGCGTCAACTGCTCACCGAAAGTCTCGTGCTCGCGGTGATTGGCGGCGGGCTGGGCCTGCTGCTCGCTTACGGTTCCATAGACGCCTTGCTCGCGATAGCGCCGCCGGATCTGCCCCGCCGGGACGAGATTGGCGTCGATCATCTCGCGATGCTCTTCACCGGCCTCGTGACGGTGATCACCGGGATCGGTTTTGGCCTCGTGCCCGCCTGGCAAGCCGGCGCCATCGACCTCACCACTGCGTTAAAAGAAGGCGGCGGCGCGGCGGGTGCCAGTCGCCGGGTCGGCAGGCTGCGTCACGCCCTGGTCGTCACCGAGGTCGCCCTCGCGTTCACGCTCCTCATCGGCGCCGGTCTGCTCACGCGCACATACGCCCAATTGCAGAACACCGAACTGGGTTACGACGGCGACGTGATTTACGCCGAGCGGGTCATGTTGCTGCCGGCCAAATACCCGAGCAATCGCGCGCGGGTGGAGTTTGCCGAGCGCGCTATGGACCACCTGGCGCTCCGTCCCGAGTTGGAGGCCGCCGCCTTCGCGATGGGTGCGCCCTACTACGGGGCCTGGTCGTTCAGGCTGGATATCGAAACGAGGAGCGAATTCGACGCCCAGTTGCTCCCGATGGTGAACATGGTCTCTGCCACGACCGATTACTTTAACGTCTTCGAACATCGGCTGCAGCGCGGGCGTTTGTTCACCGCGACCGATCGCGAGGACACCCCTCTCGTCGCCGTCATCAGCGAACGCGTCGCCCGCCGGTTTTTTCCCGACGAGGACCCGATCGGCCAGCGTATCGCGCTTGCCAACGACGCGACCCGCGTGTGGCGGGAGGTCGTCGGTATCGTCAGCGACATCCGCCTGCGTGGAGCCACCGCGGAGCCTGCCGACGCCGTGTATGTTCCAATGAACCAGCACCCGACATGGACACATCTCACCACCGTGGTCCGCGTCCGCCCGGGTTCGCCCAATCCCGGCGAGGCCGTCGCGGCCGCGATCCACAAAGTGGATCCCGACATTCCGTCCCTCGCCTCTATGCAACCCCTCGCACGGTGGGAGGCCGACACGGTGGCGACGCAGCGCTTCACCCGTTTTCTGTTTGGCGTGCTTTCCGGGGTTGCGCTTCTGCTCGCGGCGCTCGGCATTTTCGGCGTGTTGTCACAAGCGGTCGGCCAGCGCGCCCGGGAGATCGGGGTGCGCATGGCGCTCGGGGCGCAGCGCGGTGACATTCTAAAGCTCGTGGTGGGGCAAACCCTGCGACTGGTCAGCCTCGGCATGATCCTCGGCATCGCAGGCGCCCTCGCCGGAGCCCGGCTCCTCAGTGGCCTGCTGCACGGGGTGAGCCCGCAGGATCCGCTTACTTTCATCATAATCTCCGCGATACTGATGCTGATCGCCCTGCTGGCCGCCTACCTCCCTGCGCGCCGTGCCTTGAGCGTAAACCCCTTGGAGTCCCTCAGGGCAGAGTAGGCGCCCGGTCCTCTTTGGCCGGTCGCTCACCCTGGCAGAAGACCAGTTCACTCAAAGGGAGCACTTGACGCAGGGACCGCCAGCCGTTGGCTTCGTCTTTTTACTACCGCAGGGCGAGGCCACTCCAATCCCTAGGCCATCACACACCGCGATAGACGCCACAACCCCTCCTCCCTACCCCTGCAGCGCGATTTCTGGCAGCCCATTGCGCAACGGTTTCGTCATTGGCAGCGCAATGCGCGATCTCACGGTTGCAAGACAGAGAAAATGCTCGAATTAAGGCGATCCAATGCGCCAACTAAGCGGTTTCGCCTCTGCAACTCATCAAGCCGATTCACACTTTGGGTGGCAGGCCCGCAGGCCGGACACCTTACCCTTTCACAACCTAAATGGATAAATCGAAGATCGTCTCCCAAGTCCTCCAACACCTTGCCTCGGAGCTGAATGGGATCACAGAAGCGGCAAAGGATTCTTTCGACGGGGCGACCGACGAACAATCCAAGGCCGAAGGCCAGTTCGACACGCGTGCCCTCGAGTCCTCCTACCTCGCCGAGGGCCAGGCGCGACTCGCCGCGGAGCTAAAGGAGGCGATCGCCGTTTACCAGACGCTGGACCTGCGGCCCTTTGAATCGCACGAGCCGATCGCAATGACGGCGGTCGTCGCACTCGAACAGCTCGGCAAGGACCACCTCTACTTCGTAGGGCCCCGTGACGGCGGCCATGTCGTAGACGTCGAGGGACGCGACGTGATGGTCATCACGCCGCAATCGCCCATCGGGCAGATCCTGCTCGGCAAGACCGTCGGCTCGGTCGTCCGCTTCGGCACCAACGGCACCACTCGCGAAGGCCGGATCAAACAGGTCTCCTAACCACACGCGGCGATCGTCTTCTGCCGCTAGCGCCCGTTCGCGAGAACGACGCGCAGCACGGATCGTTCATCCACACTTTCCGGCGGTTCGACGGCACGCGGGTCACGATCATCCATGACTGCACGTCCAGCGGGTCGCACACCGCGCCCAACGGCCGATCATTTCTTCCCCTGCTTGAATATCGCCTTCACCACTTCGCGCACCATCACCTCGGGTGCCTTGTTCGTGATGCCGGGTCGGTAGTAGCGACCGCGCGCGATGATCCGCGATGGACGCGCCTCGCGCACTGTGATCTCGATGTCGATCAGGTAGTCCCTGAAATCCCAGTTCCAATCGTCGGAGTAAGTCACGATGAGTTCGCTTCCACGCGGCATCATCGTCGCCGGACCGGAATCGGCCTCGTAGCCCAGCTCTTTCAGATCGGCGGCGATCATCTCGTGGATCCTGTAGTCATCCGCGAGGTTCTTCTCGACCCAGACGCGCGTGAAAGCCGACAAGTCGGTCCCTGGCGTGCGATAAGTCGAAGTCGAGGAACAGCCCGACAGCAGGCAGGTGATTCCAAGAAGCGCGGCGAGAAACCTCATCGGCCTCATCACGCAGCCGCGCGCGGAAAACTCAACCGTTTCCCGGAGCTGGGTCAGTTTCGAACAGAAAGCATCGGTTAGAATTGTGGGTCGGGCTTTCCTGCCTTCCGTCGTGTCCGCCATAGCTCTTGGAGCGACGGAGGACGCCTTGCCGTGCCCGCCGTAGCCTCGGCGAAGGCTGGGACGAAGGAGGAGCGCTCGATGCCCTGGCCCTCGTCCTCAGGCCATTCGGGCATATTGCCCCGACCCGTCACCCGGGTGCCGCGTCTCGCGCGCCACGAGGTCACACTGCGAACAACTCGAAGGTCTCGCCGATCGCCGCGCGCGGATGTGCAGCCCGCGGCTTGTCGAGAAACGCAACACGCGATTCCTGCGGCCAGGCTGCGACGATTGCCGCGGCGGCCACATCGTCCTCCGCGGGCACGAACTGCAACACGAGCCGCTCGCTCGGAGCCTTGCCCTCGAGGAGCGCGGCAAACGGCACGAAGCCCCAATCGCGCTCCATGAATCCTTCGCGCGCGAGTCGGCGCACGTAGGACCACAAGTCGCGCGTCATGCCCCGCTGCAGCTCCCGCACGGTGCGGTTGCGCTCGTCGACCGAGACGAGTCTCACGGCGGCGCATTGCGTCGGGCGCCGCAGCCCGGTGCTGCGCAGCCGCGAATCCACGACAACCTCAAACGGCACGTGCGACCCGAAAGTCGCCTGCGAGGCAGGCCTGCCAGCGAGCGGCCGGCGGACTGCGGGACGAGGCAGAGTAAGGAAGTGCATGCCGCGACTCTAGCAACAGGCCCTGGACAAACTGCGTCCGAGGCCCTCGCCATTCGCGGAATAGTTTCCGAAACAAACACGAACACTTGGATGCCTCGGCTGGGTGAATCGAGGTAGCCCGCGATCTCCGAGCGCGGGTTCGGTTCTGACCCGTCCTCGGAGAGGCCGGGCTACCGGCGCTGCCGCGCCAATGGAATGCTCTGAACAAGCTCTCTCATCACCTCAGCCCCAGAAACGCCGCCAAACCTTTCACCGCCGGCGCCACTCGCACGCCTCGCGGCGCGCGGCGCGACATCACGCGCAGCCGGCCGGCCTTCCGATCCGCCTTCGGATCGACGTGGCCCACGATCGCTTCTCCCGCGAGGATCGGCAGCGCGTAGTAGCCGCGCACGCGTTTCGCCTCGGGCGTGTAGACTTCCCATGTGTAGTCGAAATTCCAGAGTCCCGACGTGATTCGCCTGTCGTAGATGAGCGGGTCGAGCGGAGCGAGCAGCCGCGGATCGCCATTCGCCTCGGCAAGTCCGCCAGCGGCGGCCTGCTCGAGCAACGGCAGATCGGAGCGCAGGCAGAACATCGCCGGGCAGCCGTCGACTTTCACTTCCGCGATGTGTGCTCTCACGAGTGCCGCGTCTCGCTTGCGCAGCGTCACGAGCCGGCGCTGGCGGAGCACCGAGAGCATCGCCCACTGATCGTGTTCTTCCTGTGTCGGCACGGGCGCGCACAGAAACTCCGGCGGCAACACGCGCTCAGGCAAATCGTAGACCCGGCGAAACGAATCGCGCCGGCAGATGACGAGCCGGCCGTGCACGAAGAGTTTCTCAAAAACCTTCCTTACGAGCGTGCTGCCCGATCCCCAATCGGAGCGCCGCCTCGGTCCGGGCTCGAAATCCTTCGGGCCCGTCGGGCCGCGACTCGCGATCTCGCCGAGCAGCGTCTCCGCCAATCGCTCCTCCAGTGCGGTCATACGGCCGTGGTAGTAGTTGCGCGGACGCTTGGCGCGCTCGCGCATCTTCACCATCAGGAACGGCCAGTCGGTCGCGTTGAATGCCGCGAGCACGCCCTGCACGGGATGGTGGCACTCGATCGCCACGCGCGGCCCCTCGTAGAGATGGCGCATCAAGTCGCCCTCGCGGTAGCCCGCCACGCGGCTTCGCAGGATCAAGTCGTGCATGCGCCCGCAGATGTTAAGCGGATCGATCTGCACGTAGCCGTGGTAGTCCATCGCCGCGGCGAGGCTCGCGTGCGGCGCGGCGAGCCGCACTGCGTGGATCATGAAACGGCGCGCTGCTTCTGCGGAAATCCTGACAACCGGGGCGGACACGCGGCGAGGCAACCAGCGCGGCATTCGTGCCGCCATCCAAAACAACGGCTGCGTGCCGGCTCAATGTGGGTCGGGCTTTACGCCCGACGGTCAGGCATT
>DATKCJ010000153.1:0-9520 GCA_035513275.1 Opitutaceae bacterium
GCAAACGCGTCGAGGAGGCGCTTCACAACCTCAACCTCACGCTTGAGCGCCACGTGGCCGAGCGCACCGCGCAGCTTGAGCTCGCCAACAAGGAGCTCGAGGCATTTTCCTATTCCGTGTCGCACGATCTGCGCGCGCCGCTGCGACACATCGACGGGTTCGCAGGCCTTCTGCTGAAGAACGACGGCCCACTCGTCTCGGAGCGCGGGCGCCGCCATCTCGACCACATAGCCGGCGCCGCCAAGCAGATGGGCACGCTCATCGACGACCTGCTTGTGTTTTCCCGGATGGGTCGCAGCGAGATGCGCATCACGATGGTCGACCTCAACAAGCTCGTCGAGGAGACGATTCACGCCCTTCGGCTGGAGACACACGAGCGCAACATTCGCTGGGTCCGTGGCGACCTGCCGGTCGTGCGCGGCGATCTGCCGATGTTGCGCCAGGTCTACGTCAACCTGCTTTCGAACTCCGTCAAATACACCCGCCCGCGCGATCCGGCGGTGATCGAGATCGGATGCCGGGGCGACGCCGACGGCGAAATCGTGTTTCACGTGCGCGACAACGGAGTCGGTTTCGAGATGGAATACGTGCACAAGCTCTTCGGCGTCTTCCAGCGCCTCCACCGCGCCGAGGATTTCGAGGGCACGGGCATCGGCCTGGCCAACGTCCGTCGCATCGTCACTCGCCACGGCGGCCGCACATGGGCCGAGGGGAAACCCAACGAGGGCGCGAGTGTCTACTTCACACTACCAAAGTCACCAGCCACCCAATCATGACAACACTCAGACGAATTCTACTCGTGGAGGACAACCTCCGGGACATCGACCTCACCCTCGCCGCACTCGATGAACACCACCTCGCCAATGAAGTCGTCGTGGCTCGCGATGGCATCGAGGCGCTCGACTACCTCTATGCCCGCGGCAAGTTCGCCGGACGCGAGCCGGGCCTGCCTGCCGTGATGCTTCTCGACATCAAGATGCCGAGGATGAACGGCCTTGAAGTGCTGCGGCAGATGAAGGGCGATCCCGCATTGAGGGTCCTCCCGGTCGTGATGCTCACATCGTCACGCGAGGAGCCGGATTTGGCGGCGAGTTACGACCTTGGGGCCAACGCCTATGTGGTGAAGCCGGTTGACTTTCAGCAGTTCGTCGACGCCGTGAAGCAGGTCGGTGCTTTCTGGGCCGTGCTCAACGAAGCTCCGCCATTTCCATCTGTCGAATGACCCGCCATGCCGCCGGATCCAACATCGCGACATTCCCTGCGCCTCCTTCACTTGGAGGACAGTCTCCGCGACTCGGAACTCATCCACGCCCACATCGGGGAGGAGTGGCCCGACGTGAGAATCAAGCGTGTCGAGACACGCCGCGAGTTTCTCGGTGCACTGCAACACGAGGCGTTCGATCTCATCCTCTCCGACTTCACGCTGCCGGAGTTCAACGGGCTCGAGGCCCTCATTCTCGCGCGCGAATACTGCGCATCCACACCCTTCGTCTTCCTGTCCGGCACCATCGGCGAGGACAACGCGGTCATCGCCCTCCAGAACGGAGCGGCCGACTACGTCATGAAGGATCGTCAGGCACGGCTGATTCCCGCAATCCGCGCCGCGCTGACGCAGCGCCGGGAGCAGAGACTGCGCAAGCTCGCTGAGCAACGCCTCCTCGAACAAGCCGAGGTGCTCGACAAGGCGCGGGACGCGATCTGCGTGACCGACATGCACGGCCACGTCACCTACTGGAACCAGAGCGCCGGCGGTCTCTTCGGTCTCGATGGTGAAGAGGATCGCGAGATCCGCTTGCAGGATCTCTTCGGAGTCTCGAACCAGGCATTGATACCCGATGCGCTCAAGGAGCTGCTCCTGCACGGTTCCTGGACCGGCGAGATTCGGATCGTGCGTTGGGATGGCAGTCACCACCACGTCGTCAGCCGGTGGACGCTCGTGCGCGACGACTCCGGCCACCCAAAGTCGATCCTGCTCATCAACACCGACGTCACCGAGCAAAAGCAACTCGAGGCCCAGCTCCTGCGTTCGCAGCGGCTCGAGGGCCTCGGCACCCTCGCGGGCGGAATCGCCCACGACTTAAACAACGTGCTCGCGCCCATCCTCATGTCCGTGGACATGCTCCGCAAACGCACCACCGATGAGGGCACGCTCCAACTCGTGAGCGTCCTCGAGAAGAACGCTCTGCACGGCACGAACCTCATCCGGCAGGTTCTTGCATTTGCGCGCGGCGCGGAAGGCGAGCGCACCGAGGTCCAGCCCAAGCTCGTCATCAACGACGTCGTCGCGATGCTCAAGGGCACAGTTCCGCGCTTGGTCCAGATCGAAACGATCCTCGCGCCCGATCTCTGGACAGTTGTCGCCAATCCGACCCAGCTTGGCCAGGTGCTCATGAACCTCGCAGTGAACGCGCGCGACGCCATGCCAGGCCGCGGCCGGCTCCTGCTCGAGGCCCGCAACGTGATTGTCGATGCGCGGTTGATACAAGGCAACCCGGGCGCGAGATCCGGGCCGCACGTCCTTTTCATCGTGGCCGACACCGGAGTTGGAATGCCACCTGAGTTGCTCAACCGTATCTTCGATCCTTTCTTCACGACGAAGGACGCCAGCAAAGGAACGGGCCTCGGCCTGCCTACCGTGCTGGGCATTATCAAGAGCCACGGCGGATTCCTCGAGGTGCAAAGCGAGCCCGGCCGTGGCACCGAGTTCCGGTTGTATTTCCCGGCGGTCGTCACCGAGCCAGAGCCACCCGAAGGCGCAGGCTCGACGTCGCTTCCGCAAGGGGATGGCGAGATGATTCTCGTCATCGACGACGAACCCAGCCTGCGCGAGATCACGGGCGAGGTGCTCGTGGCGAACGGCTACCGCGTGCTTACCGCGGAGGACGGGCCCACGGGACTCGCCGTCTATCGCGAACATCAGGGCGAGATTCGCGCCGTGCTCACCGACATGATGATGCCAGGAATGCAGGGCGAGGATGTGATCCGGGAACTTCTCCTAACAAGTCCCGACGTCCGCATCGTCGCCATGAGCGGCGTGACCCTGAAACACACAGGCCTCGTCGAGAACCCGGGCAAGTTCGCCTTCCTTCCCAAGCCAATGACAGCGATGCGTCTCCTCGGCGCAATTCAAAGCGTTCTCGATTCCCCGGCACCGCGCGAGAGCGCGTGACCGCCAAACTTATCGAGTCCGACACTATCGCATGAGGACATTGCGGACGTATGCGGCGGTTCAAGGCGAGCCACGAACGCTCGGGACTGCGCATCAACGAAAACTCAGCACCGCATAGTTGCGTTTGCCTTTGCGGAGAAGGATGTGGTGTCCGAACAAAAGATCGGAGGAGGCGAGGGCGTGCGAGACTTCGGCGACGCGGACGTTGTTCACCGAAATGCCGCCGGCTTCCACGTCCTTGCGCGCCTGGCCTTTTGACGGCGAGAGCGCAGCGGCCAAGAGTGCATCGGCGATCGGCATTCCGGGCGCGTCGAGCTTCGCGCGGTCGATCTCGATTGTTGGCACTTCGCCGACGACGTCCTTGAAGACGCGCTCGGTGACTCCGTCGAGCCCACCGCCGAAGAGGATCTGGCTCGCGCGGATCGCGTCGTCGCACGCCGACTCGCCGTGCACGAGTGTCGTCACGGCACGCGCGAGCGCGCGATGCGCCTCGCGGGCTCCCGGATTCGCGGCGTGCGCGGCCTCGAGCGCCGCGATCTCCTCGAGCGTCATGAATGTGAACCGCCGCAGGTAGGCGGGGATCATCGAGTCCTCGGAGTTGATGAAGAACTGGTAGAAGCGGTAGGGACTCGTCTTCTCCGGATCGAGCCACACGGCGCCGCTCTCGGATTTTCCGAACTTCGTGCCGTCGGCTTTGGTGATAAGCGGAAACGTCATGCCCCACGCGGATGCACCCGTCTTGCGGCGGATGAGATCGGTGCCGGCGGTGATGTTGCCCCACTGGTCGCTGCCACCGATTTGCATTTCGCAATCGTGCGACTGCCGCAGGTGCAAAAAGTCGTTTGCCTGAAGCAGCATGTAGCTGAACTCGGTGTAGCTGAGGCCGCCGTCGGACTCGAGGCGTGTGCGCACGCTGTCCTTCGCCATCATCACGTTTACCGAAAAGTGCTTCCCGACATCGCGTAAGAACTCGAGGTAGCCGAGCTCGCGGCTCCAACTCGCGTTGTCGACGAGGCGCGCGGGATTGGCGGCGCATTCGAAGTCGAGCAGGCGCGAGAGCTGGCGCTTGATGCACTCGACGTTGTGCGCGAGCTGTTCGGGGGTGAGGAGGTTGCGCTCGGAGGAGCGGCCCGATGGGTCGCCGATCATCCCGGTCGCGCCACCGGCGAGCGGAATGGGATGGTGCCCGGCGAGCTGGAAGCGGCGCAAAGTGAGCTGCCCCATCAGGTGGCCGACATGGAGGCTGTCCGCCGTGGGATCGAACCCGCAGTAGAGTGCGATCGGCCGCTCGGCGAGGCGCTTGGCGAGCCCCGCGTTATCCGTGCAGTCCGCCACGAGACCGCGCGCGGTCAAATCGTCCAAAAGGTTCATTCAGCACGTTTTATCACGGCTCTTGAATTGGCGCTCAAGGGGGAAATTTGGTTTGGCACGCCGCCGGGACGGCTCCTAGCGTGTCAGGCCTTCAACCGGGGGACGACGAACCCGGTTTCAACACCACAAACAATTCCATGGCACTCGCGATCGGCTCACCGGCTCCGGACTTCACGCTGAAGTCGAAAAACGCCGATGGGCTGCTCGATGTGCGGTTGAGCGACAACTTCGGCAAGCGCCAGACTGTGCTCCTGTTCTTCCCGTTTGCGTTCACCGGCGTGTGCACGAAGGAGATGTGCGACGTCACGGGCGGGCTCGACGATTACGCGAAGGTCGACGCCGCAGTCTACGGCATCAGCGTCGACAGCCCGCACGCGCAGTTTGCGTGGTCACAGCAGGAGCGGATCGGCGTCGCGTTGCTCTCCGACCTCAACAAGGAAGTCACGCGCGCCTACGATGTCGCGATCGACGGACCGGTCGGCACGTTCTCGGCGCGCGCGGCGTTCGTGATCGGCAAGGACGGTGTCATCAAGCACAGCGAGCGCACCCCGACACCGAAGGACCTGCCGGATTTCAACGCGATCAAAGCCGCGCTCGCAGCGCCGTGACCGTCGTCCGCCTCCGATTGCGCCTCAGTTGAAGCATGGTATCCTATTTTCCGACAACAGCCCAATGACCGCCGTCCCAAATCCATTCAACACCCTGCGTCCGCTCGCGGTCGCCGGGAAGCAAGGCCTCTCGTTTCACTCGCTTCCAGCGCTCGAGGAGGCCGGAGTGGGCCGCATCTCGCGGTTGCCCATCAGCATCCGAATTGTGCTCGAGTCTGTCCTGCGCAACTGCGACGGCAAGCGCGTGCAGGAGGCCGCAGTGCGCGCTCTCGCGAACTGGAAGCCCGGCGCGGAGCGCACCGAGGAGATCCCGTTCGTCGTCGCGCGCATCGTGCTGCAGGATTTCACCGGCGTGCCGCTGCTGGTCGATCTCGCCGCGATGCGGTCCGCGGTCGCAAGGCTTGGTCGCGATCCGGGAATGATCGAACCGCTCGTGCCGGTCGACCTCGTGGTCGACCACTCGGTGCAGGTCGACGTGAGCGGCACCGCGGATTCGTTTCAGCGCAACCTCGGCATCGAGTTCAAGCGCAACCGCGAGCGCTACCAGTTCCTGAAGTGGGGCATGCAGGCTTTCGACACCTTCAAGGTCGTCCCGCCCGGCATCGGCATCGTCCATCAGGTGAACCTCGAATACCTCGCGAAGGGCATCCTCACCGACGACTCGGGCGTGGTCTATCCCGACACGCTCGTCGGCACCGACTCGCACACGACGATGATCAACGGCCTCGGCATTGTAGGCTGGGGCGTTGGCGGCATCGAGGCCGAGGCGGGCATGCTTGGGCAGCCGGTTTATTTCCTGACTCCAGATGTCGTCGGCGTGCATCTCACAGGCGCGCTCATGGAAGGCGTCACCGCCACTGACCTCGCGCTCACCGTAACGCAGATGCTCCGCAGCGCGAAGGTCGTCGGAAAGTTTGTCGAGTTCTTCGGCCCCGGCGCGAAGGCGCTTCCGGTCGTCGACCGCGCAACGATTGCGAACATGGCGCCAGAATACGGCGCGACGATGGGCTTCTTCCCGATCGACTCCGAGTGCTCGAACTACTTGCGCGCGACCGGCCGCAGCGACGAGCACATCGCTGCCTACGAAGGGTATTACAAGGCGCAGGGCCTCTGGGGCGTGCCCGCGAGGGGCGACATCGACTACTCGCAGCTTCTCGAACTCGATCTCGCGTCCGTCGTCCCGAGCGTCGCCGGCCCCAAGCGCCCGCAGGACCGCATCGTGCTTCCCGAGATGAAGCAGGAGTTCATCTCCGCATTCGAGCGCCCGGTCCCAAAAAACGGCTTCGGGAGAAATGCGTCCGAGTTTTCCAAGCGAGTGAGGATCTCTGCCGATGGCGAGTTCTCGCCCGGCGGCGGCAGCTCGGAAGCTTCGCCCCCGGGCCGGGCTGAAGCCAAGAACATCAATCCGCAGACTGATCTTGAGATGGCGAACAACCGCCCGACGCCGGGCCCAACCACCGCATCGGCGCCGCACATGTTCGGCGAGTTGGGCCACGGCTCGGTTCTGATCGCCGCGATCACAAGCTGCACAAACACGAGCAACCCTTCGGTGATGCTCGCAGCCGGCCTCCTCGCGAAGAAAGCCGTCGAGAAGGGCCTCTCGGTGAAGAAGACCGTGAAGGCATCGCTCGCCCCCGGCAGCCGCGTCGTGAGCGACTACCTCGAGCAGACCAAGCTCCAGCCTTACCTCGACAAACTCGGCTTCAACCTCGTCGGCTACGGATGCACCACTTGCATCGGCAACTCCGGCCCACTGCACCCGGCGATCGAGGAAGCCGTCCTCAAGAATGATCTCATCGCCGCCAGCGTGCTTTCGGGCAACCGCAACTTCGAGGCGCGCGTCCATCAGAATGTGAAGGCAAATTTCCTTATGTCGCCGCCGCTTGTTGTGGCGTTCGCGCTCGCGGGCCGAGTCGACATCGACATGACGAAGGAGCCGCTCGGGCAGGGGACCGACGGTCCTGTATATCTGCGCGACCTCTGGCCCTCGCTCGGCGAAATCCGCAGCGCGATGGAGTCGGCGCTCAAGCCCGAAATCTTCCGCCGGCTCTATAAGGATTTTGCCGAGCAGAATCCCAAATGGAACGAGATCCCGTCGTCAACGGGTGTCGTCTACGAATGGGACACCGCGTCGACCTACATCCAGGAGCCGCCGTTCTTCGAGGACTTCGGACTCACGTCGGGCGCCATCCGCGAAATCCGCGGCGCCGTCACGCTTGGCATCTTTGGCGACAGCGTGACGACCGACCACATCTCGCCCGCGGGCGCGATCAAGAAGAGCTCGCCCGCCGGTCGCTTCCTTATGGCGAGCGGCGTCGCGTTCGAGGATTTCAACAGCTACGGCTCGCGTCGCGGCAACGACCGCGTGATGACGCGCGGCACGTTTGCCAACGTTCGCATCAAAAACCTCATGCTCGGCGGCGAGGAAGGCGGAGACACATTGCTGCAGCCCGACGGTAAGCGCATGTCGATCTACGACGCAGCGGTCGCATACCGCGAGCGCGGGCAACCACTCGTGATCATCGCGGGTCAGGAATACGGCACCGGCTCGAGCCGCGACTGGGCTGCAAAGGGCACGCGTCTGCTCGGCGTGAGCGCGGTCGTTGCGCAGTCCTACGAGCGCATCCACCGCAGCAACCTCGTCGGCATGGGCGTGCTGCCGCTCCAGTTCAAAGACGGCGCGAGCGCTCAATCGCTCAAGCTCGACGGGAGTGAGACATTCGACGTTCTCGGGCTTGGCTCAGCGCTCAGGCCCCAGCAGGACGCGACGCTGCGCATCACACGACGCGACGGCACCGTGACGGACGTTTCCGTGCGATGCCGCATCGATACGCCGATCGAGATAGAATACTACCAGCACGGCGGGATTCTTCCCTACGTGCTTCGCGAAATCCTGAAGACATCGGCCTGATCCAGATCAGGAAAGAGCCGATATCAACACCATGGCCCAGCCCGAAACACCGACCTTCCTCGTCGACGCCAGTTGCGAGCCAGCGGCGGTGAAGATCGCGGGCCGTGCGTGCTTCCAAAACAGCGCGTGCCTGCGCGAGTTCTTCACCGAGATGATCAAGGATGGCCGCCGCCGCTTCGTGGTCGACTTCGGTGGATGTGCGAGCATGGACAGCACCTTCCTCGGCGTGCTGGCCGGCACGGCGCTCGAGCTACGTCGACTCGATCCACCCGGCAGCGTGGTTCTCTGCAACATCGGCGAGCGCAACCTCGAGCTTGTTCGCAATCTCGGCCTCCACCGCATCATGACGGTCGACTCGAACGGCGAGTGCCCGTCAGGCATCAAACCCGAGGCGCTACGACAGGAGAAGGTCGGCGAGACAGAAAGCGCGAAGCTCGTGCTCAAAGCCCATGAGGATCTCGTGAAGGCTGTTCCAGAAAACAAGGAGAAGTTTCAGGATGTGCTCGAGTTTCTGAAGTCGCGCGTGAACGGGGACTGAGGCGGCGCGCGGCTCTTCCATGTGGGTCGGGCTTAATGCCCGACGAAACACATCTGCATGTCGGGGATGAACCCCGACCCACATTCGGGATGCAGACTCCGACTTCCCGTTTGCGGTCCGCGAGACGCTGTCTACTTTCAACCTCCTATGAACAGCATGACCGGCTACGGAAGCGCGCGCGCGGCACTCGGGCGGCTTGAGGTGACAGTGCAGGCGTCTTCCGTGAACCGGAAGACCCTCGATCTCGCGATCTCCGTCCCGGAGGACTGGCGCTCACTCGAGGCCGACATCGCGGAACGCGTCCGGCAACGAGCGGCTCGCGGCCGGATCTCGCTCACGGTGAAAGCCGACCTTCCCGGCGATTCCGGCGGCGCGGCGATCGACGCGGACTTCGTCACCAAGACGGTCGCCGAACTCGCGCGCATCGCGGGGACTCAGTCCGTCGAGTTCAGGGCCACGCCCGAACTGCTCTGGAGCATTGCCGTCTCGCAGCGAGGTAGGATCGAGTTGCCCGACGCCGAGGTCGCCGGGCCTGTTGTCAGTGCGGCCGTCGATGAAGCGCTCAAGGGTTTCTTCGCGATGCGCGCGCAAGAGGGGAAAGCGCTACTTGCTGATCTCGTGGCTCGTGTCGACGCAGTCGCGAAGGCAGTGGCGGACATCACCGCCGCCGTGCCGCGCGTCGTGCCTGCGTATCGCGAGCTGCTGCTCGCGCGCCTGCGCCAGGCCGGACTCGAACTCGAACTCTCCGACGAACGCGTCCTCAAGGAAGTCGCGATCTTTGCAGATCGCTGCGACGTGTCAGAGGAATTGACGCGCCTGCAAAGCCACCTCGCCCAACTGCGCACGCTCCTCGCCGAGGATGGCGCAGTCGGCCGCAAGGCCGAGTTCATCATGCAGGAAGTCGGCCGGGAGTTGAACACGAT
>DATKCJ010000154.1:0-5715 GCA_035513275.1 Opitutaceae bacterium
CGACGAGCCGCTCTGGGCGCAACTCCGGCTGAACATCGGCGCGTTCATGCAGGCGATTTTCCGGGAGGGCGCGCTTCAAGGTGCGACACCACGCGACGCCTATTTCGTGAAGTGCGACCGCGAAACAACGACACAGGCCGACATTGATCGCTGGATCGTCAACATCCTCGTCGGCGTCGCGCCGGTGAAACCCGCAGAATTCGTTCTGATCAAGCTCCAGCAGATCGCCGGGCAGAAAACCCCCTGAACCATCCCGAATATGCACCGCACACTCCTCCTCTCCTTCATCGTCGCAACTGCCGCAATCGCCGCCGAGCCCGAGCCGGTCGCCACGAAGACCCGCGCGGCGCTTGCGGCCGTCCCGGAATTGCAGCCGATCTTCAACGGCCGCGACCTCACCGGCTGGCAGCCGTCCGGCTCCGCGGAATTCTGGCGGGTTGAGGATGGAGTGCTCGTCGGCGAGAACGACGCTGCGCTCACCGGTAGCATGCTTCGCTCTGAAAAAACCTACGGCGACTTCGAACTCGAGTTCGACGTGCGCTGGGCGGGTGAGATCGACAGCGGAATCGAGTTCCGCGAGCCAGTGATCCAACTCCAGCTCGGCGTATCGCGCAGCCTCAAGCGCGACATGTCGGGATCACTTTACGTCGGCAAACCCGGATACCCCGAACCGGGCCGCGCCAACAGCGCCGCCGCGTTGATGAAACCCGAGGGCAAGTGGAACACCTTCCGCCTCCGCGCGCAGGGGCCGGTCTTCACCGTCTGGATCAACGGCACGCAGGCAGTGCAGTTCACCGACGAAGGATTCTCCGGCGCAGCGCCGATCGGCATCCAGATCCACGGTGGCCTGAAGATGAAAGTTGAATACAGACACATCCGGCTCGCCGAGCTTTAGTCTCAATGTCTTTAGTGGCCGGCGGTCTGATCTTCGCGTCCTCCGCGGTCCCCAGTGAATTTGGCAAGGGACGTTGGTATTACGGATGTCGGACTCAACTTAAGCGGCCCGGTTTTTTCGATTTCGAAGCACGCACCGGCACCTTTCTGCGCGCAGCAGCGAACGCCGTGGAAAACACTTCGGGAGTCATCTCGCCAGACTTGGAGATCACGGCGACCGCCGCATCACAACCGGCATCGCGCCCGTGCGTGCCGCGACTCGCGGTCGTTAGGAGTTTGCATACGAGCTCCCAATCGGCGCCGTGCCGACGCGCGAGACGAAGGATCTTGAGGGCTTTCGTCTTTTCCATGGCGAGCGGCTGGGACGGACTCGCATCAAATCCAAACGGGCGAAGGAGCGACGGCCGGCTACATCTTGGACAGAACAGCACGATTGCGGTTCCCCGAAGAATGCGATCCGCGCCATTACTTTTCAGTGACGCGAACTCCCGTTCGCAATGACCGCGCGAAACTGAAGCGCGCCCTAGTCTCTGCCATACCTTCGTTTCCTTCGTCGCCTTCCGTTCAAACCGATCCTTTGCGTCCCATCGGTGTCCATCCGCGGCGCTCATCCGTGTCCGCAAATCTCGCCGTTCGCGACCCACGCTACTTGCCCGCTGCGGACTTCGCGTAGGCTGCGATGATTCCGTCGAAGGAACCGTTCGAGAAGAATACGACCACTCGCGGCTCGACAGGACCCGTAAGCGTCGCGCGCTCGAGCTGCTCCAGCAGCGCGGCGCTCGACGCAAACGACCACGCGTCGATGTCCTGCGTGCCTAGATGCTCGACAACGGCCGCGCCGTCGAACCGTTCCTCATCACTCAACTTGCCCGGGCGATCCACCGCGCCGATGTAAACTTCGTCGGCCTCGGCGAGGGCGCGCGAGAACCCTGCCTGCAGCACGCGTGTGCGCGCCGTGTTGCTCCGGGGCTCGAACACCGCGGTCAACGTCTGCCCAGGAAAACGCGCCCGCAGCGAAAGCAGCGTCTCCGCGAGCGCCGTCGGATGGTGGCCGAAATCCTCGATCACCGTAAGCGCTTCGCTCGCGTGGAGAATTTCCTGCCGGCGCTTCACGCCGCGAAACCGCGACAGCGGAGCAAGCGAGAGGGCCCCGGTCGCCGAGGTATTAGTCAAGTATTGGTTGACTTGATCCTCGTCGTTGCCGTGGGGGTCGACGGCACCCGAAGCGAGATCTGCGGCGTTGTGCTTCCGCGGGGGCAGCATCGCGAGCATCGCCGCGCATGCGGCCATCGCTGCGTTTCGCGCGTTGAAGAGTCCTGGCAAACTCCACTTCACCTCCGCCCACAATTTGCCGCGCCACACGAGTTGGAACGTCGCACCGTCCGGAGACTCCTGGAAGTCGACAATCCGAAGATCGTTCCCCTCGCCCACTCCGACCTGCACCGTTCGCGTCCATGCGCATTCGCCGAGCGCGTGGAGGTTAAGGTCGTCACCGTTTGCCACGATCCAGCCCGAACGCGGCACGATCCGGCAGAGATGCCGGAATGTGCGCTGGATGTCCGCGAGGTCGCGAAAGATGTCGGCGTGGTCGAACTCGAGGTTGTTCAGCACCGCGACGTGTGGCGCGTAGTGGATGAACTTGCTGCGCTTGTCGAAGAACGCGCTGTCGTATTCGTCGCCCTCGATGACAAACGGGTCCGTCTCAGTGCCAAGGTGCGTGCCGGTCGGCGGATCCTGCGGCACGCCACCGATCAGGAAGCCGGGGTCGCGTCCGTTCTCGCGCAGCAGGAACGCCGTGAGCGCCGTCGTGGTTGTCTTCCCGTGCGTGCCGGCGATCACGATGTTGCGCCGCTTCGAGAGCACCTGCTCGTGCAACAGCGCAGGCAGCGACGTGAACCGAAGCGTGCGCGTGTCGAGCATCCACTCAACCTCGACGTTGCCGCGCGACATCGCGTTGCCGATGACGACGAGATCGGGCCGCAGCGACTCGAGTCGCGCTGCGTCGTAGCCCTCGAGCACCTCGATGCCCGCGTCGCGCAGGACGTCGCTCATCGGCGGGTAGATTCCCTTGTCGGCGCCGAGCACCTCGTGCCCCGCCTGCCGAAGCAGCAGCGCAGCATTTCCCATCGCAGTCCCGCAGATCCCCAAGAAGTAAATCCTCACGGCGCCGAGGCTATCAGAACAATCACCCTCCCGCGCAACTGCGTTTGATGCGGAGTCCTGCTGTGGGAGATGGCTTGCAGGCCATGCCTCGGGTTTCCGTCAACGATTTGCTGGTCGAATCACCCGCATGCGGGCTCTTACAAACTTCTCAGCGAACAAGCGGCTCGAGAATGCGGCGCCACAAAGCGTAACCCTCGGGTCCCATGTGCAGCATGTCGGGAGAGTAAAGCTCGGTCCGCGGCGCTCCGTCGGGCGTGAGGACGTGCGGGTTCATGTCCACAAACACCAGGCGCTCATCGGCCGCGCAGAACGCTGCGACGTAAGCGTTGGTGATGGCAAACTTCTCGCGAATTTCCCAGCGCGCCGGCGCCATCTGGGCCGAGATGAAGAGGATTCGCGTTTCAGGCAGCACCTCCGCGACGCGACTGCGGAACTCGCGAAAATCCGCCGCGACTTGTTCGGGCGACTTTCCCGAAGTGACGTCGTTCGAGCCGGCATAGAATACAATCAGCCGTGGCCTGTGCGGGAGCACGAGGTCGTCGAAGTGAACAATGGCGTCCACAATGTGCGACCCTCCGAAGCCGCGGTTGATGACAGCCACTCCGGGAAAGTCCGCCGCGAGCGTCTTCCACAAACGGATTGAGGAACTGCCCAGAAACAGCACGGATCCATCCGGCGACTTGTGTGCAAGGTCCGCCGCACGGAACGTCGCCATGTCCTCCGCCCAGTCCGCGGAGGGAACGACACTGGTCGGTTGGGCGGCGCAGGTGAGTGCCAAGGCGATCGCAGCGCCGAGTGCGAACATGCGGCGGAATGAGAAAGTTCGGATCAAGTATTTCATGAAGTCTGTGACTGCGTGAGATGGACCGTTGGATCTACACATGTCGACTTCTCCCGCGCCCGGAGGTCGCGGGCTACCTTCAACACAAGCTCACGGGATCGACATCGATCATTTGTGAGACGCCGTCGGGCCAGGCGAATTCCTTCTGCATTCGCACGAGCTCGGGCACGATCTTTGTGACCTGCGCGGCGAGATACCAGACTTGGAAACGCCACTCGCCCTCGACGCGCTCGATCGGCGCCGGCGCGGGCCCGCGGATCTCGAGCTTGCCGGCGAGCTCGCGCTCGACCTGCCGCGTCCACGCCTCCGCGACAAACTTCACCTTGTCGACGTTCTGCCCGCGGAACAGGTGGTGCACGAGATGACGGAACGGCGGATATCCGAACTGCTCACGCATCTTCACCTCGGTCTCGATGAAACCATCGAAGTCATTGTGACGCGCGAACTGTATCGCCGCCGCCTGCGGCGTGAACGTCTGCACAAACACCTCCCCTTCCCGGTCGCCACGACCCGATCGCCCCGCGACCTGCAGCAGTAGCTGAAACGTCCGCTCCTGCGCGCGAAAATCCGGCACGTGCATCGAGATGTCGGCATCGACCAGGCCGACGAGCGTCACGTTCGGGAAGTCGAGTCCCTTGCCGATCATCTGCGTGCCGACGAGCACGTCGATCTTGCCGAGTCGGAACTCGCCGAGGATTTCACGGAAACGGTTCTTCTTGCCCATCGTGTCGGCATCCATCCGCACGACGCGCGCCGTTGGAAGGACTTGTTTGAGCGCCTCCTCGACCTTCTGAGTGCCCGTACCACGCCAGCGGATCTTCGGCGAGCGGCATTTCGGGCAGACAAGCGGCGACGGGCGCTCCGCACCGCAAAGGTGACACTTCAATGTCTCGTCGGATCGGTGATACGTCATCGACACGCTGCACTGATCGCACTCCGCGAAGTAACCGCACTCGGTGCAAAGCATCGCGGATGAAAATCCGCGCCGGTTGATGAACAGGATCGATTGCTCGCGTTTCTTCAACCGGTCGGAGAGCCCGTCGATGAGCACGCGTGAGAGTGTCGCCGGCGCGCGGCTCTTCTGGAACTCGCGCCGCATGTCGACCACGTGCATGCGCGGCATGATGCGGTTGTCGATGCGCACGGGAAGCCGGTCGATCTTGTAGCGGCCGCGGCGCACATTCTGGATCGACTCGATCGACGGCGTCGCCGAGCCGAGCACGCAGACGGCGCGGTTGAGCTTCGCACGGTAGACCGCAACATCGCGGCCGTGGTAGCGAGGCGTCTCGTCCTGCTTGTAGGCGGGCTCGTGCTCCTCGTCGACGATCACGAGCCGCAAGTTCTGCACGGGCGCAAACACTGCGGAGCGCGCGCCGACGACCACGCGCGCCTCACCCGACGCGAGCGCGAGCCACCCATCGAGCCGCTCGCCCTCGCTGAGGTGACTGTGCCAGACGACGACCTTGTGGCCGCCGAGTCCCTCGAGCCTACCTCGCATCCGCGCGACCGTCTGTGGCGTGAGCGCGACCTCGGGCACGAGATAGATTCCGCCGCCGCCCGCCTTCAGGACTGCGTCGAGAGCGTGGAGATAGACCTCGGTCTTGCCGGAGCCGGTGACGCCATGAAGCAGGTGCACGCCGAACTTTCCCGTCGCGATGCCCGCATCGATCGAGGCGACCGCGGCGACCTGATCGGAATTGAGCACAGGTGGCAGCGTCGGCACGGCCTCGGCGTTGGAGATTTCATCGCGGTAGGCGATCCGCTCGATCCGATGGGCGACTTCGCGAAGCGCGCCGCGCTTGACGAGCGCCGCACTG
>DATKCJ010000155.1:0-8638 GCA_035513275.1 Opitutaceae bacterium
CTATGGCCGCGCCATCACCGCCACTTCCACAGAAAATCCCGATCTCATCGCAGGTATCCGCGTGAACATCGGCGACGACGTCTTCGAATCCTCCATCGCCGGGCAACTTGAGTCGCTCTCCATCGGGAGCTGACCGACAAACCGAATTTCCAAAACCCCCATACCACAGCTCTGATGAGCACCGTCATAGAACAAATCGAGCAGCAGATTCAGAAGCTGCAGAACAAGGCCGTTCAGAAAAACGTCGGCCACATCCGCACACTCGCGGATGGCACCGCCAAGGTCGACGGCCTCTCCGAGGTCATGTATAACGAGATGGTGCAGTTCCCGGGAGATGTCACCGGGATCGCGCTCAATCTCGAGGAGAGCGAAGTGGGCTGCGTGCTCCTCGGCGATACGTCGAAACTAAAGGAAGGCGACGAGTGCCGCACGACCGGTCGCCTCCTCTCCGTCCCTGTCGGCAAGGCGCTCCTCGGGCGTGTGGTCGACGCGATTGGCCGCCCTATCGACGGCAAGGGACCCATCGATGCGAAGGAGACCTACCCCGTCGAGAAGATCGCCCACGGCATCGTCGCGCGAAAGGGAGTCACCCAGCCGCTGCTCACCGGCATCATGGCGATCGACTCTATGATCCCGATCGGCCGCGGACAGCGCGAGTTGATCATCGGCGATCGTGGCACCGGCAAGAGCACGATCACGATCGACACGATCATCAACCAGGCCCGAATCAACAAGGCCGGTCTCGCGTCGGGCGATGCATCGTTCCGTCCCGTCTATTCCATCTACGTCGCCATCGGTCAAAAGAACGCCAACGTCGCGCGCACCATCGGCACCCTCGAGGAGGCTGGTGCGATGGATTACACGATCATTGTCTCCGCCCCGGCTGCAGACAATCCCGCCAATCAATATCTCGCACCGTATTCCGGTGCGGCCATGGGAGAATGGTTCATGGCAAACGGCATGGATGCGCTCATCGTTTACGACGATCTTTCCAAGCACGCCGTCGCTTACCGCCAGATTTCACTCGTGCTGAAGCGTCCCTCTGGTCGCGAAGCGTATCCCGGCGACGTGTTCTACCTGCACTCGCGGCTTCTTGAGCGCTCCGCTCGCACGAACGAGAAAAACGGCAACGGCTCTCTCACCGCGCTGCCGATCATCGAGACGCAGGCGGGCGACGTGTCGGCCTACATTCCGACGAACGTCATCTCGATCACCGACGGCCAGATCTTTCTCGAGACCGATCTCTTCAACCAGGGCCAGCGGCCCGCGGTCTCGGTGGGCCTCTCCGTTTCGCGAGTCGGCTCCGCCGCGCAGATGAAGATGACGAAGCAGGTCGCCGGAAAGATGAAAGGCGAGCTCGCGCAGTTCCGCGAACTCGCGGCCTTCGCGCAATTCGGATCCGACCTCGACGCGCGCACGAAGGCACAACTCGACCGCGGCAGCCGCATCGTCGAGCTCTTCAAGCAACCGCAGTTCAACCCGATCGCGGTAGAGCTCCAGGCCGCTGTCCTCTGGGCGATGCAGAACAACTATTTCGACGCGGTCCCCGTGCTGCGAATCGTCGAGGCCTCGGCGAGCCTGCGCGAGTTTCTCGCTACGCGGCGTGCGCCGCTCCTCGCAAACCTTCTGAAGGAGAAGCAGGTGACCGAGGCGATCGCGGGCGAACTCAAGTCCTCCCTCGAGGAATGGAAGAAGATCTTCGTCATCTGATCTGCGTCGCGACCAAGCCACCGCACATCGCGATCGAGTAAACTCACACCGTACCAGTGCCCTCCACACGCGACATCCGCCGGCGCATCAAGTCGGTCAAGAACACACGCCAGATCACGAAGGCGATGGAACTCGTCGCCGCCTCGAAGATGAAGCGCGCGCAGCAGTCCGCGCTCGCGGGTCATGCCTACGCGATGCTCATGAGCGAAATGCTCGGCGCGCTCGAGAGCCGCATCGAGGGGTTTGAGCACCCGTTCCTGACCCCGCGTCCCGTGAAGACGCGCGGTATTATGCTCATCACGACCGACAAGGGCCTCTGCGGTCCTCTCAACAGCAACCTCTTCCGCCTGGTCACCGAGATCAAGGAGCCGGCGACATTCGTCACCGCCGGCCGCAAGGGCGCACAGTTCATCTCGCGCACCAAGAGGAATCTCGCCGCCGACTTTCCCATAAGCGACAAGGTCAACTTCTCCGAGGTGCGCGAGCCGGCCCAGTTTCTCACCAAGCTTTTTCTCGACGGCACGATCGACACCGTCGAGGTGATGTTCTCCTGGTTCAAGAACACGCTGGTGCAGGTGCCGATCGTCCTGCCACTTCTCCCGATTGCGAACCTGCACGAGACGATTGCTGCAATCCGCAGGCAAAAGGGGATCGCCGGCGACTCATCGCGTCCCGATTCGCGCCAGATGCTCATAGAGCCATCGGCCGCCGCCGTTTTGGAATCGCTGCTTCCCCTTTATGTCAACCGCGAGATCCACCAGTGCATGCTCGACGCAAAGGCCTCCGAGCACAGCGCGCGCATGGTCGCGATGAAGACCGCCAAGGACAACGCCTCAAGCCTCCTCGACGATCTCACCCTTGAATACAACAAGGCCCGCCAGGCCGCGATCACGCAGGAAATCCTCGAGATCGCCGCCGCGCAGATGGCCTCCGCCGGCCAGTAACATTTAACACGCCCCCGATTCCGTCATCATGAACAAAGGAAAAATCACCCAGATCATCGGCGCTGTCGTCGACGTGCAGTTCCCGCAGGACAGCATCCCGCCGATCTACCAGGCCCTGCGCATAGAATTTCCCGTGCTCGGCGTCACGACATCGCTCGTGCTCGAAGTCCAGCAGCACCTGGGTGAGGGAGTCGTCCGCACCGTTGCCATGTCCTCCACCGAGGGCCTCGTGCGCGGTCTCGAAGTCGACGACACCGGCGCACCGATCTCGGTGCCCGTGGGCGAGGGCGTGCTCGGCCGCATCTTCAACGTCACCGGAGATCCCGTCGACGAACGCGGCCCCGTGAAGTTCGACAAGAAATACCCCATTCACCGCCCAGCTCCCGCGCTCATCGACCAGGAGACAAAGCCGAAGATCCTCGAAACCGGCATCAAGGTCATCGACCTGATCTGCCCTTTCATCAAGGGCGGCAAGGTCGGTGCGTTCGGCGGCGCCGGCGTCGGCAAGACGGTCGTCATCATGGAACTCATCAACAACATCGCGAAGACGCACGGCGGCTACTCCGTGTTCGCGGGTGTCGGTGAGCGCTCGCGCGAGGGTAACGATCTCTACCACGAGATGAGCGAGTCCGGCGTCATCGACCAGAAGAACCTCGCCAACTCGAAGGTCGCTCTCGTCTACGGACAGATGAACGAGCCACCGGGCGCGCGCATGCGCGTCGGCCTCACGGCCCTCGCGATGACCGAGTATTTCCGCGACGAGAAGAACCAGGACGTGCTTCTCTTCATCGACAATATCTTCCGCTTCTCGCAGGCCGGCTCCGAAGTGTCCGCGCTTCTCGGCCGCTCGCCGTCCGCGGTCGGTTACCAGCCGACGCTCGCCAACGAGATGGGCATCCTCCAGGAGCGAATCACGTCGACGAAGAAAGGTTCGATCACTTCATTCCAGGCGGTCTACGTGCCGGCCGACGATCTCACCGATCCGGCGCCCGCAAACACGTTCGCGCATCTCGACTCGACGATCGTGCTCGAGCGCTCCATCGCCGAGCTGGGTATTTACCCGGCCGTCGATCCGCTCGCCTCGTCGTCGAAGGCGCTCGATCCGCTGATCGTCGGGCAGGAGCACTACGAAGTCGCCCGCGGCGTGCAGCGCGTGTTGCAGCGCTACAAGGATCTGCAAGACATCATCGCCATCCTCGGTCTCGACGAGCTCTCGCCCGAGGACAAGCTGTCTGTCTACCGCGCCCGCAAAATCCAGAAATTCCTCTCGCAGCCGTTCAACGTCGCCGAGGTCTTCACCGGGTTTCCGGGCAAGATTGTCCCAGTGCGCGATACGATCCGCGGCTTCAAGATGATCCTCGACGGCGAGATCGACACGGTCGCTGAGAACGATTTCTACATGAAGGGCGGCATCGACGAGGTGCTCGCTTCCTCGAAGGCCTCCTAAGCCATGGCGCTTACGCTCGAAATCGTCACGCCCGAGGGCCGCGTCTACAGCGACACGGTCGACACCGTCGTGCTGCCCACGTCAACGGGCGAGGTCGGAATCCTTCCGGGCCACGTGCCTCTTCTCACCGAGCTCGCCGCCGGCGAGCTTCGCGTGACCCGCGGCGGCGCTGTCGAGTCGATCGCATGCGGAAGCGGTTTCGCGGAGATCGATGGCGACAAGGTCAGCGTCCTTGCCGAGCAGGCGGTCAACGTCGCCGCGATCGATGAAAGTGCCGTCGAAAAGGCGATCGCCCGCGCCCAGGAGGCTCTCAAGAACAAGGACCACCTCCCCGCCGAGGAACTCGAGCGGCTCGAGGGCGTCATGCGGTTCGCCTACGCCCAGCTCGACCTGAAGCGCCGCCGTCGCTGAGAGCGGACGTGCTCTTGTAGACTTGTGGGTCGGGCTTTACGCCCGACCGTCTTGTTCCTGGTCGAACTCCCCCTGTGGTTTGCGCGCTTGCCGCGCAACTTCGTGCCGACGACTGCCTTTCCGCCCGAGAAAACAAAATTGCTTCGGATTCGCGCTTTCGCAATCTCGTGCCAGTGGCCGCGCAGCGGCTCCCCACACCAAAGCACACACCAACATGTCCGAAATTACTGTTCCTCCGACCCAAGGTCCCTCGAAAGATGAGAAGACCTTCGCGATGTTCTGTCATCTGTCTGCGCTCGCGGGATTCATCATCCCTTTCGGTAACGTCATTGGACCCCTGATTCTTTGGCAGATGAAGAAAGCGGAGTCGGCGTTCATCGACGATCAGGGAAAAGAGGCGCTGAATTTTCAGATCACAATCATCATCGCGGCACTCATTTGCCTTGCATTGATCTTCGTCCTGATCGGTGCGTTTCTGTTACCTTTGGTGGGCATTGTCTCGCTCATCTTCACAGTCATTGGAGCGATCAAGGCGAACGAGGGTGTCACTTATCGATATCCTTTCGCGATCCGGTTGGTTAAATAGCTCAAGCGTTTCGCGCTTTGCAAGGTGCGCCCCTCGGCGCGCCTCTGCCTTTGTCGCAGTCGTCAGCAAATCGCCTTGAAGTTGATGCGCTCCATTCTACGGTCGCGGCCAGCGCGCGTGCGATGACCCCAGCCCGTTCCACTTCCCGTCG
The DNA here is from genome assembly GCA_035513275.1 of Opitutaceae bacterium. Taxonomy (GTDB): domain Bacteria; phylum Verrucomicrobiota; class Verrucomicrobiia; order Opitutales; family Opitutaceae; genus DATKCJ01. The sequence goes on from DATKCJ010000155.1 coordinate 5,250, forward strand.
ATTTCGATTCCTGCTGGCGACATTAGTCCTGTCGCTGGCGTCATTCGCGGCCGCACAACTCGTGACACCGGAAGAGCTGCAGGCACCCGCCAAGCCCGCGCCGGCCGCCGAGATTTCCGAGCCACAGTCAACCGAGCGCTCCGGCCAACCCCAAGCGGCCGAGACCGACAACACCACCCCGGCCCAGCAAGAGCAGGCGACCGCTGCTGAACCTTCGGCCGCAGACACCGCCGCTGTCGCGACCACACAGAGTCCCGAAGAGGCCGCCGCATCAGCGGCCCCCGTGCCGCAAGTCGAGAAGATCCTCGCGCCCGCTCCGGACATGACGGCCTTCATAGCCGCGCTTGCAGCAGCCGAGCGGGCCAACGAAAACCTCGCGGCCCGCCTCGCGCAGATTGAAGCCTCGGCCGCCCTGCAGCGCGAGCGCGACCAGGCGTTCATTCGCGACATGATCAAGGGCGTGCTCCTTCTCGCCGGCACCATGGCCTCGGTCGGCATGCTGGCGCTCGTGGCCATCGTCTATTTGCAGGTGCGGTCAACCAAGCAGCAGGCGATCACGTTCGCTGCGCAACTCCAGGCACTCTCCAGCCACATCGCGTTGCCCGCACCGTCGGGCGCGCCTTCTGTTGCGCTTCATACGGCGCAGAACGATTTCGATTCGACGGCGAGGAAGATCGAGCAGCGGTTGAGCGATCTCGAGTCGATGACGTCGGGCCTCCCGGATTCCACCGCGCACAACCACGGTGCGGATTCTCCGCCAACCGAATTGCATCACGCTGCCGTCGAATACACCGCACCGCAAACTGCATCTACGGCTGCCTCGAACGGCGAGCGAACAGGCGATCTGCTTTCCAAGGCAAATTCGTTGCTCATGCAGCAGCAGCCCGAAGTCGCGCTCGCATACATTGATCAAGCGATCGGCAAGAACCCGCGGAATCCCGAGGCGCACCTGAAGCGCGGCGCAGCACTGGAGCGCCTCAACCGACTCAACGAGGCGATCACCTCGTATGATCGCGCGATCGATGCCGAGCCGACGCTCTCAGTCGCGTTCCTCGCGAAGGCTGGCGTGCTGAACAAACTCCAGCGCTACGCCGAGGCGTTGAAGTGCTACGAGGCCGCGCTCGCCCAACAGGGCGGACAAGCTGCAAGCGGATCACCGGCCGCCTGAGTGCGCGCGTCATCGCGCCGCGCCGGCGCGGACATCGCGGATCATGCACGAGCCCTTCGCGTTTCCCGAACCCGAGCCCCGCGACGAGCACGGCCTCGTCGCCTTCAATGTCCCGCTCACCGTCGCCAACCTGCACGCCGCGTACCGTCGCGGCATCTTCCCGTGGCCGCACGGACAAGGGGAGCCGATCCCGTGGCTCTCGCCTGATCCGCGCGCGATTCTCGAGTTCGATCATCTGCGCGTTCCAAGCAGTCTCGCTCAGGCGCGGCGAAACTGCGGATGGAATTTCACGATCGACCGCGATTTTCCCGCGGTGATCGCCGCGTGTGCGAGTGTGCCGCGGCCAGACCAGCCTGGCACCTGGATCCTGCCCGCGATGCGCAAGGCCTACACCGCGCTCCATGCGACGGGTCTCGCGCACAGTGTCGAGGTGTGGGAGGGCGATGATCTCATCGGTGGCCTCTACGGAGTCGATCCCGGCGGCGTCTTCGTCGGCGAGAGCATGTTCCGTCTCCGACCCAACGCCTCGAAGCTCGCGCTGCTCCACCTCGTCGATCATCTCGCCTCGCGCGGCTCACGCTGGATCGACATCCAGCAACTCACCCCGCACATGGAAGCGCTCGGTGCGCACGAAATCCCGCGGGCCGACTACATTCGCCGGCTCGCCGAGGCGCTCGATGCAGGCGTGTCTCTCTTTCCGGGATTCTCCGGGAGCACTTGATCCAGTTCCGGAGTTTTCGACACAGAGAACACGGAGATCAGAAGGAGTCCACAGAGGCCAATGCATTGCTCCGTGCCCTCCGTTTGGAACCGTTTCGACAAGCTCAAGGCCCCGAGCCTGTCGAGGGGCTCTGTGCGCTCTGTGTCTCAAACAGATTCTCTGAAGATTAAAATCTGCCGCTCCAAGTCACCCGTGATGCAACATGGGAATTTTCGCACCATAAAGTTCGCGGTGTGACCGCAGCCGGACTAGGGTAGGGCAACACCCCGCTCCGGCTGCCAAACAACGAAAGGAGCCAATGCATACGGTTAAGATTCACATCGAAAAGGATGAACTCGCCCCGGTTCAACGACTCGCGACTGACCTAAAGATGAGCGTCGAGGACGTCGTCTACGCGGGCCTCGACATGCTCATGCAACACGCAAAGGAAAAGGAAACGATCAAGCACATCCAGCACTCCAAATCCGGTCGCAAGGAGACGCTTCCGCGCTGGGCTGACAGGCCTCGCGAGATCCACGCATACGAGAGCATGACGTAGCGCAGCGTGCCGTCTCTCCTACATCGCTTCTTTGTAGCCCGCTCCGCAAGGAGCGGGACCGAAGCGACTGCGTTGTCGCGGGGTGTCCGCAATCACTCCACCCCTCCTTCAACCGACGCGCGCGATTGACTCACCGCGCAAGCAATCGGTTCGCCAGGTCCGTCTCGTAGGCCGCGCGATCCGTCCAGCGGAGTGCCACTCGCGCTTCGTGCGGGCCGGCGGGATCACGAATGGTGAAGCCATCGTCGGTGATGTGAAACCGGACGGTCTCGATTTCCACCCACTTCTCGGAATATGCCAGGTGCACGGCCACGCAGTCGAAAAGCGTCGTCGACCGGGTCGTAAAGAAATCGCAGTGCATCCACGGCACCCGGGGCGCAAAGATCGCGTAGCCTTCGATCAGCGCATTCACCGCGGCATCGTCGGTCGCACACCAGATCCGGCGGTAGTCGGCACCGCGGATGTCGCTCAAGCCGCAGGTGTCGAGCGAAGTCAGGAGTTTCTCCTGCCATGGCGCGCTGAGCACTTTTCGCAAGGCATCGGGCGCGACTCGCACATTGGCCTCCGCTGCGATGTCGGGACTCCCGCCGTAACCCACATCGAAACTGCCGTGCATGCCGACGAACCGCGCCTTGGCCGCGATGCGTGGCTCACGCTCGAGCGCGGCTGCGAGACCGGGCACGCCGCCGATCGCGATGACAGTCACCGTTTCGGGCGAGTTCATCACAAGTTCGATGAACGCATCGATTCCGTCCTGGTGCACGGTTCCGGGATAGTCCGCGAGGTTGTAGCCGCGGATCCAAGGATCGAGCGTCCGGTTGCTCTCCTCGAGTTCCCCAGGGAGTCCGATCCCGATCGCGACATCGGTGCGTCCCGCGGCCTCGAGGAACTTGGCTGCCACGGTCGCGCGGTAGGTCGTGTCTCCCGTGTCGGTCAGCACCATTTTGAGATCGAGCTCCGGG
>DATKCJ010000156.1:0-3457 GCA_035513275.1 Opitutaceae bacterium
CATGACGCCCTTGTCTGCGAGGCTGGGAATCCAGACGTTGTAGGGGCTCGTCCACCAACCGGCGCTTTGCGACGGTTGTGTGCCGGTGCCGCCTGTGGGTGCGCCCCATGTGTCGGAGACCGAAATGCCGTCCCATCTTGAAACGCCGTCGCCGAAGGTGCTTGAGATCAAAGTCACCTCGGACTTTGCCTTCTCGAGCTCGACGCGAAACGAGGTGCGCTCTGTCAACTTGAAGAGGATCGCGAGATCGACGGCTTGCATGTCGTTCTTGTCATTCTTGCGCCAGCCACGATTCCGGTCGTAGAGCGCGTTGAGGCGGATGGCCAGCCGGTCCGAGACCCGCCGGTTCAAGTCGAGTTCGAAGCGCATGCTCTCGTTGTCGTCGAAGATCGCCGTGATGTTTGCGAAGTTCTTGTCGAGCCGCGGCACCTTTGTGTAGGTGCTGAGGACGCCGCCTACAGTCCCGACGCCGAAGAGGATCGAGTTGGGACCGCGGTCGAACTCGATGCGGTCGACGTTGTAGCTGTCGGCCGCGGTGTAGAACGTGAAGTAATTGCGTGTTGGACCTGCGCCGCCCTGAAGCGACTGTCCGGCACCGCGGAAATTGTAGTCCCAGTTGTTGAACGGGTTTGCGAGTTGCTTGCCGACGGAGAGGTCGGCGGGGACGACGTTGGGCGACCACCTGAGCGCATCGCGGACATTCTGGATCCCGACATCCTCGATGAATGCGCGGGTGAGGGAGGACATCGCCGATGGCGTCAACTTGATGGGCGTGTTGACGCGACCGCCTGCGAGCGAATCGACGGCGATGTATCCGCGATCGGTTTCGCTCGTGACGTAGAACGACTCGAGCACAACGACCTCGCCTTCGACGTCGGAGGAAGCATCGGAGGGTGCGGCGGTCTGTGCCCATAGCGGGACTTGAGTGCCCAACGTCAGCGCGATGGCCGACGTGACTAGCAGGAGATTCTTGGTCTTCATGGCTGTGTTGATTGCTCGGGTTTGGGAAGTCGTGAGATTACCGAAAAAGAGGGGTTCGGGTGCCCCTCGTCACATTAGGACACCGTTTGTGCGGGTTGGTGATGGGGGAGCGGGTGGCGGCGTGGGATGTCGTGGTGTGATCACTCAAGACGCAGCACGCCAAGCCGGGCCTGAGTTTCGCTCTCGTGATAGTAGGACCAGTTGAGTTTGAGGGACGCTTCCCACTCGCGGGTTCCTTCGGAAACCACGGCCGGCGACACTCCGATCTCAAGGCCTGCGCGCGGCGTTATTCCGATCGAACTCCACGGGATCGACGCCTCGACAGTGTAGCCATGATCCGTCTCCCGGATGCTTGTGGACGACTCGGCGGCGTTGAAGAACTCCCTCGCTGATCCCGAGACATCGGGTGCGAAGTGGGAGGAGTGAATGAACGCGAATTGGTAGTCGCGCGGTCCGAGCCATGCGAGGCCATCCATGGGAGGATCGATGAACAACTCCACCATGCGGTTTCGCTGCGGAGGGACGTTGAAGCCCTCAGGGGTGTCGTTCACCTCGGCGTGGAAGTGCAAGGCGCGCTCGTCCCACGTGAAGGCGAACCGCATCATCACTGGAGCGTCACCGGGCAGGACGTCGGCGCCGGAGTCCTTGAACTCAAGACCCGTGACCGTCTGCCAGTCGTGTTGAGACGGCGCGGTGCCGTTCCTTCCCGCAACGACTCGCCGTTGCGCCGGTGCGTTCTCTCGCCCTGCCAGTTCACGCTGGGCGAACACAGAAGTGTTGGCTCCAAACGCGGCTTCGGAGAATTCCGGGATCGCAGAGCGACCTGCCTTTACGAGGGGATCTTGCTGGAACCAGGCGCGAACACCGCCGTCCGTGAGCAGGTTGGCGGCCGCAATCAGCAGTGCGGCCTGTTCGTCGGCCGAGCCCTCGATCTCACGATCGAACGTCCATCCGAACCGCTGCACCACCTCGCCCGGAAACTTGTCGAGCAGCAGTGCCAGGGTGAACGCATCCGGCGCGGTCGGAGAGTACTCAAACAACCACGCATAACCGCGCTGTGCCGCGGAAGCGCCGGTGAGAATCTCGCTCTCGTCGAGCCAGAGCCCTGGAAGCAATGCGGACGGCAGTGTCGATGTGAGTACGTGCACGGGCCCGAGCGCCTCGGTGGTTCGGGCGAGCGAGGTCCATTCGTCTGCGGGCCACGCGCCGCGTGCAACCTGTAGAAAGACCGCGAGGCGCTGTGCGTCGCCGAGTTTGCCTCCCCCTGGCTTGATCGCGCTCCACTGCAATGCCTCGAGGCTCGCGGTCGTGTCCTGGGCGAGAGCCGGGAGCGCCTGCCGCGTGGCGAGGAGCCCGGCGGCGTGCTGCGCGATAGCTTCAGTGTCGGTGGAGAGCGAAGCATCGAGCAGTGGCTGCGCACGCTCGAGCGCACCCGCTTCTGTCAGCAGGCCCAGCCGGAGCGCAGCGAGGACGGCCGTGAGTTGTAGACCGGGTCCGGACGGGGTCTTGTCGAGTGAACGCCACGCAAGGGCCGCGAGCGATTGGACCTGTCCTGCCTCGGCTTCAGTTAAGTCGCGACGCGTGGAGAACAGCCCGGCCTTGGAGAGCGCGAGCTTCGCCTCGGCAGACTGCATGAATAAGCGCTGGATCAGACCGGTGCGCAGGTTCTCCGCCTGCACGAGCGAAATCCCGAGATCGATCCCGATGACATCCTTGTTCACCCAGCCTGTCTCGAGATTGAACGCGTCCACAAAGCCGTAGCGCTTCCAAACACGGTCACCATGTGCCGAGCGCATGTGATGGAGCACCGCGAGCGTCTCGGCCGGAGCAAACAGAAGCGAGCCGGCCGCAGCGCATGGGACCACCGTGCCGTCGAGCGCGTTGAACCTCTGCGTCCTCGGCGGTCCGCCCCAAGCCTTGTATCCGGTCGCTGAATCCGAGGCGGTCAATCCCCACAGCACCTCGCTCCAGCTTGGAAACTCGTGGCGCAAATCGATGCTCATTTGACGCTGGGCGAGAGTCGCCAGGCGTGAATTTTTAAAGTAGTCGGCGTGTGCGTCGCGCCGGTCCCGCATATCCAGGAAGGCATGCGGGAACTGGTGAACAAACAGGGGAGGTTCCTGCAGGTAAACGTAATCGCCGTAGCGCCCAAGAGGTGTGCGATCCCAGCTCTGCCAGTATTCTGGCTCAACCGGGCGCGCTGACACGCCCAGAGCCATGAAACTCATGAGCAGGTGCTCCGAGTATTTGTTCCAGCGGTAACGCGAGAAACCCGTTCCGGGCTCCGGATGCCAGCCGAGGGAGACGAGTGTGCCACCGTTGCGGAACCACTCCCAATCAACCTCGCCGAGCAGCCGGTTTGTCAGCTCGGTGATTTCCGGGTCGTCGAAGTACTCTCGCGCAACGATCGCTCCGGCGAAAAGCAGCGCGGAGTCGATCGATGACAACTCGCACCCCCCAACGCGCACCCCGGTCG
>DATKCJ010000157.1:0-4011 GCA_035513275.1 Opitutaceae bacterium
TGCCGCAGAGCAGCGCGGCGAGAAGGTGCTCCTCGTTCGCAACGAGACCAGCCCCGAGGATCTCCGCGGCATGATCGCCTCCGAAGGCATCCTGACCGCACGCGTCGGCGTCTCGTCGCATGCTGCGCTCGTCGCCCGCCAGATGGGCAAGGTCTGCATCTGCGGCGCCGCAGCGCTTGATATCGACTACGCCGCGCGCACCGTCACCGCCAGCGGCATCACGCTCTCCGAGGGCGACTCGATGTCGATCGACGGCACCAGCGGCATCGTCTACGCGGGCGAGATCAAGACCGCTCCGTCGGAGATCATCGCCGGCCTGCTCAACGGCGACAAGAAGGCAGCCGCCACCGAGAAGTTCGTGGGCTTCACACGCCTGATGAACTGGTGTTCGAAGGTCACGCGCATGAGCGTGCGCACGAACGCCGACACGCCCGAGCAGACGCAGAACGCGATGGCGTTCGGCGCCGTCGGCATCGGCCTGTGCCGCACCGAGCACATGTTCTTCGAGGGCGACCGCATCGACGCGATGCGTGAGATGATCCTCGCCGACAACGAGGCCGACCGCCGCAAGGCGCTCGACAAGCTCCTGCCCTACCAGCAGGCCGATTTCACCGGCATCTTCAAGGCGTTGAAGGGCTTCCCGGCGACCATCCGCTTCCTCGACCCGCCGCTCCACGAATTCCTCCCGCACACCGCGGAGCAGCAGGCCGAACTCGGCAAGAAGCTCGGCATCCCCGCGGAGAAGATCGCCCGCCGCGTCGAGCAGCTCCACGAATTCAATCCGATGCTCGGCCATCGCGGCTGCCGTCTCGGCATCGCGTATCCCGAGATCACCGAGATGCAGTCGCGCGCCGTGTTCGAGGCCGCGGCCGCCGTCGCCAAGAAGGGCATCAAGGTGAAGCCCGAGGTGATGATCCCGCTCGTCGGATTCCGCAAGGAACTCGATCTGCAGGTCGCCATTGTGCACCGCGTCGCCGCCGAGGTGATGGCGAAGCGCAAGGTGAAGTTCGGCTACATGGTCGGCACGATGATCGAAGTCCCGCGCGGCGCGCTCACCGCCGATGAGATCGCGCACAACGCCGAGTTCTTCAGCTTCGGCACGAACGACCTCACGCAGACCGCGCTCGGCATCAGCCGCGACGACATGGGCAACTTCCTCATGCCCTACACCGAGAATGAAATCTTCAAGAAGAACCCGTTCGCCACGCTCGACACCGTCGGCGTCGGACAGCTCATGAAAATGGCGATCGAGAAGGGCCGCTCCACGCGTCCCAACATCAAGCTCGGCATCTGCGGCGAGCACGGCGGCGATCCGGACTCAGTGAAGTTCTGCCACCAGATCGGACTCAACTACGTCTCGTGCAGCCCGTATCGCGTGCCGGTGGCGCGCCTCGCAGCAGCACAAGCCGCGATCACAGAAAAGCGCGCGAAGAAGTAATCGGTCTTCAAAAGGTAGGAGCCCGCTCGCGGGCGATTTTCAAGCCCCGGTCCGAAAGGCCCGGGGCTTTTTCTTTCGCATCTCCGGTTTCGGTCGCCCGGGACGACTCCGATCCCGAGCGAACACGTTTGCTATGACGGGCAGTTTCAATCTACTCGCCACTCTGAGAGGTTTCCCGGACTTCGGGCCCCAGCGCGATGACCGGCACACCCCTGCACCGCGTTTTCGTCTATACACAATCACCAACCTCAACCCTTCATCACCATGGGCTTCTTCCGTGCTTTCAAGCGCGTCTTTATTTGGCTCGGTCTAGCCGCAGAGAAAGCGACCGAGACTGACGCGATCAATCAGGCTGTGGTCGAGCGCGGCATCCGCGATGCCAAAGCCAAGGCAGACAAGGCACATTACGCGAATGGCCAACTCGCCGGCCAAATCGCCCTCTTGAAGGATCAAATCAAGCGTCAAGAGCGACAGAAGCAGGAAACTCAAGGACTCTTGCAGGCGGCTGCGGCCACGAACGACGAAGTGAACGGTTCGCACTTCGCAGAGGAACTCGCAGCGATCGACCAGGATATCGCAGACAATCAGGCCCAACTTGCAAACCTCGAGCAGCTATACCAGCAGAACATCGAAATAATCGCCAACAGCCTGCGCGAAATCCAGAAGTTCGAGCGGGAGTTCCAAGCCGTGAAAGCGAAGGTCGCGGTCGGTCGCTCGCTTGAGCAACTGTCGGGTCTGATGAAGGGCTCCATCACCGAATTACAGGGTCTGATGGGCCGCGAGATGGGCCAGTCGATGCAGCAACTTCGCCAGGCCGCGGCCGGCGGTGAAGGTCAGATGCGCGCCACACTCGATCTCGCAAAAGAGATGGGCTCAAACATCCAGCGACAGCAAGAGATGCGGCGGGCGCGTGGTGCGATGCTCTTCAAGGAATATCAGAAGAAGATGGGTATGACCCAGCCAGCAGCCACCGCTCAACCCACGCCGGAGCGCCAGAAAATCGCTGAGAGTTGATCCAACGCAACGCCGACTGGATTTCTCCCGCGAGTTCCGACCGCGCTCCACACGATTCTTCGACCTGATACCCGAATTGCACTATGACCGCCCGCGGAAAATTCGTCCTCACGCTCCTGATTCTCGGAATCGCTTCCCTTGGTGCCTACAAATGGTGGGACAGGCTTAAGCCCGGCGCTTCGCCGACTGTCGCCGAGACGCAAGATGCGGCCACTGTCCCTTCTTTGGATCCAGCCGATTTTGTTGCCCCGATCAACTCCTGTCCGTTGCTTCCCCCCGCCGGAACGTATGTGGCGCGTGACAATATCCTCGATCTCGAGCTCAGCGAATATGCCGGCTACGCCGGCATTATCGTCGCCAACGGCGGGCTTGAGCCGAGTGAGAACTCTGTCTTCTTCCGCAAGCACGGTTTCAAGGTCCGCATCAAGTTAAGCGAAGAAGAGAGCTGGCCGGCTTTGAACACAGGACATCTGGCCGCCTCAGCGACGACGGTTGATGTCCTCGCAGCTTATTGCCGCAACTTCCAGGTTACGGTTCCCGTGCAGATCGGGTTTTCTCGAGGGGCCGACGGCCTCGTCGTGCGCAAAGACATCCGCCGGATTAACGACCTCAAGGGAAAGATCCTCGTAACTTCCCAGTTCACCGAGGCCGACTTTTTTCTCCGCTACCTCACCCAAGAAGCGGGGCTCGCCGTCCACATGCTCGACTCGCCGTCCGAGAAAGCTGATCCGGAAAAGGTGAACCTTCTCTTCACTCTCGACGCGTTTGCCGCGGGCGATGCCTTTCTCAAGGACCTTCAAAGCGGCTCCGGCCGGCTCGCCGGATGCGTCACGTGGGCGCCAAAGACCACCGAGGTCGTTGAGGCGAGCGAGGGAGCCGCTGTGCTGCTCACTACAAACAAAAACCTCCTTATCATCGCCGACGTCCTCGTCGTAAACAAGGGATTCGCCCAGGCCAATCCCGCCCAGGTCGCCGGCCTCGTCGAGGGCGTCCTCGAGGGCAACCGCCTCGTGCGCGACAACCCCACGGCGCACTTGGACACGATTGCCCGTGCCTTCAAGTGGGACCGCGAAGAGACGCGGGAAGAGCTGGCGAAGGTCCATCTATCGAATCTCCCTGAGAACATCGCGTTCTACTCCGGGGCGATCGATGCCGCCGGCAGCTTCAGTGGCATCTTCTCCTCAGCGATCCTCGTTTACGGCTCGCTCATCGACCAACCGACCGATGCCGACCGTTACATGGTGCTTCAGCATCTGGAGGCGCTCCAGGCTGCGGGCGCGTTCGCCGGTCAGACGGTGTCTCTCGCTCCCATTCGCAGCACTTCCGGCGGCGCCCTAGAGGGTGACCCGCTTCTGAGCAAAGACATCCGATTCCTCTTCGAACCCAATTCCGCCAAGCTCGATCTGTCGAACCAGGAAAATCTCAGCAACCTCGACTCCATCAAGCGTCTCCTCCAAGTCAGCCCGGGCTCCACCATTCTGTTGCGCGGCCATGTGGACAACGCGCTTGTCGAAAAATTCCGCGAACAAGGTGGCGACACTTTTGTCCGTCAGATGGCG
>DATKCJ010000158.1:0-18484 GCA_035513275.1 Opitutaceae bacterium
TGTGCGCGCGCATCAACGCAGAGTCTCCCCTCGCCAACGCGGCCACGGGTGGAGCCGTGCTACCGCTTCACGAAATTTGGGTGGCCGATCTCAAGCCGAAGCTGCTCGCGATCACGATCGCTGCGGCGTTCGTGCTGCTGATCGCCGGTGCCAACATTTCGAGTTTGCTCCTCGCACGGCACATCGAGCGCGAGGGCGATTCGAGCATACGGATGGCGCTTGGCGCGAGCCGGCGCACGCTCGTCCGCGAATCACTTGCCCAGAGCCTTGTGCTCGCGGCGATCGGCACTGCGCTCGGTGTTATGCTCGCCGTGTGGATGATCGATCCGCTCGTCGCGCTCAGTCCGCTCGGGAGCGACGCCTCGGGTGGTGTGCTGCGCGAGTTCGACGTGCCGATCAAGGTGAACCCCGCGGTGCTCGCGTTCTCGGCCGGTGTGGCGCTGTTGCTTGCGCTCGGATTCGGCCTGCTGCCGGCGGTTCGCAACTCGCGCGCGCAATTCGGCAATGTCCTGAAGGGCGTCGGCCGGAGCGGCACCCTCGACGCCGGCTCGCGCCGTTGGCTGCGGCTGATCGTGGTGGGCGAGGTGGCGGTCGCGGTCGTTCTCCTCGTGTCGACGGCGCTCATGGTCCGCAGCTTCAAGAACCTGATCGCGGAGAACTGGGGTTACGAAATCGAGAACCGGCTCGCGATGGACGTGACGTTCACGGACCGGCTCCGTGCGGAGCACGGCGATCGCGTGCGCTATGTGGAACAAGGCCTCGAGCAGCTTCGCGCGCTTCCGGGAGTGCGCTCCGCCTACGCGACGACGCCGCACCAGATGTATCCGGCGTTCAGTCTGGCGGCGCTCACGCCCGAAGGCACCACGCCGCCCGAGCCCCGTGGCTACTATCTCGCTTATCACCGGATGGTGTTTCCCGGCTACTTCAGCGACTCCGGCGTGCAGATCCTGCGGGGGCGCGCGATCGACGAAACCGACCGGGCTGAGGGCCGTTTCGTCGCCGTAGTGAGCGAAGGGTTCGCGAAGCGGATGTGGCCGGGCGAGGATGCAGTCGGCAAGACGATCAAGCGCGGCCGCGCCGACAGCACCCGTCCAACCTACGTGGTCGTGGGCGTTGCAGCCGACCGAAAGGCGATCATCGATCGCGACGACGGCGACGTCGTCGGCAACTGGTATCTGCCTTACGCGCAGAATCCCGGGTATCTCGCGGACACGGTCACGTTCGTGATCGAGGCCGCGGTCGCACCCGAGACGCTTGAGGCGCCGGCGCGCGCCGCGCTCGCAACGGTCGATCCGAGAATCGCGGCGGCAAACTTTAACACTCTCGATCGACTCGTCGACGCGAGCTACGCCAACGACCGGTTTGCGGTGCTGCTCATCGGCATGTTCGGCGCGCTCGGCTTGCTGCTCGCTGCGATGGGACTCTACGGGCTGCTGGCGTTCCAGGTGGTTCGGCGCACGCGCGAGATCGGTGTGCGGACCGCGCTCGGGGCAAACGCGCGCGACATCGTCGCTATGGTATTAAGAGAGGGCGGGGCGCTCCTGCTCACCGGCCTTGTCGTTGGCATCGCGGCTTCACTCGCACTCACCCGCCTCCTCAACGCCGAACTGCACAACGTGAGCGCCACCGATCCTGCGGCCTATCTCGCGGCGGCCGTCGTGCTCGGAGTCGCCACCGCGTTTGCGTGCTGGCTGCCCGCCCGCAAGGCCGCCAAAGTCGACCCGATGGTTGCCTTGAGGGCCGAGTGAATCGTTCTCGTAATCGTTATCTTTCTCATTCTCTCATTTGACCCGATCCTGCTACGCCTGAAGCACGACTGTTCGAGAGAACGATTAGGATTACGAGAATGAGAACGACGCCGACCCATCCCCTCACTCCCTTCATCCCTCACTCCCTTTTCCACTCCCCATGACCGACCTCCTCATCGAAATCCGCCGCGCATTGCGACTGCTCGCGAAGTCTCCGGGATTCACGTTTGTCGCCGCCGGCACGCTTGCGCTCGCGATCGGCGTCAACTCCGCGATCTTCTCCATCGTCAACGGGCTGCTCTTGAAGACGGTTGCCGTTGAAAAGGCCGAGGAGGTCGTCCACGTCTTCTCCGCGCGCAAGGATGCCACACGCGACTTCCGCCAGTTTTCGCACGCGGAATTCATGGAGCTTCGTTCGAGTGAGGGCGCGTTCGCCGACGTGTCCGCGGTCGGGCTCGGCCTCGCCGGGGTGGGGCTGCAACCTGGCAACATGCGACGCAGCTTCGTATGCTCGGTTTCCGACAACTTCTTTTCCGTGCTTGGCGCGCGCCCGCACTCAGGCCGCTGGTTCAACGCCGCGGAATCGCGGCCCAATGCGAGTATCCAGGTCGCCGTGGCGAGCTACCCGTTCTGGGAGAAGACGGGTGCCCGCGCGGATTTTCTCGGCAGCACTGTCTACGTGAATGACCGGCCGCACACGATCGTCGGCATCGCGCCGAAAGGGTTCTCGGGAATCAGCGCCGCACTCGCGCCCCAACTCTACCTGCCGATGGGAGTCTTCAACCTCACCTCGGGTGCATTTGCCGAGACCGATTTGACCGATCTCGAAAACCCAAAGCTCTACGCGCTCAACGTAACTGCACGCCTCGCGCCGGGCCTCACGCTAGAGTCGGTGAAGGAGCGCCTTCCGGCGCTCGCCGAGCAACTCACCGCAATCCAGCCGTCCGATGCGCAGGGCACGCGCGACCTCATCGTCACCGTGCCCTCGAGGTTCAGCATCAGCACGACTCCCGAAAGCGATGAGGCGGTGTCACTCATCGGCGTCCTTCTCGTCGCAATGGCGGCGGTGGTGCTCCTTATCGCGAGCCTCAACCTCGCCAATATGCTTCTCGCGCGAGGCACTGCGCGCACACGCGAGATCGCCATCCGCCTCGCAGTCGGCGCCACGCGCTGGCAGATCGTCCGCCAGCTTCTCATCGAGGGATTTGTGCTCGCGCTGCTCGGAGGTGCCGTCGGCGTGCTCCTGAGCGTGTGGTCGAACAGCCTTCTTGAGCAATCGTTCGAGGGATTGCTGCGCACCTTCAATTTCGCGCTCACGAGCCAGCTCACGCCGGACGCGACCGCGGTCGTGGCGACGTTCGTCGCGTGCATGCTCGCGACGCTTGTCTTCAGCCTCGGGCCTGCGCTCAAGGCTTCGAAGGCCGACGTTGTCAACGACCTGAAGGCCCAGGCAGGCGACGAGGCGGCGCACGGACGTTGGAACAGGTTCTTCGCCGGCCGCCATATTCTCGTGATGGCGCAGATGACGCTTTCGCTCGTCCTGCTGTTTGCCGCGGGCCTCTTCCTGCGCGGCGCGCTGAACGCGAGCGGCGTGATGCCGGGCTTCAACCCGAAGGGCGCGATCGTCGCCGAGATCGACCACTCGCTGATCAACATAAGGGGCGCCGAGGCCGCGAGCCGCCAGCAAGTCGTGCTCGAACGCGTCCGCTCGCTGCCCGGAGTGACGGCGGCCGGCATGTCGACGCTGATTCCCTACGGTAACATCACGAACACCTCGCGCATCATGCCGGCGAATGCGCCCATTCCGGAAACGGCCGGGCCCGACGCACCGCGGCCGGGCACAGGCGGCATCTACACGGCGATCACGCGCGACTACCTCGCCTCGATTGGCGTGCGTCTCCTGCAAGGCCGCGACTTCACCGACGTCGAGACGATGCAGAAGAGCGCGCCCTCGGTGTGCATCATCGATGAGACGATGGCCAAGGCGTTGTTTCCCGAGGGCGATGCGCTCGGCCAGCGCGTGCGCTACACGCAGGCGCCCTCCGACGGCTCGTCCGCCGAAATGGAGATCGTCGGCATTACTTCGTGGCACAGGCACGACATCCAGGACGATGCCCCGGCCCGCAGGCGCATCTACGTGCCGCTCGCCAAGAGTTTCAGCCCCGGCGTCTACGTGATGGTGCGCCTCCAGACCGAAGATCCGGACGCGGTCCTCAACTATCTGCCAACACTACGCGCAGCGATGCGCGAGGTGGACCCCACCATGCCGGTGCTCAACGTCAGCCCTTTCGCCGAGGAGATGGGTCGGACGATCACGCTTTGGATCACGAAGCTCGGTGCCTTCATGTTCGGGGTGTTCGGCTCGATCGCTCTGCTGCTCGCCGTCGTCGGTGTCTATGGCGTGAAGGCCTACGCAGTCGAGCGCCGCACGCGCGAGATCGGCATCCGGATCGCGCTAGGCGCGGAGCGGCGCGATGTCCTTGCGCTCATCATGCGACAGGCTGTGCAGCAAGTTGGAGTGTCGGTCGGCGTGGGCATCATACTTTCCCTTCTAGTGGGGCAGGTGCTCGCGAACCTGCTCTACGACGTGAAGCCGTGGGATCCGGTCGTGCTCGTCACCGCGGCAGCTCTCCTCGTCGCAGCGACGCTCGTTGCGTGCTACGTGCCCGCGCGCCGGGCAGTCGGTGTGAATCCGATCACGGCGCTGCGATCGGAATGAGATTCGGGTCCAGGGTCTGGGATCTCGGGTCTGGGGGTGTAGCCCGCTGCGGGGAGCAGCGGGACGCGGGTTGAGCGTTTCGAGAACCTATATGCGGATGAGGAAAAGCGGCACAGGAGTGCCGCACTCCAAGACGTTGACGCGAAGCTTGGAGCAGCCCTCTGGCGCCGCAGGCCTTGGAGTGCGGCAGTCCTCTGCCGCTTTCGCGTCGAGCGCGCAGCGTAGTTAAGAAAAATAGCATGCGACCTCACCGATGGCGCTTCGCCTTCTCGATTCCCGTCACCCGCGAGGCGACGAGCTCGAGATCCGGCGCGAACCAGAACCACAGCTCGAGCCCGGGCACGTAGAAAATGCCGCCGCCGATGGCGAACGCGCGGTAGCGCACTCCTCCCTCGGGTGTGACGTGCAGCGTGCCCGACGTGTTCTCGATCGCGAGCGCACCGTCGCGCAGCGGGTAATGGCCCGCGATGGCGTCGCGTTCGGAACGCGGCACCTGTCGGATCTCCGGCGGCACGAGCGGTTCGGGCGACGCGCCGTCGAGCACGGCGGTGATCGCGCGGATGAGCGCGGGGAGCAGCCACTGCGGCGGCGTGTTGTTGCACGTGAAGACGATCGAGCGGCGCGCCGCGTGGTCGCGATGCACGCGTGTGCTGAACGCATTGTGCTCGCCGGAATACCACGCCTTGTTGCCACCGTCGGCTTGGTTCCAACTGAGCCAGTTGAGCTCCGAGCTGATGCCGCCGATCGTGGCGGGCTTCATTCCTTCGGCGAGCGTCGCAGCCTGGAGGAGAGGGCTTTCGAGGAACGACATGTTCCAGCGGTGCAGGTCGCGCGCCGAAAGGTAGAAGTTGCCGCCACCGACCATGCCCTCGTTGTCGAACGCGTCGTGATCTTCCCACACGTCGTCTTTCAGCCGGTAGCCTCGGGTGCGCGTGTCCTTCCAGTCGGCAAACATGGCCGGTCGGATAAACGCGGTTTCCATCTGCAGAGGTGCGAGGATCCAGTCGCGCGCGAGTGATTCGAACGGCTCGCCCGCCGCGGCGGCCGCGACGAGGGCAGCGATGTCGTAGGCAGTGTTGCAGTAATTGAACTGGCTGCCGGGCTCGAATTCCAACGGCGGTTGCTCGCTCGCGAGGGTTGTGAGAAAGCGCTCGTTGGTCCACACCGTGCCGGCCGGCCACGCCTTCTCGAACCAGTCGTAGTTTGGCAGCCCGCTGCTGTGCGCGAGCAAATGGCGCACGGTGATCGCGGGGTAGGGAAACGTGGGGAGGTGTTTGTGCACCGGATCGTCGACACTGAGCCGTCCGTCCGCGTGGAGTTTCCAAACGATCAGGGCCGTGAGCGGCTTCGCGATCGACCCGGTGTCGTTCGGCGTATCCAGCGTGAAGGTGACCGCCTCCTCGCGGTTCGCGATCCCGAAGCTCGCCTCGTAAACGACCGCGCCTGCGTCCGCCACGATGATCGCGCCGTGGAAAAGGTCGCGCGCGTGCAGGTCGCGCATCATCGCGTCGATCTCCGCGTGCGGCTCTCCGGCGATGAGGACGTTAAACGCCGGCACGAGAGCCAGCGCCACCAACATGATGCATGGGGGACCATCGCGGGAGCGGGAAAACATGGGTGCAGTCTGCCGTTTACGCCGGGCGGGACAACCATTCCCGAGTGCCGTGCCGGCGAACCCAATACTGAACCTGCGACCAGCTGGTCTGCTTCATGTGGGTCGGGCTTTATGCCCGACATCAACAGGCGTGCGCGTGACTGCCTGTCGGGGATAAACCCCGACCCACAGCCAGATCCGAAACCTGCTGGATAATACCGCCACACACCGCCTGCGTCTGTCTCTTGCGAATTTCGTGCGCTGTGGTAGTCAGGGAGCCGGCCCGTGATCTTGTGCGTCGCGGGCCTGCTTGCAGGATGTCGCTTTCACAGGGCATGGCGGGCGTGCGAGCACAATCCCCAAGAACCACAGGTCCACACTATGAACCGTATCATCAGGTTCGTCGCGCCGTTGCTGGCGCTTTTCGCGGCGGGAATCGTTCCCGCTTTTTCCCAAGCCACTGCTCCGGTCCTTCCGGCGATCGTGATCCAGCAGGTCTCTGCTGAAGACAGTGACGTCTACGCGACACTGCTCGCCCGAAACAACGAGATCACCAAGGAGAAGCTCGGATTCGAAAACTACTTCCGCATCTACCTCGGCGTTACTGCGGGTATGGACACCGGCGAGTTGTTCGTTGTCACGGCCGGCGAGTCTTTCGCCACGCTGAGCAAGAACACGACGGCGGTCTTCGCCCTTCCCGATCTCATCGCACGCCGCGGGCAGCTCGATGCAGTGCGCACGCTTGGACCTCAAACTTCGTGGAAAGCAGTGCGCTGGGGTGGCACGCACAAGGGAGCGTGGATCTACAACAGTTGGGTCAACGTAAGCGACGAGGCCGCCTACCTCGCCGCCATCGACGAACTGCGCGGAGTTCTCAATGGACTCGGTTTTCAGGACTGCCACATGAACGTCTACCGCGCTGTCGCCGGCCGCAGTGAAGCGACGCACTTCGTCTCGGTCAATACGCCCTCGGCCGAGCGGCTCGCCGCGAACCTTGACGCGATCAGCAACGACCCGACGGTCGCGAAGTGGTTCGCATCCTCGGCGAAGCTCCGGACCGTCGTGCGCAACGGCACCTACCGCGAGATCACTCAATAGTCTCATCGTATCGACCTTGAGGCGGCGGATTCGTCCGCCGCCTCGCTTTATTTCGTCTTGGCGGGAGGCGGTCGCTGCGACAGAAGTAGTGTCCCGGCGGCGTCATTGATCCCACAACGACGGCGGCCGATTCGGGACTCGATGAACTTCGCGTCTTCTTCTGTCCCCATGACATCAATCGTTCGCGTTGCGGGAATCCTCGCAGCCTTCCTGCTTGTCGCTCCCGTGGCGTCCGCCGGCGTCGTGGAGTCCGGCGAATCCCAACCGTATGCAAGGGCCCTGGACGCGCTCGTGCGCGACCGGCCCGAGGACGCGTTTGCGCTGGTCGCCGATGGTGCGGGTGCGGGCGACGCGGCCTCGATGTTCATCTCCGGCTTCCTTCAGGATATCGGCGCGGGCGTGATCGTGTCGCACGAGAAGGCCCTTCCGCTTCTCGAGCGCTCCGCGGCTGTTGGATACGAACCTGCTCTGCGCTATCTGGCTTGGAGACACACGACTGGCTTCGGCAGCGATGCACCGGATCCCGGGAAGGCGGCTGAACTCCGCGCAATGTTACCGACCGAAGTGACGATTGATCGCGGCATCTCACGGTGGCTGACCGTGGAGGACGGTATGTGCGCGCCTCGTTTGTCGATGGCGCTCTATTGGATGATGGATCGCGCTGGCGACGATGACCCAATCGCGGAAGCGAACCTTGCGACCGCGTTTCTGAACGGGGGTTGGACGACACCCGACATGGGGCAGCACATCTACTGGCTCCAACGCGCTGCGGAACACAAGGAGCCGGAATCGATGGTGCGCCTCGCACTCTATGTCGGGCTCGGCTTGACCGGTGCGGCCGACCCGGCGCGCGAACTCCAGCTGATCAGGTCAGCCGCGGAAGCCGGCCACGCCGAGGCGCAATACATCCTCGCCGAAAGACTCAGGCTCGGAAGGGGCGTCGAAGAAGATGTTGCAGCCGCGGCAGGTTGGTATCGGAAGGCGGCGGCTCAGGAGCACGTGGAGTCGATGGTCGAGATCGGCGACCTGTTGCGAGAAGGCGGACCGGGGCTGGAGCGTGATCTGGAAGCGGCCTATGGATTTTCGCGCCGGGCGGCCGATCTCGGAAACCCCGAGGCGATGACAGACGCGGCAAACATGCTCCGGAAGGGAGAAGGCGTGCCGGCCGACATCGCCGAGGCGACCCGCCTGTTTGAGAGAGCCGCCGGCACTGGCTACGCATACGCCGCGGACATGCTTGGCTGGATGGCGATGAATGGAGAAGGCGGGGCGGCACCTGACTTCGAACGTGCGCGAAAGTGGTATGAAGAGTCGGCGGCCGGAGGCAACGAGCATGCCATGCGCGAGCTGGGAAAGATCCACGGATCCGGAATCGGCGTCGCGAAGGACGACGCGAAGTCGTTCGAGTGGTATGAAAGCGCGGCCCGCGAAGGGGATGCTTGGTCACAGAATCGCGTTGGCTGGATGCTGCGGCAGGGAATCGGAATCGAACGCGACGACGAGGAGGCGGTCACATGGTTCCACCTCGCCGCGAAGAATGGCCTCGCGATCGCCCACGGGAATCTCGCCTACCACTTTCTCCTTGGACTCGGCACCGACAAGGATCCGATCCGTGCGTTCGAACACGTCTGCATCTGCCTGCTCGAGGGATCCGATGAATGGGCGAAAAGCACCCTCATGCAAGTCGTGCAGAATGCCGGCGCCAGCGAACGATCGGCCATCGCAAGACATCTTGAGGAACAAGTCGCCAAGCCTGGATTCATCGAGGCGTCGGGTTCGCTCCCGGAAGTGGCGTTGGAACTCCTGGGGAGCGGGCCGACTGGTGTGCGCAACACAGCCGCGGCGAGTAAACTGTTGGCGAGAATGGTCGGGACCCGCCGCGAGGCTTCGTTGACCATGATCGCGTGGCACTATTACACCGGCGTCGGCGTGCCCTTGGATGTCGCGAAGGCGCGGCAATACGCGAACGAGGCGGTTGCAGCGGGCGTCGATGGCGCAGTGTTCGTCAAGGCGAATATCGAGAGCATCGCAGGAGAGACGCAGGAAGAGCGCGAGAAGTCCCGGTCGATCTTGCACGAGTTGGCAGACTCCGGCGACAAGCGCGCGGCCGCACTGCTCGCACAGAGAATGCAAAGCGGCATCGGCGAGGCGATCGATCCAGAGGGTGCGAAACGCCTCTTCCGCATCGCATACCCCATGCTCGACGATGATGCCGAAACTGTGATCGCCCAGATCATCGAGAGGAGTGGCACTCGCTCGGTGACACCTCCGTCGGACGAGGAGTTTGAGAAACTCAAGGCCGCCGTGCCGTTCGCCAAGGACCGGCCACCCAAACCCGTCTACACAGCGGCGCCGATCTACCCCTATGACCTGAATCGCTCGCGTGTAGAGGGGCATGCGACCGTCCGGATGGTTGTGTCTGTCGATGGAATTCCGCGCGAAGTGGAGGCCGTCGACTCTTCACACCCGCTCTTTGCGGCTGCCGCAGTCGAAGCCGTTCGAATGTGGCGTTTTGCGCCGGGAATCAAGGAGGGTTCACCCGTTGCATCGAATGTGCAGCAGACGCTCCGATTCATGCAGCAGGTGCCCGAAGAGGAGGAAACGACAATTCTCGAGAATCCCAACCCATGAACTTGAAGACACGATTGAAAGCATTCGCGGCCCTGTTGTTTGTCGCGGGCGCTGCATTTGGCGAAGATCAAGCGGCTGCCGTGCCGGGCGATCTCTGGCGCACCGACTTCGAGGCCGCGCTGACGACTGCGAAGGACGAAGGCAAGGCAGTCCTGCTCGATTTCACGGGATCGGACTGGTGCGTGTGGTGTCATCGTCTTGAAGCGGAGGTCTTCGAGCAGCAGGCGTTCCTCGACTACGCGCGCGAGCACCTCGTCCTCGTGCGCCTCGATTTTCCGAGGAAGACGAAGCTCCCCACGGAACTGCAGGCCCAGAACGACGCGCTCTCCGAGCGATTTGATGTGGGCGGATACCCGACGGTGATCTTGCTCGATGCTTCCGGCGAGGAGATCGGCAGGCTCGGCTACACGCAGGGCGGCGCGAAGACGTTTGTGCGCGCGCTGAAGAAGTTCCGCGCCGAGGCGACCGCATCGCGCGAGGAGTCTTGAGCTTCCCGGATTGGCGGGAATAGGCGCGCGGGCTGGCGGCTCACATTGCCGCCCATGAACAACTCCGTCTCGTTGCCCAAGCCACTTCTGATCACAGGCTGGATCCTCCGCGTTGCCGCGGCGGTGATCCTGCTGCAGACGCTCTTCTTCAAATTCACCGGCGCCCCGGAATCGGTCTACATCTTCACGGTTGTAGGGCAGGAGCCGTGGGGTCGGATCGGTTCAGGCGTGATCGAGCTCATCGCGAGCATCCTGCTCGTGCTGCCGATCGCCGCGTGCGTTGCCACCGGAGCGCTTCTTGCGATTGGCGTCATGAGCGGCGCGATCCTTTTCCACCTCACAAAGCTCAAAATCGTCGTGCAGGACGACGGCGGCACACTCTTCGCCCTCGCGGTGATCGTGTGGATCTCCTCGGCAGTGCTCCTGGGGATGTATCGCCGCGCGCTTCCACTCTTGGGAGCACGACTTTGAATCTGATAACGAACACACCATGACCCTCCACAAACTTCGATTCGCACTTCTGGCCGCCGCATTGACGGCGACCTCCCTTACCGCCGCTCCGGTTAACACCAACTGGCGCGGCCTCGCGATCAAGGGCTACGATCCGGTCGCCTATTTCACAGACGCCAAGCCCGTCGAGGGCGACGCGAAGTTCACGTTCGAGTGGGAAGGCGCGAAGTGGCGCTTCGCCAGCGCGGAGCACCGCGACGCATTCGCGAAGGAGCCCGCGCGCTACGCACCCCAGTTCGGCGGCTACTGCGCGTGGGCTGTCAGCCAGGGCTACACAGCCGACGTCGACCCCAAGGCATGGAAGATCGTCGAGGGGAAGCTCTACCTGAACTACAACAAGGACGTTCAGGAGACCTGGGAGAAGGACGCCTCCGACAACATCACAAATGGCGAGGCCAACTGGCCGAAGCTGAAGGACAAGTAGCTTCGCTAGAGTGACGAGGTTCAGGTAGGGCGCGATCCGGCCTCGACGGAGACACGACTTTTCCGTGATCCGATGGACAGACTCTCAAAAGACTCTTGGGAATAGGAATGGACCGCCCAATCTCCCAATTGGAAATGCCCTCGGATGTTTTTGTTCAGCTCGTCGATGCGCACTACACAGCGCTCTACCGTTTCGCGCTCAGCCTGGCGCGACGGGAGGCCGATGCGTGCGACCTCGTCCAGCAGACCTTCTTCATCTGGGCAAAGCGAGGACACCAACTACGTGAGGACACAAAAGCAAAGACCTGGCTCTTTACGACGCTCTACCGCGAGTTTCTTCGCGGACGGCGGCGCGACCAGCGCGTGCAATCGATCGAGGAGTTGCCCGCGGGAGCGGACGACGTGGCGGCCGAGGAGATCGACCACGCACGCAGACTCGACGGATCGCAGATCGTCGAGGCGCTCCAGCAGGTCGACGAAGTTTACCGCGCACCGCTGGTGCTTTTCTACCTTCAGGACATGAGCTACCACGAGATAGCGGAGTCGCTCGACGTGCCGATCGGCACGGTCATGTCGCGCCTGTCGCGCGGCAAGATCCAGTTGCGGCGACTGCTCGCAAACAAGGAGACGGCGGCCAGCCGGCTCGGCACCGTGGTGGAGTTTCCCGATTTGAAGAAAGGAACGGCCGGAAAATGACGAACGACGAGGCAAAGTTCACGCTGCAGGGCTACCGTCCCAACGGCAGCGACGCAGACGATCCAGCGATCGCAGAAGCGCTCGCCCAGGCGGAGCGCGATCCGGCACTGCGCGCGTGGTTCGAACGCGAGCAGCAGTTCGACACCGCGATCGCGACCGGGCTCGGCAACGTCGTTGTGCCTCACGGCCTGCGCGACTCGATTCTCGCAGGCAAGAAGCTCAGCAACGCGCACCGCCCGGTGTTGGCGCTCCCGTGGTGGGCGGGCATGGCCGCAGCAGTCGCGCTCACTGTCGGGACGCTCGCGGTCATGCAGCTCGTGAAGGCTCCGCCGCAGGAGCTGGCGTCTGTCAATTCAGTCGTTGATTTCGCCTGGACCGAGATGAACGGCGCGCACCCGCGCTCCAAGCACGCCGACGAGTATGGCGAGGTCGGGACCTGGCTCGAGAATCCCGAGACGCGATTGCGCAACGGCATGCCGCTCGGTCTCCAGACGCTCATCGACAAGGGCTGCCGCTCACAGAGGATCGCCGGGGCGCTTGTCGTCGAGGTCTGCTTCCGCAGGAACGGGAAGATCTTCCACGTCTACATCGCGCCGCGCGACAGCTTCCACGACCGTGGGCTCGATACCGAGCCTACGTTCCAGCAGAAAGGTGAGTTCGTTACGGCGAGTTGGGCCGATGATCGCTTCGTCTACGTGCTCGCATCCAAGCACGGCAGCGACGGCCTTCGCGCGATCCTGTGACCCGACGCAACGCGTCGCAGGCAAAATCAAATGTCACCTATTAGGTGACATGTTCCAGATCGCATTTTGCAGTGTGTTGCGGTGAGTGGCTTCCAGGCGACACGCGACAATTTCCTCGTAGCGCTTTGCGGCGAGTCGGAAGGGATTTGTGGATCGGCTTGGGCTTCAAGCCTCGCGCACGCATCCGGAGTCAACGCGGCGAGTCCGAAGCTCCAAGAGGGGCTTCAGGCTCCGGCAGCGCGAACTTCGGCTCCCATTTGAGCCAGTCCTTGTTCACCTCGTCGCGGAGTTCGAACACGGTGCCCTCGGGCGCTGGCTCACCATTCGCGGATTCGTCCGGAGTCGCGAAGGCCACGCCTCCCGAGAGGAAAGACTCGAGCGAATTGCTTCGGAGCTCGGCACCGAGCAGGCCGAGTTTCACGTTGATGCCGCCCGAGTTCCAGAACTGGGTTTCGGGCCGCACGAACGCGTGATACGGCTCGTGGACGTTGACCGTGATGAGCACACGGGTTGCGTCCGGCGAGAGTTCGTATTCCTCCACCGCGCCGACTTTCATGTCGCGGAAGTATACCGGCGATCCCTGGTTCAACCCGGCGAGTGTCGTGGAACGCAGCACGAAGTGACGCCCCGGCACTTCCGTCTCATACGAGGGCGACTTTGACAGCGCGCGGAACTGCCACGCGGGCGCGCCGCTTCCGGCGCGCACTCTCAGTTGCGCGCCGCTGAGCAGGGTTTCGATGCCCTTCACACCGGAGAGCCCGATCTCCGGACGCACGATCCAAAACTGCGAACCCTCCACGGCAAGCGGCTCGGCGCTGGGCTTCAGTTCGACGCGGACCGTCACGCCGTTGAGGTCCTCATTGAGCGCGACTTCCTTCACGACGCCGCAGACGACGCCCTTGTAGACGAGTGGCGTCGTGCCCGCATCGATGCCGGCACCGTTCTCGAACACTATTTCAATCACCGGGCCGTGTTCTCGAAACTGGCGCATGACGAGCCACGCGCTGGCAACCAACGCGACGATCGGCACGAGCCAGATGAGCGACACAAGACGTGAGCGCGCCGGGACAGGTGTGGCAGGAGAGTTCATTCAGTCGCGGCGCCGCGCGCTGGAGCCGAGTCGCGGTCCCAAAGCAGGCGTGGATCGAAAGCGGAGGTGGCGAGCATCGTAAGAATCACGACTGCGGCGAACGCGACTGCGCCCGGGCGGGCCTCGACAGTCGCGAGCTTTCCGAAGCGCACGATGCCGACAAGGAACGCGACGAGGAAGATGTCGAGCATCGACCAGCGGCCGATGAAATTGACGAATCCGTGCAGTCGCGTGAGCGCCGGTTTGGAGGCGATCCCGGGCCATCGGACCGCCGCGAGGAGAAATCCGATCGACGTGAGCTTGATGACTGGAACCACAAGGCTCGCCGTGAACACGATAAACGCCACGCCCCACATTCCCTGGTTCCACAGTTTTATCACTCCGGAGAGAATTGTGTCGGTGTGCAGCCGCCCCAGCTTTTCGAGGCTCAGCACTGGGAGCGCATAGGCCGGCACGAGCATGCACGCACCTGCGATCGCAAGCGCTGCGGACCGCATCAGGCTGCCTCGCCTGCGCCGGTGCACGCCTTGTCCGCAGTCGGGGCACACCGAGGGACTTGACCGCGCTTCGAAGCTGCGGCTGCACACGGGACAGCTCAGAATCTGCGTCACGATGGGCCTCCGAACTTCTGCCGAACCATCGCGGCTGTGAACACGCTCGCATCGAATCGTCTCCATGCGAGCAGCGTGAAGAACGCCGCTGCTCCGTAGAGCCACAGGCCCGCGCCCGGGCGCGTCTCGACGAGAGTGGAGATCTTCGTGAACGCGACGATCACCGCGAGCATCTGCACCTCGGGCATCGACCATTTCTCCACCCACGACGCGATCCGAAGGCATGCCTGCATCACGGGCTTCGCGAGTCCCTTGCGTGAGAATACAAGGATCACGGTTAGCGCGGCATTCAGAATCAATGGAGCCGCAAGCCCGCAGCCGACCACGAGAATCGCCAGCTCCTGGTAGCCGCCGCTCCAGAGAGTCGCCACTCCTGAAAACAGGTATCCGGTTTGTGCTTCGCCGAATTTTGCCGCTGTCGCAAACGGCAGATTGAGTGCCGCCAAATAGAGGACGATCGCGGTCAGTGCAAACGCCAGGGGAATCTCGAGTCGCGAGCTTCCCCGCGCCAACGCCGTGGTGCATCGCGGACACCGCAATCCTCCGGTGGCGGGCACAGCGGCCATGTCGAGAAGCAGGTCGCAGTTCGGGCAACTTCGCAGCCCGCCGCCCGACGCCACGTTTCGTGACGCCGAAGTCCGGTTCTCGGTTCGGTTTGACGAATCCATGCTGAACGGGGTGCCTCTGCCGGTGCCGCCTCTCGGTGGAAGCGACTCCATGTCTCGGTTGGACTTCGGATGGCAGGAGTGGTTCCCGTTTGTAAATGGCGACAAGTGGCTGACACGGCGCCGCTGAGGCGTTCAGATCACGGATCACCCGCTCGGCGCCGGTGGGATGTCTGGCACAGGCTCGTTGAACACCGAGGCCGACTTCTCAGCGGGCGGCTCGCTCTTGATGCCCTTGCGGATCAAGAACAGATGGCGCCGGTGCACGCGCAGGTGCATGGCCGCGAGGCAATGCCACTGGTGGATGTCGAGCTCGCCAAACCACGGGTGCGCAAATCGCGGCGCGTCGGGCAGGCGCGGCAGGTCGTCGCGCACAAGCGCCGGGTAGTCCGCGAGCAGCCGGCGGAAGTCCGACATCACACCGATGCCGCGGCTGGCCTTCGGCTTCAGGCCCGCGATGTCCAGGGCGAACGGTGGCACCTGACCGCGGCTGAGGAAGACGAGAATCTTCGAAACCGAGTTGCCCACGATCACGAGATGCTCGACGAGCATGGCGGCCGACCAGTGGCGCGAGTTGTCCTCGATGCCGGGCAGCGGCGGCACAAGCACCCGGCGCGTGAACTGATCGGGCGTGAAGAGCCCGCACAGGTCCTCGATCCGGTGGCCTTCCGCCTCGAAGATCGAAGTCGCCTTTTCGAACACCGTCGTCCTGCAAAACATTGGGAAGACAATGTGGCGTGCGAGCCAGCCTTCCACGGTTCCGAGACCGGCGCCCGGCGGATCAAGTTTCGGATTATCGATTTTGCTCATTCAGTTTCGAGGCAGGAACGCTAACCCGTCATGCGCCGGCGTTCACTTCAAAAAAGCAAACGCCTCGCGGAGCACGTTTCGGCCGCCGGACACGAGGTTTTCTCCATGGCCGACGATCACCCGGTCGAAATCCCACAACAACACGCCTTCGAGCGACTCGCGAAACGCCGCCCGGTCGCGGATCGCCATGCGGAACATCCGCGACGGGGTGGGGCGGCCGAGCGCACCATTGAGCCGAAGCAGGAGTCGCGAGCGGAGGTCGGGCGGATCGAGGTTGAACATCAGGTCCGCGACGATGAGCGTGCGCGAAGGCACGTGATGAAAGACGACCTCGTTGACCAGCGGCATCCCGCGCATGAGCCGGGCTTGGAGTTCGCCGCCAGGCACGCCGGTCCTGTCGTCGGCGAGTTTCATCGAGAATGGTAGTTCAGGGTGCTCCTTCACGACGCCCGGTGCTGCGGAGAACTGCGCGCCCTTGAAGTGATCGAACCACTCCGGCCAGAAACCGTCGTGCATCCGGTTCGGCGCGACGAAATGGCGGACCTCGCCGAGCATGCGAATCTCGCCGTCGAGTTCGCGGCTCCACATGACCGGCGAGTGAATCCAAAGAGTGCCGTCGGCGAGGCGGACGACCGTCATGCGGTGGCCTAGCTCGATGCCGAGCACGCGCAGCGGCGCGTTGTATTCCCAGACGCCCGGGGCAAACGCCTTCAAGAGCGGAGCCATGCGAGAAGCATGCGCGCACGACACGGCCGGCGAAAGCTGGAAAAGTGGCGCGACCACTCCGGAGGCGAGATGGGTTTCAGACCCGTGCTCGGCGAGCCCCGGCTACCTGCAAAGTGGCTTCAGTTGGTAGCCCGCGACCTCCGGGCGCGGGTGTTTGGAACTCACCACAGAGGCACGGAGCCACAGAGGAGGCCAAACCGGTCCGCTCCAACCTTCGCGCCAATTCGTGCAATTCGTGTCTCCTTCCGTCACCCCGGATCCGAGACCCGAGACCCGAGATCCGAGACCCGAGACCCGAGACCCTATCCCCCTAATCAACCGGCAGCTCGTTGTCCGTGCGCAGCACTTGCACCGGCGTCTTCGTCTTCACCCAGAGTTCGGTTTCTTTGAAGTAGCGCGCGGGCACGCTCTCGAATGCCTCGCCGATCGTCTTCGCTGGTAGCATCCGGCCCTTGCGCGAGGCGTTGTAGCCGTAGGCCGCCTTCAACGTCCGCTCGCCGACGGTCGTCACGCTCGCGTCCTCCGGCACCTGCAGCACCCAGCCGGTGAGGTCGGTGTCTGGCATCTCGCCGTTCGGGTCGGACACGAGGATCACCCACTGCTTCTTGAGAGGCGGCGGCTTGATGTCGTCGCCCGGGTCGGGCTGGGTGGCGAGGTTGATCTCCTCGAGGATCTGGCGCAGCACGGCGGGCGCGACCTTGTGCTTCTGGAGGATCTCGGCGACCTTGCTGACGTCTATTTTCGGCATGGAACGGCGGTTCTACCAGTGGTCGCCGGCCGATAGACAGACAAAAGACGTGAACGAGGAGATTTTCGACATCGTGGACGAAAACGACCGGGTCATCGGCCAGGCGCCGCGCTCGCGCGTGCACGCCGAAGGGCTGCGTCACCGCGCAGTCCACGTGCTCGTGATCAATCCCGCCGGCCGGATGTTCCTCCAGAAACGCGCGGACACGAAAGACAACCATCCCGGCGTGTGGGACAGTTCCTGCTCGGGCCACCTCGCCGCGGGTGAGGACTACGCCGCCGCAGCCGTCCGCGAACTTGCCGAAGAAATCGGCATCGCGACCGACCCTCCACCGCGCGAAATTCTGGCAATCCGCGCGAGCGTTGAGACGGGTAACGAGTTCCTCCGCGTCTACACCTGCCTCCACGCGGGGCCGGTCACTCCCGATCCGGTGGAGATCTCTGAAGGCCGCTGGTTCGATCCTGATGAGATTGACCGCTGGGTCGCAGCGCGTCCGGAAGAGTTTTCACCTGGGTTTCGGATCGTGTGGGGGATGGTTCCAGAGCTTCGACTGGGTTAGAACAGTGCAGGCGAGGACGCTGCGGTTTCCTTTCAAACCTCTCGAAACCACTGCTCCGAGATCGGCATGCCAGAATAGAATACAATGTGCAGCACCCGTCTGTGTCTTGGCTCAATCGCCGGAGAAGAAGCGTGCAGCAGCAATGGTCGCATGATCAGTGCATTGCCCTCGTTCGCGACGCACACCACTTCACCGTTCTTCGCGACGCATCCCTGAACTTCTGCCCTTCGCAATACTCCTAGATTGTGTGTGCCCGGCGAAACTCGCAGCGGGCCATTCGAAACTCCGCAATCGTCAAGGTGCAGCCGGACTGCCAGGAGCTCTTCCAATATTGCTGTTGGAGGACGCGCGTAATCGACGCCGTCTTTTTTTGATTGCAGGTCAAACCCTGGCCGAGTTGCCGGCCGAGCAAAAGGAAACATCAGATCTTGATGCCATGTGACCTTCCAATTCGCGCTTGGCGACTTGTCGAAAGCGATCGCTTGAATCGCAGGCGAGTTGGTTGGCATCAGTTTAGCCTCGGCGAGTTCTTCGCGAATCGCACTTACCGCGTCTCGCACAATGGGCTCGTCGAGAAGGCAACGCGTGCCTGCTTGCCCCTCGCGGAACAAGCGGTCGCGTAACA
>DATKCJ010000159.1:0-2117 GCA_035513275.1 Opitutaceae bacterium
GCAACGCCGATCGAGGGGGCTCCGGCCGACACAACGCCGGGATCAGGAATCGCGGCCCGCCCGGACAGCCGCAGTGCGCTGACTGCGCTCGAGCGGGCTCGGGCTCTGCGGCCCGTGATCGATGCCGGCGCCGACCGCGCGGCGCGTGCGGCCGTCGCGGAACTCTACGATCTGCTTCGTGAGGCGCTCCCGTGAGCCGACCGCAAGGTGGGCGTCCGGCGTGATGGACAGCAACGACCCCACCACGCACGCTGCCCGCAACGCATTCCTTGACTGGAAAGCGCTCGTCGGCATCGGCGTCAGCGGGATTCTCCTCTACTTCGCGTTCCGCGGCGTCGATTTCGGCGAGGTAGTCCACGAAATCTCGCAGGCGGACCCGTGGCTGCTCCTCGCTGCAACCGCCGCGGCGACCTTTGTGTTCTGGATTCGCGCGTGGCGCTGGAAATCGATTCTCGATCCCGTGCGCCGTGGCACGACTTTCCGCTCTCGTTTTGCGGCCGTCAATATTGGTTTCATGGCGAACAACCTGCTGCCGGCGAGGGTTGGTGAGTTCGCACGTGCGTTCGCCATTTCGCGACTCGAACCCGTGCCCATTGTGGCCGGGCTTTCGTCACTCGTCATCGAGAGGCTGCTCGACGCGCTTTTCCTCGTTTTCGCTCTGTTCGTCGCAATGGCACTGCCTGATTTTCCCGCCTGGCCGGACGATGCGACCACGGACTTCCCCGCCATCGCGCGCGGCCTGGGCTTCATTGCCGGCTGCGCGGCAATCGGACTCTTCCTGCTCGTGCTTTTCCCGAGGCCTGTTGTCCGCGCGATCGAGGCGGTCATCACCCGCGTCCTGCCACGATCCGCCCGCCGGCCCGTCGTCGATGTGCTGGAAGCGTTCCTCAGCGGTGCCGCGATTCTGCGCGATGGCCGTCTGCTCGCCCGTGCTGTTGCGTGGACCGCCGTTGTCTGGCTTGTCAACACGCTCGGTTTCTGGCTCGCCTTCCTCGCCTTCGATCTGGATCTCTCCCTGACGGCTGCGCTCTTCTTCAACTCCGCGATCGCGTTCGCCGTCGCAGCACCCTCCGCACCCGGCTTCTTTGGCGTCTATGAGCTGGCTGCTCGCGCCGTTCTCGTGAATCTGTGGGGCAGGGAAGCGAGCAAGGCCGTTGGCTTCGCTCTCGGCTTCCACATCGCAGGCTTCATTCCCGTTACCCTCATGGGCCTGTACTACGCCTGGTCGATGGGTCTCTCGCTGAGCAGCGTCGCGCACACCGGCGAAGTTGTGGAGGAGGCGGTCGAACGCGAAACCGGCGCCGGGCGCCCGACACCCTGAAGCCAATGCCGGCACGCGATGCGCACGCCAAGATCAACCTTCGACTGTGCGTGCTGGCGCAGGAGCGGTCCGGCTATCACCAGATCGAGACTCTCCTCTGTCGCGTCGCTTTCGGCGATCGGCTCGAGATCGAGCCCGGTGCGGGACTCTCGCTCGACATCGACGGTGGTGATGCCGGGCCGCTCGAAAACAACCTCGTCCTGCGCGCGGCGCGCGCGTTTTACGACCGGGTTGGGCTCGAACCTGCCGCCTCGATCCGCCTCGCGAAGCGCGTTCCCGCCGGCGCCGGACTTGGTGGCGGGTCCAGCGACGCAGCCGTTGCGCTGCATATGCTCAATTCCATGCACCACGATCCACTTGGCATGGACACACTTCTCCAAATCGGGCTCACGCTGGGCAGCGACGTGCCATTCTTTCTCAGTGGCTCCCCGTTCGCGATCGCGTGGGGTCGCGGCGAACGATTGCTCACGCTCAATCCTCCGCCGGCTCGTCCCGCGCTCCTCGTCGTGCCAGAGCAGCGGATCGCAACCCACGACGCCTACTCGGAACTCGCGCACCGGCGGACTCGATCCGGTGCCGAACCCCGCGCCACACTCCTGGACCCCCGCGTCCTCTCGCAATGGGACGGTATCGAGGCGCTGGCCATGAACGATTTCGAGCCCATCGCCGATCGGGTCGTCCCCGCCTTGCCGGCATTGCGGACATCGCTCCGCGCGGCTGGAGCGAGCATCGCGCAGCTGACCGGTAGTGGCTCCGCCGTCTTCGCACTCTTCCAGGACGCATCCGCTCGCGACAC
>DATKCJ010000160.1:0-7125 GCA_035513275.1 Opitutaceae bacterium
CACCGCCGCGCGGCCCGCCGCGGGTCCGCCCCACGACTTGATGAGGAAGAACGCCGGCACAAGGCTCAGCTCCCAGAAGATGAACCAGAGGACGAAATCCAACGCGAGGAAGACGCCGAGCGCGCTGCCCTGCAGGAAGAGAAGGAGCGCGAAGTAGCGTGCCTGGTTGCGTGACTCGTGCCACGAGGCGAGCACGACGACCGGAGCCACGACGCCCGTGAGCAGGACGAGCAGCAGGCTCATGCCGTCGATGCCCATCGAGTAGTTCACGCCGAGCGCCTCGATCCACGGACGTTGTTCGATCCAGGCGAATCCGCCGTGCGGGAACGCGACCTTGAACGCAAAGGGAACCGCGATCGCGAGCGTGGTCAGCGAGAAGACGAGCGCACGGAAGCGTAGAACTGTCGCGTTGCCCGGAGGCAGAACCGCGAGGAGAAGCGCACCGGCCCACGGCAGCGCCACAAGGAGCGTCAGCCAAGGAATGTTCACTTCGCACCTCCCAGCACGAGGATGAGTGCGAGCACGACGAGCGCCATGGCAATGCCGCGGATGTAGCTCTGCGGTTGACCCGACTGGTTGCGGGAGTAACTGCGACCGGTGCCGCGCAGGGAATCGCAGCCCGCGTCGAAGCCGGCGTTTACGACTTCCTCGTCGGTCTGCTGAGACGCGACGCCGGTCATTTCGCCGAGCGAGGCGACGCCGCGGACGGCGCCGTCCCACACGTGGCGATCGAGCCAGTCGCTCAGCGCGCCGAGCGCGGAGTGCAGGCGGAGCACGGTGGCGTTGTAGAATTCGTCGAAGCCCAGTCGTGCCACGAGCGCGCGCCAGAGTGTCGGCTGTGCAGACTCAATTGGGTCGGGATCGGTTGCATTCGCGCGCGTGCGGCGACCGTAGAGGACGTAGCCAAGGCCGATGCCGACGCCGACAATCAGGATGGCGCCAAACATCAGCGCGCCGCCTTCGGCCAGGATGTGCGAGGGCTCCCAGTGTGGCGTGGTGCCGGTCAGGAACGATTGCAGCCACGGCCATGCGGGCGTGCCGAGGAATCCGAGCAGGACGCTGCCGATCGCGAGGAGGATGAGCGGCACTGTCATCACGCCGCGGTTCTCGTGCGCGTGTTCCGCGGCCTCCGAGCGGGGCTTGCCGTAAAAGACGCCGGCGACGAGTCGCGTCATGTAGAACGCAGTCAGCAGCGCGCCGAAGAGTCCGATGTAGAGTGGAATCTGGCTCGACTGCCATTCGGCCGCCTCGTGGAGGATCGCCTCCTTGCTCCAGAATCCGGAGAAGAGGAACGGCACACCCGCGAGCGCCATCATGCCGATCGCGAAGGTGACAAACGTCGCGCGCATCTTTTCGCGCAGTCCGCCGAGTGCGCGCAGGTCCTGCTCGTGGTGCGCAGCGTGGATCACAGAGCCCGCGCCGAGGAAGAGCAGCGACTTGAAGAACGCGTGCGTGAGAAGGTGGAAGATCGCCGCGACCCAGCCGCCCACGCCTACGGCGAGCATCATGTAGCCGAGCTGTGAGACGGTGGAGTAGGCGAGCACGCGCTTGATGTCGCTCTGCGCGACCGCGAGCACGGCGCCGAGGAGCGCGGTGATCGCGCCGGTCCAGGCGACGACCGTCAGCGCATGGAAGGGCACGTCGGGGATGCCGAGGTCGAGACTCAGCAGCGGCACGACGCGCGCAGCGAGGAACACGCCGGCGGCAACCATCGTGGCAGCGTGGATGAGCGCGCTGACGGGAGTCGGTCCCTCCATCGCGTCGGGCAACCACACATGCAGCGGGAACTGGCCGGATTTTCCGACGGCGCCGCAGAAGATCAGAAGCCCGATCGCGGTCGCAGCCGGGATCACGCCGAGACCCGGCGACATGAGCAGCGCGGCGAGCGGACCCGTCTCCAGCACACCGGCGCCGCCGTCGTAGAAGAGCAGCGTGCCCGTGGCGTCATAGAGCCAGATCATTCCGAGCAGCAGGCCGAGGTCGCCGATGCGGGTCGTGATGAATGCCTTTCGCGCGGCGAGCGCGGCTGCGGGTTTGTGGAACCAGAATCCGATCAGCAGATAGGAAGCGAGGCCGACGAGCTCCCAGCAGATGAAGAGCAGCAGCAGGCTGTTGGCGATGATGAGCCCGAGCATCGCCGCCGCGAAAAGGCTGAGGAAGCAGAAGAAGCGCGTGGCGTTGGCATCGTGCTCCATGTAGCCGATGCTGAAGATGAAGATCAGAAGGCCGACGAACGTGACCATCACGAGCATCAGTGCGGCCATCGGGTCGAGGAGGAAGCCGAGGTCAACGGTTCCAGCGCCGACGTCGAACCACGGAAAGTTCGTGTAGAAACCCGTTCCCGGCTCGGACGAGATAAGGGCGCCGAGCGCGAAGCTCGAAAGGATAAACGACAATCCCATCGCGCCGACAGCGAGCGCGATCGCCGTGCGCCGCGCCTCGCGTCGCGTGACCGCAATGAATCCCGCCGCCATCAGCGGCAGCGCGGGGATCAGCCAGATGTTTTCGACGGCAAGGTCCATTTCAGCCCTTGAGACGCGTGGCGTCTTCCACGCGGACGTTCCGCTGGTGCCTGTAGATCGCGATGACGAGCGCGAGTCCGACCGCTGCCTCGGCGGCGGCGATTGCGATTGAGAACAGCACGAGGATCGGCGCGTCGGTTGCGTTCGACGGATTGCCGAAGCGCCAGAACGCGATGAAATTTATGTTCGCTGCGTTGAGCATCAGCTCGACGCCGAGAAGGACCAGGATGGCGTTGCCGCGCGCGAGGACCGCGACGAGGCCGAGGCAAAACAACCCCGTTGAAAGCAGCAGGCAGAGATGCAGCGGCGTCATGATGCGTCCTCCTCACCGCTTGAGGCGATGTAGACCGCGCCGATGAGCGCGACTGTGAGGAGTGCCCCCATCGCGAGCAGCGCGACGGCATGGTCGTTCATCAGGCTTTCGCCAATCCGGACGAGCGTGACCGACGACGCGGCGGAAGCCTCCGTGACGGGAAAATCGGTGCCGAGAATGCAGCCGGCGATCACGCCGAAAACGGCTGAGACGAGCAGGACACCCGAGGCGATACGCTTCTCCGCCTTCAGCGTGAGCATCTCGACCGGCACCCGGCCTTGCCGGGTGAGCAGCATCGCAAAGAGCATGATCATCGAAACGGCGCCGACATAGACGAGGACCTGCACGAACCCGATGAACTGTGCTCCAGCCCAGAGGAAGAAGAGAGCCACGCCGAACCACGAGACAACCAGCCACAGAGCTGCGTGGATCAGGTTGCGCCGCGTGATCGCCACCGCGGCGCTCGCGAGGATCAGAAATGAAATGGCGGCGAGGAGAATCATGGCGCGTATTTGTAGGTGCGCGGCCCGAGTCCGGCGAAGAGCGAGCGCGAGAGCAGGAGGAACGGCGTCGCGATGATCGCGATCGACAGCACCCACCGAAGTGCGAGTCCACCCGGCGAGTCCCAGCCCGCGGAGAGGTGCCAGAACGCGGCGTTGACCAGGTTGCAGAGCGCCAGCGGCACCATGAGTTTCCATGCGAAGCGCGTGAGCTGATCCATCCTCAAGCGCGGGAGCGTGCCCCGCACCCAGATGAAGAGGCCGAGCATCATGAAGAGTTTCGCGAAGAACCAGAACCACGACGGCAGGAACTCCAATGCACTGAACGGCGCGTGCCAGCCGCCGAGGAAGAGAGTGACGCCAAGCCCGGCAAGCGCGCACATGCCGAAATATTCGGCCATGAAGAAGAGCGCATACTTGAAGCCCGAGTATTCGGTGAGATGGCCGGCGATGATTTCGCTCTCAGCCTCGGGCAGGTCGAACGGCGAGCGGTTTGCCTCGGCGAACGACGCGACAACGAAGATCGCAAACGCCGCGAAGCCCCACGGTGTGAACACATGCCACGCAGGGAGGAACCCGCCGAGCGACCAACTTCCCTGCGCATCGACAATCGCCGAGGTCGAGAGCGTGCCGGTGAGCATGATCACCGGAATGATCGCGAGCACGAGCGGGAGTTCGTAGCTCAGCATCTGTGCGAGTGCGCGCATCGCGCCGACGAGGGAGTATTTGTTGTGGCTTCCCCATCCGGCGGTGAAGACGGCGAGTTCGGAGATCGCACCGGCGGCGAAGAAATAGAGCACGGCAGCCTCGAGTTCGAGCGGCAGCAAGTGGCGCCCGAGGGGAATGACTGCGAGCGACAGCAGCGTGGACACGATCAAGATGACCGGCGCGATGAAGTGCAGGACCTTGTCGGCGGAAGTGGGAACGATGTCCTCCTTCAGGATCATCTTTACCGCGTCGGCGAGTGGCTGGCCGAAGCCGCCGAGGCGAATCTTGGTAAACGGAATGCCCACGCGATTTGGGCCGGGACGATTCTGGATGCGCGCGAGTCCCTTGCGCTCGAGGATCGTCAGCAGCGCGAAGATCGTGGCGAAGACAACCGTCACGGTCGCTGCAATGAGAATGTCGTTCGCGAGGCCTTGCCACGCGTCGGGCAGGAACGAGACGAGCACGTCTCTGACGATCAGCGGAGCGCGGTCGATGGAGTCCCAGATCCCGGTCGGGCTCATGCGGTCGCGCCTCCGGGCGCAGCGCCTGAATCAGTGGCGGGCTTGGCAGCCTTTGCGGCGGCGGCCGCAGCGGCTTTCGCGGCAGCGGCGGCTGCTGCCGCTTTTGCCTTCTCCTCGGCCGCCTTGCGGTCGGCCTCGAGGCGCGCGTCGACTTCGGCGGCCTCGGTTGGGTGGATCTTGTGGTAGTAGCTGTTCGGCTTCGCGAGACGCTCGCGGTTCAGGAGCAGTGCGTTGAAGCGGTCGGCCTCGGCGATCTCGAAGTGCTGGTCCATCTTGATCGCTTCGAACGGGCAGACCTCAACGCAAATCTGGCAGCTCATGCACACCGAGATGTCGATGTCGAAGACGGCGGGGTAGAACTGCGGTTTGCCCAGCGCGTCGGGCTTCTTGTCGGCGCTCTTGACGATGTAGATGCACTTCGGCGGGCATTCCTTCTCGCAAATCTGGCACGC
The DNA here is from genome assembly GCA_035513275.1 of Opitutaceae bacterium. GTDB lineage: Bacteria > Verrucomicrobiota > Verrucomicrobiia > Opitutales > Opitutaceae > DATKCJ01. The sequence continues at coordinate 5,017 of DATKCJ010000160.1, forward strand.
GACGCAGCGAAGCGTGGCGAGCGGATCGTTCTCCGCGTCGTGAACGAGAAACGGAAAGTTGCGATACGCCTCGGTGACAGGCGCGGCCTCCTCGGGATACTGCACCGTGGTGAAGCGCTTCGGATCGTGGAAACTTCCGACGAAGTTCTTCGCCGTCACAGCAAGGCCTTCGATGATGCCTGTTCCGGGAATCTTCATTCCCTGTGTGCCCGATTCGCGGGAGCTTGGTTCGGCTTGGTTGGGCCTTGGGTAGGAGCCCGCTTGCGGGCGATGGGTTGGTTTCGAATGCGACGCCAGAGTGTCGATTTCGGAATCGCCCGCGAGCGGGCTCCTACCTCCAATGCATCGAGGTGTGCCCCGAGGATGTTTACTCGCTGGCACGGAAGATCAGGAAGATTAGCGCGAGGTTTCATTGCGGCATTGAGAATTGGGAACCTCAGGTTTTCGCGCAGCGAAAACCTAACGGTCGACTTCCCCCATGACGATGTCGATGCTGCCGAGGATCGCGACGGCGTCGGCGACGGTGTGCCCGAGGCAGAGATCCTCGAGAATCGTGAGATTGACGAAGCAGGGCGAGCGCACGCGATAGCGGTAGGGACTCGCGGCGCCTTCGCTGATGAGATAGAAACCGATCTCGCCCTTCGGACCCTCGATGCGTCCGTAGGACTCCCCGGGCTTCGGCTTGAAATTCCGAAGCTTCGTCTTCGGGTCCATGATCGGCCCGCCGGGGATGGCGTCGAACGCCTGGCGCAGGATCGAGATCGACTCGCGCATCTCGAGCACGCGGATCATGTAGCGATCGTAAGTGTCGCCGTGCTCGCCGAGCGGCACGCGGAAGTTGAGCGACGGGTAGATACCGTAGGCGTCGACCTTGCGCAGATCGTAATCGACGCCAGCGGCGCGCAGCATCGGGCCGGTGATGCCAGCGCTGATCGCGAGCTCCTTCGAGAGGCAGCCGATCCGCTGTGTGCGGCCCATGAGGATTTCGTTGCCCGTAAGAAGTTGTTCAAACTCGTCGAGAAACTTCGGGAACGCGTCGGTGACCGCGCGCGCTTGCGCGAGCCACTCAGGAGTCGGGTCCACGCGGCACCCGCCGAAACGCTGGTAGTTGCACATCATCCGCGAGCCGCTGAGCGCCTCGAAGAGATCGAGAATTTTCTCGCGCTCGCGGAACGCATACATGAGCGGCGTGCCGGAGGCGCCCGCATCTTGTAGCAGGAACCCGGCGAGACAGGAGTGGTTCAGGAGGCGCGTGAGCTCCGCGAGGATCACGCGCACGTATTCCGCGCGCTCGGGCACCGTGATGCCGGCCAGCTTCTCGACGGCGAGGGCGTAGGCCCAGTTGTTCGTCATCGAGCAGATGTAGTCGAGCCGGTCGGTGTAGGGCATCGTGCCCAGGTAGGACACGCTCTCGCCGAGCTTCTCGTGATTGCGATGCAGGTAGCCGAAGACCGGCTTGAGCTTCACGACGCGCTCGCCGTCGAGCGTGGCGTTGATGCGAAACACGCCGTGCGTCGACGGATGGTGCGGTCCCATCGAAATCTCGAGCAGGTCGCCGTGGATCTCGTCGGTCACGGCGCGCACGGTCGGGCCGGGTGTCACCTCGAATGGGTTGGCGACGCTCATTGTTGCCCCTCCTTCGCTGAAGCTTCGGAGGGCTGCTCCTGCGGCGATGCTGCAGGAGCAGGAGAATGCGCCTTCGCTTTCTCGAGCACCTCGTCATGCGGCGTGGGCTCCCACTCGTAATCGTCGGGCTCGACGTAGTCCTTGCGCATCGGGTGAGTCTCGAGCTCGTCCCACATCAGGATGCGGCGCAGGTCCGGGTGGCCGGTGAATGTGATGCCGTAGAGATCGTAGATTTCTCGCTCCTGGAATTCGCAGCTTCGCCAAACCGGCGTGAGCGATGGGAGCACGGCGCCCGCGCCGCGATCGGCGGTGCGCAGGCGGAGCACAACCGGTCCGTGCTTCAGGCGCATCGAGTAGAGATGATAGACCGCCTCGAGATAGCCGGGCTCCTTGCGCGTCGACTTCGTTTCTACGATTTTCTCGGTGCCGTCGTCGGCCTTGACGGTTTCCTTCGTGACGACCGGCACTTCGCGGTCGAGCCAG
>DATKCJ010000161.1:0-10359 GCA_035513275.1 Opitutaceae bacterium
AACCCGTCCTCGGAGAGGTCGGGCTACCGGCGCTGCTGCGCCCGGCTCCCGACTTCAAGGGGCAACAGTGCTGAGCATTGGCACGCCCCGGTTTTGACACACGCCTGCCCGCAGCTTCCAATCCACCGATGGCCTTCCCGACCGCCAAGGAACTCACGGATTACCTGCACGCGCACATTCCGCTTTCGCGCGCGATGAAGGCCGAGGTTGTGGCATGCGACGGCGAGTCCGCCGTGCTGCACGCACCGCTCGCGCCGAACATCAATCATCGCAAAACGGTGTTCGGTGGCAGCGCCTCGGCGCTCGCGCTTCTCGCAGGATGGACGTTGCTTCACGCGCGGCTCACAGCCGAGGGGCGGCACGCGCGGCTCGTGATCCAGGAGCACACGATACACTTCCGGCGTCCGCTGGAAGCGGCGTTCACCGCCCGCTGTGAGATGCCGGCCGGCGGCGCATGGGAGCGTTTCCTAGGCGGACTCGAGCGGAAGGCCGCGGGACGAATCACACTCAAAGTCGTCCTTCGCTGCGGCGATGTGGATGCAGCCTTCTTCGAGGGCGAGTATGTCGCCCTCGACGGACGCTAGTTGGCGGGTGTGTCGCGCGAAGCGGCGAGCTTTCGCGCGATCTCGCCCTCGAGGTAGAGCGTCTGCGTGGGGAATGCGAACGACAGGCCGCGCGCGAGCACGGCGCGCATCATCTTCAGGTTGATTCGCTCCCGGACCTCGAGCGCTGCGGCAAACTCGTTCGTCTTCGCGTAATAGACCACGAAGATGTCGAGCGATGAGGAGCCAAACGCATTGAAGCGCACGATCTGCTGCTCCGACTGGTCGATTCCCTCGTCCTCCTTGAGCAGTTTGCGCAGGTCCTCAAGGATCGCCTCCATCTGCCCGGGCTCTGTCTCGTAGGTGACGCCGAGTGTCTGCTCGATCCGGCGGCGCGAGATCGCGGAGAAATTCTCGATGACCTCGTTCGCCATCATCTTATTCGGGATCGTCACGAGGGTCTTTTCGCGGGTGCGCATGCGCGTGGAGCGCAGGCCAACCTCCTCGATCGTCCCTGTGAAATTATTGATCTTCACGAAGTCGCCGACCCGCATCGGTCGATCCGTCGCCACGACGACCGAGCCGAAGAAATTCGCGAGCGAATCCTGCGCCGCGAGTGCGACCGCGAGGCCGCCGATACCGAGTCCCGCAAGGAGCGAGCCGACAGAGTAGCCAAGGTTTTGAACGATCAGGATGACGCCGATGATTATGAAAAAGAAACGCGCGGTTTTCTTCAGGAGCGGTGCGAAGGTCGCGATCCCGAGTTCCTTCTCCTTCGCCATCTCGGTGAGCACGTCGCCAACAACGTCGATGGCGCGCATGAACCCCCAGAACACCACCACCAGGATTCCTGCCTTGAAGGCGAGGAGCACGAAGCGATCAATCTCGGGCGGCAGCTCGAGGATTGTGATCGAGAGGAACACGCCCAACACCAGCACTACCGCCGACGCCGGCCCCTTGACTGCAGTGACGATTCGGTCGCCGAACCGGTTCGACGTCCACTTCGTCAAGCGGTGAAGGAACGCAAAGATGACAGTGATGACAAACTTCCGCAGCACAACGGCTACAAGAAGGATGAGGAACGATGCGATGACCCTGCCGGCGGCGTTGTCGCCGATCCGCAGGAGGAGCACGTCCGTGGTCCACTTCAGCCCGCGCTCCATCGTGGATTGCTGCGTGAGCTCCGGCACGGGGGCGGGTGGAGCCTGCTCGGCGACGACGACGGTTGCGGCTGCGGTCGTCGTGTTATCGGCCGCCGGCGCCGGTGCAGCCGCTGCGGCTGACTCGGGCGCGGCGGTATCCGCGGCTGGTTTCGAGGCGTCGGTTTCCTGGGCGCGCATCGCCGGCAGGGCGAGCACGAGCATCAACAGCACGAGGAGTCGCGTGAAAAGGCGTGGTTTCACCCGTCCGTGAAAACTCGTGCACCGCGCGGATGTCAAAGGATTAGGGTGGTGGGAAGACAAAGGCGGTTGGGGGCAACCGCCGCTACTGTGCGGATGCAGGCAGGGATGCCCGCGCTACCCCCGGATGTTTCGATGAAATGCCACGTGTGCTTGATGTCGGGCGCAGGCTGCAGCACCGTTTCCGGTTACTTCAATCATGGAGGCACTACCACTCTGGGCATGGGCGGCATTCATCGGGTTCGTCATCGCGATGCTCGCGCTCGATCTCGGCGTGTTCAATCGCAAGAGCCATGTGATCAAGACGCGCGAGGCCCTCGGTTGGGTGGCCGTATGGGTGACGCTGGCGCTCGCCTTCAACGTGCTGATCTACTTCTGGCGCGGACGGCAGCCGGCCCTGGAGTTTCTGACCGGCTACGTGATCGAGCTCTGCCTGAGCGTGGACAACGTCTTCGTGTTCATCGTCATCTTCGGCTACTTCAAGGTGCCCGCGCAGTTCCAGCACCGCGTGCTCTTCTGGGGAATCGTAGGCGCCGCGGTGATGCGCGCTCTTTTCATCGTCGCCGGCATCGTGTTGATCAACCGCTTCGAGTGGGTGATCGCGATCTTCGGCGCATTCCTCGTCTACACGGGCATCAAGCTCGCGATGCCGAAGAAGGAGGACATCCATCCCGAGAACAACCCGATCGTCCGCATCTTCCGGCGATTCTTCCCGGTGTCGGCCAAATACGAGGGCGGAAAATTCTTCACCGTTGAGAACGGCCGGAAGATGGCGACGCCGCTCTTCATCGTGCTGCTCGTGATCGAGAGCACGGACGTGGCCTTCGCGCTCGACTCGATCCCCGCGATCCTCGCGATCACGAAGGATCCGTTCATTGTTTTTACTTCGAACATCTTTGCGATCCTCGGCCTGCGCTCGATGTATTTTGCGCTCGCCGGCGTGATGCAGCTCTTCCGCTTCCTCAACATCGGGCTCGCGGTGATCCTCGTGTTCATCGGCGTGAAGATGCTGCTCGCCTACTTCATGCACTTCCACCTGGAGATCACGCACTCTCTCGCGTTCATCGGCACGGTGCTCACGCTCTCGGTGGTGCTCTCGCTGCTGATTCCGGTGAAGGATGACAAGACGCCGGCACCGCCGACGGAGTGAGCGGGTTTGCATGTAGGAGCCCGCTTCCGCCGTCGCCGAGGCTATGGCGGACACGTGCGGGCGATTTTCGTGTCTTGTGTAGCCCGCTCCGTGAGGAGCGGGACAAGGGCGCGTTAGGGACAACGCGCCCCACCTCGGATGCAGACCATCGCCCGCATGCGGGCTCCTAGAAAAACAAAAGCAGGGCCGCAGCGCTCCCCGCGCCACGGCCCCGCTCCGGTTCCTCGCAAGGAACCGCGTATTAACCGACCTGAATCTTGCGCGGCTTGACGGCCTCGGCCTTCGGCAGCGTCACGCGGAGAACGCCGTCCTTAAGCTCGGCGCGCACGCGCTCCGAGTTGAACGTGTTGTCGTGGCGCAGCGTGAGCGCGAAGTCCGCAGTGCGGATTTCGCGGTAGAGCGGAGTCCAGCCATCGGGCTTCTTCCACTCGCGACGCGCGACGATCGAGATCTCGCCCTTCTCGAGCGAGAGCTCGAGACCTTCCTTGGTAACGCCGGGCACGAAGACTTGGAGATCGTAGGCCTCTTCAGTCTCTTGGACGCGGTAGAACGGCGTGACCGTTCCGGTCGTCGAGACCTCGGACCGGCCCGCGGGAACTTCACCGCGCGAGCGGCGCGGCAGCAATGTGTTTAGAACAGACATGATGGTTCTCCTGTTTGGATGGATTGTTGAGGGAGCTCCCTTACTTGACCTCAATGGAGATCTTGCGGGGCTTGGCCTCCTCGCGCTTCGGGAGAGTCACGGTGAGGACGCCGTTCTCGTAGGTCGCCGCGACCTTGTCGGCCTGGACGGCCTCGGGAATCGCGAGCGAGCGGGTGAACTCGAGGGTTTCCCCGGCCTCACCGTTGGCGCCTGACACGACGCGCTTGCCGGAAATGGTGAGGTAGCCCTCGACCATCTCGACATTGATCTCGGAGCGATCGACGCCCGGCAGCTCGGCACGAACGAAGTGGTTGTCGGCATCCTCAAACAGGTCGACCGCGAAGTGATCGAGGTCGCCCGCGTTCGAGAACACTGCGAAGTCCGACACGGCCGATGTGAAAAGGCGGTCGAGCTCGCGCTCAAATGACGACCACGGACTCGCACCGCGCACGAGCGGCGTGAGGGTCGTCCTCGGGTAGTTGTATCTTACGATGGTCATGGTGGTTTTCCTACTTGTTGTGATTGGCGCCTCCCAAAGCGGCGCGTCACTGAGATTGCATAACCGGTGCCGCGGGCCGGCCGCATGCTTCCCGGTGATTTTCAGGGGTTTGGATTTCGGCAGCGATCGATGCGATGTGCCACCTGCGCCAGAGCTGCACGCGCTGTGGGCCACGATTTCCCAAAAATGTGTCGCGGGTGACTGCCGTGCGCGCCGGCCGGTAAACTGCTGGTCTCTCTGGGTGGTGCCTTCGCTTGCGAAAGCTGTGGTCGTCGCAAGCGACGACCCTACAAACCGCCGCAAACCGGAAGTTGCGTGGGCATGACAACCTTGGGGGTTGTCAGCCCTCCGACGCGCGCCGAGCATCGCGCGATGGGCTCCCCGATATTTGACCGCGTGGTCGACCGCACAGGCACTGGCAGCGAGAAGTGGGAACGCTTCGCCGGTCGCGACGTGCTGCCGATGTGGGTGGCCGATACGGATTTCGAAACAGCGCCGGTCGTCGTCGAGGCCCTCGAGCGGCGGGCGCGGCACGGCGTCTTCGGCTACACGGTGCCGGATCAATCTGCGCGCGACGCGGTGGTTGCGCACTGCGCGGCGCGCTACAACTGGAAGATTGATCCGGGTTGGATCCTCTTTTTCACAGGCGTAAACAAAATCACAGCGGCCGCCGTGCGCGCGCTCACAGAGCCGGGCGATTCGATCTTGGTGTGCACGCCCGTCTATCCGCCGCTGCATCTCGCGCCGGCAGGCGCCGGCCGCAAGCTCGTCGCCGTGCCGCTGCTGCGCGATGCGGAGTATCGCTACACGATCGACTTCGATGCGCTCGATCGCGAAGCGGCGACAGCCCGCATGCTCATTCTCTGCAGCCCGCACAACCCGGTCGGCCGCGTATGGTCACCGGAGGAGTTGCAGCGTGTCGCCGAGATCGCGAACCGCCATAACCTGCTGGTCCTCTCCGACGAGATTTTTGCCGATCTCACGCTCGACGGCCGCGCGCACACGCCGTTCACGACCGTCGCGGGCGTCGACTCGCGCCGCGTGGTCACCGGCATGTCGGCGAGCAAGACGTTCAACCTCGCCGGGCTCGGTTGCGCGTTTGCCATCATCCCCGATGCCGACGCGAAGCGCAGGATGAAGTCGATGCTGCGCACAGTCACGGCGCCCGATCTCAACGCATTTGCCTACGTCGGCATGCAGGCCGCCCTCAACCACGGCGAGCCGTGGCGCCGCGATCTCGTCGCCTACCTCGCCGCAAACCGCGATGCGCTCGCCGCCGCGCTCACGCGCGATGTGCCCGAGGTGCGGATGACCGCGGTCGAGGCGACGTTTCTCGCGTGGCTCGATGTGACGGCGCTCGGGCTCGAGGATCCGCACGCGTTTTTCGTGAACGCCGGGATCGGACTCTCCGACGGGCGCGACTTTCTGGGGCCCGGACACGTGCGGCTGAATTTCGGCTGCCCGCGCGTGACGCTCGACGAGGGCATCCGCCGCTTCACGGCTGCGGTGCGGTCGCTGCGTGTCTGAGATCAGGTAGCCCGCGATCTCCGAGCGCGGGTTCGTGAGTGACCCGTCCTCGGAGAGGCCGGGCTACCCGCCTTCGTCCCGCTCAGCGGGACTACGGCGAGGCAATCCTGCGCTGCCGCGCCAAAATCTGGATGCTTCGGGCGATTGGTATCGCTCAAAGCGTGCCCGTCGCGTGCACCTCGGCGAGTGCTACCATGTCGCCGAGCACGGGGAAGGAATTTTCGAGACGCTCGCGGCTGCTCGCGCTCGAGAGTGAGCCTTGCTGTTCGTAGACGGCTTCTCCGTCGCCGACCGTGATACGGCCGCCACTTGCCTTCGGCCAGAACGCGACGAGCCGCATGCGAACCTCGGGGATCAGCGCCGCCTTGAGATAGGTTTCGTCGCTGCTGTTGATCGCGAACATCGCATCGAACGCCGGGTCGCCTACGACGATGTCCTTGTAGCCAAACGCGCCGGCTATCTTCTCGATGAACGCGGGGCCCTGCGAGCGCATCGTGAATTTCAGCGCACTCGTGCCGAGTATCTGGACGCTCGCGGCCACCCAGCTCGTGCGGCTCTTGCCCGACCCTCGCGTGAACTCGTGCACCCGCGCGCGGCGGCCGTTGATCATCCCTGCAACGACAGGCCTCGGGGCGAACATGCCCGGCGCCGGATCCTCGCGATACTCGAATCCGAGCCGCCCCGCCATTTCGCGGAGCGCGACGTTGCGCTCGAGCGCCGACTTCTTCACGGCACGCATGACGAACACGACGAGCCCGATCAACGCCGCTCCACCGAAAAGGACAAACACGACGGCTCCACTCATGGAGGCATGCAACCACACGCACGCACACGCGCAAGTCCCGCCACAGCGGGACTCGACGTGCCCGATCTGCTCGTCGAGAATCGCCCGCGATGTGCTCGCGCTACATGCTCGTCAGTCCCGCCGACCTTCTGGCGAAGGCGACGGGCATGCGTGTCTTCCCCCTCGTGAATCCGCGCTACAACGCCGCTCCCACGCAAAACCTGCCGGTCGTGCGCAGCGCAGGCGCCGGCGCGGGCCGCGAATCTGCAATCATGCGTTGGGGGCTCGTGCCATCGTGGTCGCGCGAGGGCTCGATGAAGTCGGTCCTCATCAACGCGCGCTCCGAGACTGTCATGCAGAAGCCGGCGTTTCGCGATGCGTTCCGCCGCAGACGCTGCCTCGTGCCGGCCGACGGGTTTTTCGAATGGAAGCACGCTGGTCGCGATCGCATCCCCTGGCTCTTCGAGGCTGCGGACGGCGGACCGATCACGTTTGCCGGCCTTTGGGAAACCTGGGCCGGGGGCGCAGGCGGCTCACTGGATTCGTTCACGATTCTCACCACGACGCCGAACGAAGTCGTCGCAGACTTCCACAACCGCATGCCCGTGATCCTCCCCGCGGCGGCGCGCGATGCGTGGCTCGCGGACGATGCGGGCGAGGAGACGTTGATGTCGCTTCTCAAGCCTGTTTCCGCGAGCACATTGCGCGCACGGCCCGTGAACCCGCGCCTCAACAGCGTCGCAAACGACGACCCCTCCTGCATCGATCCGCCGCCGGCCGGTCCCGCTCCGGGCGCCCAGCTCGGGTTTGATTTTCCGCCCGCGGGTTGAATCCGCGCGCCCCGGGAAATCGTATCAGTAGCTGAAAAAAACAGAACCTCGTGATAGGCTCCAACGACTCAAAAACACCATGAAATCCATTATCCGATTGTTAGCCCTGCCGGTTGCCATTGCCGTGGCGACGACGTTGAACGCTGCCACCATCAAGCTAAGCTCGGTTGAAGCAGAAAAACTTTCTGACATCCGCCTCTCGCATGCGGGCGAGGAGGCCAGTCTCAAGGCTGTTCTCAGCGAGCTCGGCAAGGATCTCAACCGCGTCGCGAAGCGCTACCTCGCAGAGGACCAGACGCTCGAGATCCACTTCACCAACATCGACCTCGCCGGCGAGTTCGAGCCATGGCGCAGTGGAAACCAGCAGGATGTCCGCATCGTCAAGTCGATCTACATCCCGCGCCTTGAGTTCACCTACACGCTCACCGGAGCTGACGGCACCATCGTCGCCGAGGGCAGCGAGCGGCTGTCGGACATGTCATTCCAGGACCGGCTCAGCACATCCTCCGAACGATCAAAGTCGACGTTCTACGAAAGAGAGATGCTCGAGGACTGGATGCGCACGCTCCGCAAGCAGGTGAAGAGCTGACGCCCGCCGTTCCGAAAGGCATTGTTTCACGAACCGGCGATCCGCGAGGGTCGCCGGTTCTGTTTTCGGGTGCCGGAAGTTCTGCTTCGACAGCCGCGGCATAAATCCGCAACAACCGTCGGATGACCGGCTACGCGACACTGCTCGGGCTGATTGCCCCCGTGTTCATCCTCATCGCGGCGGGCGTGATCGCGCGGCGCATCGGATGGCTGGGCACCGAGGCTGACGCGAGCCTGCTCAAGCTCGTCGTCAATCTGTTCTATCCGTGTCTCGTATTCGGCGCGGTCGTCCGAAGCCCCGCGATCGCGGACCCTGCGAATCTCGTGTGGCCGCCGCTGTTGGGGTTCGCGACGATCGTGCTAGGATTCGCTATCGGGTTTCCCGCGGCGCGGCTCGCGGGGCTGACAAAAGGAAAGGGTATGCGCACGTTTGCGGTGGCGGTCGGGCTGTTCAACTGGGGCTACATTCCGATTCCGCTCGTCACCGGGCTGTTTCCGCCGGGCACGCTCGGCGTTCTGTTTGTCTTCAACGTCGGCGTGGAGTTCGCGTTGTGGACTGTCGGCATCGCGCTGATGGCGGGCGGCGGTATGCGCGAAGGTCGGAAGCACCTGTTCAATCCAGTTGTCGTGAGCCTGATCCTCGCCGTGGTGATCAACGTCAGCGGGCTCGACGGCGGGATTCCTGAATTCGCCATGCAGACAGTCAACGCGCTCGGCGCGTGCGCGATTCCCCTCGGGCTCGTGATGATCGGCGCCATCTCGGCGGAGCATATCGAGCGGCCGGGCGACCTCCTCAATGTGCGCGTGATCGCGATGTCGACGCTCGTGCGCCTCGGTTTGCTGCCAGTCTTGTTCCTGTTGCTCGCGCGATATCTGCCTGTCGGCGTCGAGCTGAAGCAAGTGCTCGTGGTGCAGGCAGCGATGCCGGCGGCCGTGTTTCCAATGGTGATGGCCAAGCACTATAACGGCCACCCGCTCACAGCGGCGCAAGTCGTGGCGGGCACGACGGCGATCGCGCTCTTCCTGATTCCCGTGTGGCTGAAGGCCGGGCTCGCATTTGTCGGTGTGTGAGGCGGAATTGAAGTAGCGCGGGTCTATTGACCCGCGTCGGCCGGTCCCACCTCCAACCGCAAAAAAAAGCGGGAGGCTGGTGAGGCCTCCCGCTCGCTCGGAATGGTCGGGGACTAATTGTTGCGGGTGAACGGTGCCGACGACGAGTTCGTGGCCGCATCGGTGGCGGTGATCGTGCCGGAATACGTCGCCCCTTTCACGCCTTGGAAGGTCACTGTGTGGCTCGTGCCAAGCGACGTGGTCTTGGTGCCGTTGCTGCCGAGAGCCGGTATGCTCACGATCGACGTCGCGGGTTCATTTGTGGTGAAACTCACCGTGAATGATCCCTGCGCGCCCGGTTTTCCTTTGGACGTGGCAGTCGAGACATTGCTGATCACAGGCGGCGTTGTATCAGGGCCTCCACCACCGCCGACGAGCTGACCAAGGCGCGTCATCGCATCGTTCGCGCGCACAAGGCCCCAGCCGAAACTGTTGTCGCGACCTGCGGTGCCGAGATCCTCGGCCGACTCGATCAACGCCTGCCGGACCTGCTTGTTCGTCGCGTTGAAATATTTGCTCCAAATCAACGCGGCGACGCCCGAGACATGCGGCGCGGCCATCGACGTGCCGTCGAAATAGTCGTAGCCTGCTGCGGGCTGCGTGAACTCACTCGTCACCGTGGTGCTCTGGCCGAGGTTCGCCATCAGGTTGTTGCCCTGCGAAAGAGACAATCCCACTGCCGGAATGGTCGACGAATTCCCTGGGCCGAGCGTAGCATAGAGGGTCTCTTCAAGGTTGTTATAGATGATGCAAGCGACGCCGCCGCTGAGCTGCACGTTGCGCACCTTGTCGTAGAAGCTGATTCCGTCCCCTCTCTGCACCAGGACGACCTTGCCGTCCCACGCTGAATTCTGGGAGCCGCCAAATCCACCGTCGACGAGAGTCCCCGTGCGAGTGCCGTATGCGGCAAACTCGACTGGCACGGCATTGATGACATCGCCCCCGGCCGCGACGGTCGTGTTCGCGATGTAGGAAGTCGTGCTGAGCACCGCGACGCCGGGCGCAGCGATCTCAACCGTGGAGTTGCGCTGCGAGAAGCTGGCGAGCGACTTGTTCTCAGCGATCGCCGCGACTGACATGACCGACGCGTAGCCAGCGGGATAACTTGTCGTCGTATTTCCCGCGTTGCCGGCGGAGGCGATCAAGAGAACTCCGCTATTGTTGTAGAGCTGGTCCATCCCCTTTTTCTCGGTCTGCGACTGCTGGCCGCCGCCGAGGCTCATGTTGATCACCCTGGCTGGACCGTTCTGCACGGCAGCCTTAACGGCGGATAGAAGCGTGGAGCT
>DATKCJ010000162.1:0-12455 GCA_035513275.1 Opitutaceae bacterium
CCTGCTAATGAACACCCCTTGTTTGTCATCGCGAGCCCGACGAAGTCGGGCAGCCTGTCATCCGAAGCCTTGGCGTAGGATGATGGCGATCCATCTGAAATCCAGATGGATGGCCGCGTCGCTTCGCTTCTCGCCATGACAGACTTGGTTCATGGGCTCTACCACGCAGCATGTGCTGCTCGGTGCTCTCGCAATGACAAGAAAAGTGCACGATGCATGCTGGCTGGATCTCGGACCGCGTAGCACTTTGTGCGCGCGTGGTCCCGACAGGCACATCTGAACCATCAGACTCGTGGTCTGCATCACTCGGAGCCCGGAATCGTGCAGCGAGCCGGGATGCCACCGCGGAGCAAAAAAAGAAAGATGGCCCGCAGCGGATGCTGCGGACCGTCTCGCAAAACATTGAACTGGGTTTCAGCCTGGCAAGCCGGTCTCGCATTCGAAACCGGGCTCTCGTGAATCAGTTGCTCAGAATGAGAACGTGTTCGTGACAAACCATTCCTGGGCCGGTGCGATGCGGACCGAGGCCCATGTCTGGCCATCGGGCTGCACCGAGATCGGAATCACTTCGTCCTCCGCAAATGCATTGCGGATGTTGAGCTGAATCCTCCAGCTAAGCTTCCTGCTGATCTTGCGCTCGTAGCTGAGCCACAGATCGATCGAATCCTCGGACGGGCCGTAGTATGGGCTCTCCAAGTCGAAGCTTGCCAGGCCACCGGCGCCCGCAAGCACCGGATAGCCGATGACGACCTTGTCCTGCCAGCGGTAGCTGCCGCCCACGCCGACGTTCTTGAGGAAGCCGTCGAGGAAGGTGTAGTTCGTGACGAAGTTGTAGCGCCACTTGCGAAGTTCCGACGCAGCCGAGTTCTCCTGGAGCTTGAGCAGCGTGTATTGCCCGCGCCATCCGGCCCACGCTGCGCGCAGTTCATTGCCTGCAGAATAGTCGGAGTTGAAACGGACCAAATCTCCACCGGGCCCGGCCATCAGTGCATCCATGTAGGTCACAAGCTCATCGAGGACAGGGCCACCGAAGTTGAATCGGACGGCCTCGGTCTTCGACGCATTGAAGGAGATACGCCAGTTCGGCAGCGGATTGGCGGTCAACTCCAGTTCGTAGCCCTCCGATTGTGTGTCGGCTGTAACCGCGAAGCCCTGCATCAGTGGGGCCCCACGGTAGTCATACACGCTCGCCGGGGCGGGCAGGATTGGGTTGGCCTCGTATTGGCCGCGTGTCTGCAGCGCCGTCTGGGTTGTCGGGCCGACCCCGTAGTTCCAAGCAGGGAAGTAGCCTTTTTCGGCGAGCCAGACCTGCATTTCGTTGATTGCCTGGATTCCCGCATCACGACGGGTATTGGCTTGCGCCGTCGTTTCCAGAGTGGAGTTCGCGGGAGGCGCAGTTGACACACCTGCAGCGACCGGTCTGCCGGTCGTGTTATCCACATAGACCGGATCCCAAAGATACCGCCGTCCCGTGTAAGGAGTGAGGTCGGTCTGTCCGGAAGAACCCCAGTCATACAGGGACATGTAGTAGACCTTGATGTTGCGCCAGTTAAGCGCATCCCTGATCGTGTTGTAGATGCCGCTGTTATCGAGTTGGGTGTTGGATGAGGTAGAGTTGGTCTCATACTTCAACGCACGGAGAGAATACTTTCCGTCCTTCGTAGCGATCAGGACGCTGTAATCCTTTGTCTCGCCAGTGGGGTTTGGGTGCGGATTGCCATAGATGTCACGGCGCAAGTCGGTGATCCGGAAGTTGCTCGATTCGTTATACGTCAGGCTCACGTTGATGGGTAGCGGATCCCTTTCGCCCAGCAACCTGTTCAGATGCACGACGACTCCGGATGCGGTCGAGTGACTCTTTTCCAGCACGCGATATTGATGCGAGAGAACTGGGGCGGAGTCGTTCGGAAGGCCATAGGGTCGGCTGGCTGCCGACCCGGTCGAGTTAAGATTCAGTGCACCGCGGTTGATGGCTCCCGCTTGAGGCTGAGCGGTCACGCTCCTGCTATTAACCTCATCGTAGCGCCAGCCAAACGTAGCCACAATGGCGTCGTCCCACAAGAAGCCCTGCCACGAACCGGCATAGGACTTAGTCTCACGTTTGCCCTTGGCCGCCCTTGTGACGAGACTTTCATTCCCGCCATAGTTGTAGCGTAGGAGTGAATTGTGGAAGTTGCTGTTCCAACCGACATAGTTGGCGGGATTCGAAACCTGGGTAAGTTGGGCATATGCAACGCCGGTGGTGGGGTTCAACACCGGTGCGCCGTTGAAGATCGGGATAGGCGCAGCAAGTGAGCTTCCCGCAGGACGCGTATCTTGCAGTCGTCCCGCCGGCACGTTCCATGGGTCGGTGTAGACGACTCCTGCCGCGTTCCTCCAAGTCATGTCAAACTGGTAGATATTCCCATCCTGCAGCGTCACAGGAGATTGGATGCCTGGAATATTGGAACCTTCCGCCGAGGGCGCGGTAGCCAGCGATGAACCAAGGTAAACGACCGCGACAGGCGGGAGATTGGTGAAGTTGTCGAAACTTCCTTGAAGCTTGAAATTCGAATAAGCCGTGGAGTTGGCATACATCTGCCAAGAGCGCGTCTCCGTGATGTAAGCGTCGTCACTGTAGACTCCATTGAAGCGGTGCTTGCCGAGGAGCTTCGCCAAGAAACTCTCTTCATCGAAGATATCCCTGGAGCGCAGCTCAGCGAAGAGGGTGACGCGGAAATTCTCGCGATCGCTCTTGTAAGAATTTCCGGTGCCGGGACCGGCGGGGACAAAGGGGCGGCCGTAGTTCGGGTTGCCAACATTGACGTTCGCCGAATTGTTCGGCCCAGTGACGTAGTCTTGGAAGTTCTGCAGGATGTCGATGTTGATCACCGGGTTGCCGAGGAGGGCCTGCTGCCCACGTTCGTATTTCTGCCGGTCGTAAGTGAACTGGAATGCCAGACGATCGTCGAAGGCAGTCTGGCTGAAATCGAGGTTGTAGGCTTTCCAGTCTTCCCACTCATTCTTGGTCGGACCGTCGATCAGTTCGTTGTAGAAGTCGAAAACCGTCGGATCGGTCAACGAAGCGTTCCGGTATTGGCCGAACAGGTAGTTGGGCAGGCGCGCGTTGGTGGCATACCCACTCAGGCTGCTCAGGTTGGAAAACATGTCCGAATACCTCAGGCCGAGGAGACCGTCAGCCGCGCCGCGCGTAGTCCCGTTGGCGTTCAATGCACCCGAGTTAACGACGCCTCCGTAGATCCGGTAGAGTTGGTTCGACCCACCGTCGATGAACCAAATGGGTTGCTGTTGGTTGGCGTAACCGCCCACCCAAGGACTGAAAGTGTTGCCCGCTGAACCGATCTGATACCCGTTCAGGATGGAAAACTTGCCCATGCCACTATTCAGGTCTCTTTGGGCGGGAGTGGCGGCGTCCGGACGGAACCACGGCGTGATTCTGTCCTCCGGCGGAATGGTGCGCGGACGGTTCGCATCAATCCTTCCGTCCTCAAACTTCAACTTGATGCTCGTGCGCCAGGTGCGGTCGCTGAAGAGCTGCGGATCGAAGCGGACAGAGGCATATACGCGCTCGTCGTCCTCGTAAGTGAAACTCTGGCGGAACTTCTCCTGATCCCACAGGCCGGCCACGCGGATCGCGAGCGTGTTGTCGATAAGGACCTGGTTCAAGTCGATCAAACCGCGAACGCTGTCATACGAGCCGACTTTGAATTCCACCTTGCCGCGGTTGGAATACTCGGCACCGCGAGTTGACGCGTTGACGATACCGGCGGGGCTGCCCAAGCCGAACAGGAAGGAGTTCGCACCGCGGTTGATGTCAATGCGTTCGACGTTGAACGAGTCCCATGGGATATCAGTGCCGAAGAAGTCGCGTGTGTTGTCGGCCGAGTCCAATCCGCGGACGCGCTGGGAGTTCGAAGGGTTCAGGAGGTTATCGGACTCATTGACAGAGGTTGCGTTGCCCAAACCGGCAAAGGTGCCGCGCGTGCCCGCTACTTCGGCGTTCGTCGTATACTGCAGCAGCGTGCTGCTGTCAGTCGCACCGACGTCCTGGAGGAACTGCTCTGTGATGACCGAGATCGCCGAGGCGACATCCTTCAGCTCCGTTCGGATGCGAGTGCCGGCAAGAGTCTCGGTGGCTTGGTAGCCTGTGTCTCTCGTCCCGCTCACTTCGAACGGCGAAAGGACGATGACCTCTTCGTCCGTCTCCGGAGTCGTTGCATCGGGCGTTACTTGCGCCGCGAGCGGCCAACTTGCTCCGATGAGCATGGTGACCGCTGTAAACTTACGCAGGGTATTCATGTTGGAACTGAACTTGGGGTTGGTAGGGTTAACCGCCCGAACGCCGCATCAAAGCGAAACGCGTTTGCAAGAAGAGCAGCTGGGGTGCGACGCAAGATCGGTGTTTGCGTGAGGGAATTGAGGCGCCGCGTGACGCGCGTATCAAACTCACCGAAGGTCTAAAATTATAGCGCTTGACCGTTCACGGCGTTTGAAAAGGAGCGAACTTTCAAAACTCACCGAAGGTCTAATATTATAGCGTTTGCCGTTCACGGCGTTTGAAAACGAGCGAACTTTCAAAACTCACCGAAGGTCTAATATTATAGCGTTTGCCGGTTGAGGGCGTCCACAAATTCGCGACCTCCGATTCAGCCTAACGCCGACAAACAAACTCTCGCATGGTCGGATCAAGATCTGCGGCGCTCGCATCACCAGCAGCGCACGCGCGAGTGGGCTCTCGCAACAAGGCAAACGTCGGCGAACTCAACCGCCGAATCACAGCTCTCGAGGCCGGGCGGTTCGCAAACAATTGTCGTCACGCGCAGCACCTTCTTCCGTTCCCTCGGTCAAGTGCGTAACCACGCTTCACCACGGGGGGCGGCCCTCTGTCACACCGGGCCAATCGTCGGTGCGGAACGGCGCCGCCGGAAGGCCAGCTCCATTCTCCAGGGTTGCCAGGGGGTTCGCTTGCCAGGCATAGCGCACAGCAATGGGTTCCGGCACATCCACTGAGGAAACTACCACGCTGTCTCCGTCGATACGCGCGTCTGCCCAGTGCCATTCCTTTTCCTCGCCGGCCACGGAAAATTCTCCCAGTTGATCGCCCCGCATGCGCAAGCCCCCTTCGGTGTGGTCGAAGTGCAGCCGGATAGAGTTGCCCTCGCGCTCCATCGACCGAAACACCGGACCGTGTGCGATCACTTCCCTGCCGTGGTGATTCGCGAGAGCAAGCAACGCGAGCCGCTCACCCACGGGCTTCTTGTCGCGGGGATGGATGTTGTCGGCTTCGCCCGTGTCTATTGTCACAACCAAGCCCGAGTTAGGCACGATGCTCGCGCTGATCGCTTGTGCTTCGCGCAGTTCGGCCCAGTCGTCTGTGCCAGGCTTGGCTTTGCGTGCTTGGAAGGCCGGAAGGCTGACGATGTAAAATGGAAACTGGCCTTGGCCAAACGCGCGCCTCCAATCCTCGATCATCGCTGGCAGGAGCGTGCGATACTGAAACGCACGATTCGAGTTCGCCTCACCTTGATACCACAGCGCACCAGCAATCGCCAACGGCGCGATAGGGGCGATCATGCCATGGAACATCACGGCCGGCATCGTCGGATAGTTTTCGTAACCAAGTGGCAACGGATGCGGCGGCCTCGCATCGACACTCACCTTCGCGCGCCAATCCCCGGCAAGCGGGATTTCCTTTCCATCAGGCAGAGCGAGTCGGATCGATTCCGAGGCGGAAAGAAAACCGTTCTTTGAGCGACGCTTAAGGACACGGATCGTGATCGAGTTTCGACCGGGCTGAAGCAAATCGCTCGCAATCCGGTAGGTCCGCGGGTTCTCGACCCATGAACTCGCGCCCACCCAGGTGCCGTTTACGTAGGCAGTGTCCAACTTTTCCACCTCGCCGAGGTGCAGCACGGCCAAGCCCTCCTGCAGCGAGTCGGGCAGGTCAAACTCGCGACGGAACCACACGACCGCCGGGACATCCGACAGGCCAAACGACTCGAAGGCGTTCAAAAGGTTTACCCGCTTCCAGTCACTGTCGTCGAGCGACGGATCGGCCCACGTGGCACCGACCAAACCGGCGTCATACTCGTCGAGCCAGTTCATGAGGAAGCTCCCGTATTCCCGCGCGCCAGAGGCTCGAAGCTCCTCGAGCTTCGCCATCGGAACCGCGAAGTCCTCCATCCCACCCAACGTTTCCGGGTCCATCCATGATTCCGCCGGCGCGCCGCCGAGACTGTTTTGTATCAAGCCGATGGGCACACCCGTTTCCGCCTGCACGCGGCGCGCGAAGAAATATGCCACCGCCGAGATTCCCTCGCGCCCGGAAGCGGTCTGCGGCGAGCACACCTTCCACATGCCTTGTGGCACCGCCACCGGCGCATGGGCAGCCCGCGTGGCAACTGTGAAGAACCGGATCTGAGGATGATTCGCCTCCGCGACCTCTCGCGCGCCGTCAACCACGCCTGCCAGGCCCGTCTGCATGTTCGACTGGCCGCCACAGAGCCACACGTCGCCGACAACTACGTTCTGCAATTCGACTTCCTGCGAACCCTTTACCCGGACAACAAATTCCGTGCCCACCGGAGGTGGATCCACGCGCACCTCCCAGCGGCCGTCCGCGTCGGCCACGCCGCTCGCCACGCGATCGCCGATCTCCACGCGCACCGTCTCACCCGGCGCAGTCCATCCCCAGAAGGTGTTCGGCTTGCCGCGTTGAAGCACCATGTTGTCGCCAAAAACCGGACTGAGAAATGGCAAAGGTCCTTCGGCTGCCGTGACGAACAGAGCGTGCGACAGCGCGAGGCCAATCAGGACGATACGGACGAACTTGCTCGCGATCATGATATTTGGGCGTGATGGTGCGCCGCGGGAGTGGGAGGTGCGATGCAGACCACTGCCACGCAACTTTCGTTCCTCGAACCCGGCAAACGCCCGGACGCTCTAACTCTAGCGAGAGAGCCCGTCCGCCGCGCATTCAAAACAGGGTGAACAGTCCCGCCTCGGCGCACGCGCAGAATGCGACCGGCACCACAACGGCCGGCACGAGCTTCGCCAGGCGGCTTCGGGCCGGACTTTTCGACGGGCGCTGATCCTTGGATAGCACGGATGCTTTCGGGAGGCCTAGGGCTCACGGATCTCGACACGAGCCGGGGGACTTGCGGCTAGCGGATGCGATGTCGTCCGACCATCGGGCCAGCGCACCGTCAGCCGCTTCGGAGGATTGGATATCGGATACGCGAAAAAGCAGCCAGGCGGTTGCTGCGAGTAATAGCCCGAGCCCGCAAACAATTCCGCGCGCTGCGTGCTCCCGTCGGTGAGTTCGAGCGTGAGCACCGCACCGACTGCGGCCGGGTTCCCGTCGGGACCTTTCAGCACCACGCGGAAGGATCCGCTGCCCTCGACACCGCGGTGCATGAACGCAAGCGATGGTTGCCGGTTGCGACTCGCGAGCATGTCAGGCCAGCCGTCGTCGTTGAGGTCGAGCGCGAGCAGCGCCTTTGCATCGCCGGGCACCACGAGCCCGCTGTCCTGCGGCGGCACCGGCGTGAAGTCGCCCTGACCGTCGCCGAGAAGGAGCTGGCCGAGCCCGCCACCGAAGCGGCCGATCGCAGGCGCGATCGAATGGAGGTTCTGCACAGCGAAGAGGTCAGTGTGCCCGTCGCCGTTGAAGTCGGCGGTCACCATGCCTTGGAGCGGCGCGATCTGCGCAATCCGCGGGAGCGGCGTGAATTTCCAAGTGCCCTCGGGTTGCGAGAGGTAAACGCCGCTCGCCAGTTCGGTCGCCTCGAGCCGCACTGCCTTTTCGAGCGCGTCGCCGAGGATCTCTGGCAATGTCGCCCTCGCGAAGGCGTCGTTGCGCGCGAACCGTCGCACGACTTGCGGAATCTGCGCGCCGAGATCGCTCCGTGCGCGGGTAGGAAGGAGCTTTCCGTTCTCGACCTTCGCCTCGACGAGCTGCTGATACTGGCCGTCTCCGCGGAAGTCGCCCTTGAAGAGGATCGCAGGTGCACGATACGGCGTGTTGAGCCCGATGTTGCCGGCGACGTAGTCGGGAACGCCGTCGCCGTTGAAGTCAGCCGACGCGAGCGAGGTCCACAGGCCGGTGTGATCGAACCCCGCATCCTTCCGCTCGCGAAGCGTGCCGCGGTCGTTGATGAAAAGCCGGAGCGTCCCCCACTCCGTCGCGACAAGAAGATCCGGCCAGCCGTCGTTGTTCGCATCGGTCCACAACGCCGCGGTCACCATCCCCACGCGCTCAAGCTCCGTCGGCGTGGCATCGACGAAGCGGCCTGCGTCGTTGCGCATCAGAACGCTGCGCGGCGCATCCGGATAACTGCCGGGCACATGACGGCCGCCGATGAATACGTCGAGATCGCCGTCGCGATCGAAATCCGCCGCCGCGGCTGCGCCGGCCGGGATCGAGATCGCTGGGAACACATCGACAGGATCGAACAGGCCGGAGGTGTTGCGATAGATCCGCGGCTGATAGTTCGCAGTGCGGCTCGATCCTGCCTTGGTGCGCAACAAATCGAGATCGCCGTCGGAATCGTAATCGATGAGGAGCAGCGGTCCGTCGTCGACTCCATCGGATGGCAGGGTCGAACAGCCGAGGATTTGAAGCGGACTTCGCTCAGTCCCGCCGATCACGATCGTCTCGCGTCCATCCCCGTCGAGATCCCCGGCAGCGAGCGCGGGACCGCGGCGGTCGAATCGAAACGGGAGCAGCGGCTGCACGTCCCCCTCCGGCGCGGAATCCTCCGGCGCAATGAAGGATGGATGCGCCGTTGCTTCAAACAGCGCACCGCTTGCCATGGAGTCAGGCTTGTCGCGCCGCAGGTCTGGAGGAGCGGAGGCGGGTTCCGTGATCGTTAGCTTCCTGTCGACGGCCAGATCGGTGAAGCGCTGCACGTGGCCGCTCGGCCATTCGACGGTCAGCGAGTCGATGCGGTCTAGCTCGCCCAGCCCGAAGTGCGCCACCGGTTCGCTCGAAGAGAGATAGCCGCGCGCAACGGTGAGAGCCCGCACTTGCACGCCTGCCGCAGTCTCGATCCGCACTCGCGCGCCGATTCCAAATTTGTTCGAGCGTGTCCCGCGCAACGCGACGACGATGCGGTGCCCCTCCTGCGAATCGTTGCGAAGCACCGACACGCCGCCTTCGTAATTGGAGAACACCAGATCGAGATCGCCGTCGCCGTCGAGATCCGCAAACGCCGCGCCGAAGCTGACCCCACGATGGTCGAGTCCCCATTCAGCGCTCACTTTCTCAAACTGCAGGTCGCCGAGGTTGCGAAACGCGACGTTCACTTCGGCGAGGTGCGGGCTCTGGCGGACGATCTGCCGGTGCGCAGCGAGATTCCCGGCGGACATCACTCGTGCGAGCAAGTCGGCATTGTGATATTCGCGGATCATCCCGTTGGTGACGTGCAGGTCGAGGCGGCCGTCGTTGTCGAGATCCTCGAGCCGGACCGACCATGTCCAGTCGCTCGCCGCCACACCGGCCAGCAAGCCGGCCTCGAGCATCCGGCCCGTGCCGGTCTCGAGAAAGAGCGCGTTGCGCATGAACTGCGGCGGCGAGGCGGGACCGGCAGGCTCCTCATGCGCACGTGCGCGTGCGTCGGCCATGCCGCGGAAATCCTTTTCGTGGTTCGTGGCCGCCATGTCGGCCACGAGGAGATCGATTCGCCCGTCGTTGTTCACGTCGCCGATGTCGGAGCCCATCGCGTAATAGGGCATGTGCGGCAAGACTTCTTCGATGACGTTGGTGAAGGTGCCATCGCGGTTGTTCCGGTAGAGCGAATCGGCGGGAGCAAAGTCGTTCGCCACGTAAAGATCGGGCCAGCCGTCGCCGTCCTGATCCCACCATATCGCGGAATGTGCCGCAGCTTCACCGCGAATTCCGGCACGCTCCGTTACGTCCTCGAAAGTGCCGTCGCCCCGGTTGCGAAGGAGATACGGCCGGCGACCGTGCGGGTGCGTCGTGACGTCGAGCATGTTCGTGTGGATGAAGACATCGAGCCAGCCATCGCGGTCGTAGTCGCAGAATGCGGCCATGCACGAGCCGTCCTTCACCGCGAGGCCGCGGGCGGCTGCCTCTTCCTTGAAAGTGCCGTCGCCTTGATTGATGTAGAGCCAGTTCGGGGCGTTGAAGCGGCACACGTAGAGATCGAGCCAGCCGTCGTTGTTCACGTCCGCGAAGGCGGCTCCCTGTTTCCACCACTCGGGAGAGTCGGCCGCTTCGCCGGCTCCGAGACCGACCCAACTCTTTGCCTTCTCCAACCAGCCGCCGCCACCGAGGCCGGCACTCTCGGTGACATCCTCAAACTTCCATCCGCCGAGGTTTCGAAACAAGCGGCACCCCTCGGTCTTGCTTGCTACAAAGACGTCGGGTCGGCCGTCGCCATCGTAGTCGCCGATCGCGATGCCCGTGCCGATCTCGCCGAAGATGAGCTCCTGGTAGTGCTCGTCCCACATCTTCGGATCGGCGAAGTTGTTTTCCGCAACGATTCCTGACTGTGCGGGATCGACGATGGCAAAGAGTGTTGCACCTCGGGGCCCGGAGCGGGCTGCGAGCGATTCTTCTCTCAACGCCGGGTCCGCGAACGCCGCCCCAGCGCCGCCGGCGATCAGTCCCAACAGGAAGAGAAATCCCCAATTCGCGCGCCGATCGATTCGCAGGTGAATATGCGCGGGGTGTTGCATGACGCCAATCGGATGGGACGTGCTCGTCGTTGTCGAGTCAAGGACCGCGGCATGGATCCGCAGAGAACCCGAGGCGGATCAATCGCCACCGCAGGGCCGCGGTCTCACTCGTTCGAAGACTTCTCCCCGCGCGTGACTGCTGAATCCGGGACGACACCGACGACTTCCATTTCTCCCAGGGTTACCGTGCCTTCCTGGTATTGACGGATGAGCCTGCCGCTGTCCTTGCCGAAATACCGCGAGGCTTGCGCGAGCATTGTGGCGAGGTCCTTGTCGAACTGGCTGCCCTGCTTCTGGATGCTGACCCGCGTGGCCCAGAGCAGGCGCTCCTTCTTATCCCTGGCGATCGCCTTGAAATCGAAAGCCGCGATGATCACGAAATACCGCTCGTTCTCGATGTCGGAAATGAGGTCGTTGTAATAGGTGCCGCCGCCGGCAAAGCGACTCGCGTTGTCGCGATCGTTGATCTCCTCAACGTAGCCAAGAAGCCTCGCATTTTCCTCGTTGGCTCTCATGCGCATGGTCTCGAACATCTGCATCTGCAGCAGCGCGCTTTCGAGCTCGCCGCGAGCCGCGTCGGCGATGGCGGACTCGGGCGACCCAATGCCGTCCATGGACCTCCCCGAGCCCTGCGCGGCGGCAGTCGCGATCGCCGAGGAGTTGATCCTAGCGGTGAGATTGTCGACTCCCAGGCGATAAGTCCCGTTGCTTTGGGGCTTGGTCGTGCCCCAGGTGATCATCAGCAACAAGTCGGCCGACTTCGCATTCTCTGCAAAGTGATAGTTTCGCTTCGCGAGGAACTGGGCCACGGTGCCCGCGATCACTGGAAACTCCACGCTGTCGATCGTCTTGTCGCCGCCGAGGCCCTGCAGATATTTGCCGGGGGCGATGGCATAATACTCGATCTTCGGTGTGCCATCGGCGGCCAGTTTACGGGTGTAGCCGTTGCTGACTTTCGAGTAAACAGATGTCACGATCGAGTCCTTCGATGCCTGGGCGATGGAAGCGGCAACAAGAAAGGCCGCGAAAGCAAGTGTGAGATTCTTGAGGGGCATCGTTGTCATATCGAAACTGGGATGCGGCATTTGTAGGCGCGAACCTCCGCTCGCTCAACCCGGAAAACGAGAATCTCCGGAGAGCACTCGCTCAACGCGGCCGCCCGGCTACTGCATCGGATGGTGACTGTGGCCGGATGCCGGCCCGGGCAAGCGAAAGGTGGGAAGCATCATGGCGTGCGCAAGTGCCTCTCCCTCGCGCACCGAATAGGCACGGTCAACCGAGAGGCCGGTGAGAACCTGGGTTTCTCCCGTTACCGGCCAGAAGATCTCCACACGGACAATCTCTTCCGCATCGCCCAGCCCGATTTCCTGTCGAAGCGGTGAGGCGCCGAAGCTTCCGCCACTGCCGACGGTGCGGTGAATCTCCCGCTCACGATCGCCGTTGCGCACGACCACCTTGATCCGGGCGCCGATCGCGGCGCGGTTCGACTGCACGCCTTCGAGCTTGAGCTTCAGCCAGCGGTTGCCGTGCCCGGGATTGGCGAAGAGCTGGTTGGGATAGTGATCGCCGAGGAGCGCACCACCGATCACGGCGTAGACGTCCTGATCGCCGTCGTTGTCGATGTCGCCGAAGGCAACTCCGTGCCCTTTCTGCAACTGACCGAAGCCACCGGAGGTGGTGACATCCTGGAACCGCCGGCCGCCATCGTTTCGAAACATCCGGTTCGGAATGAGCGTGCCGTAGGACGGGTCGCC
>DATKCJ010000163.1:0-10763 GCA_035513275.1 Opitutaceae bacterium
CGTGTTGAAGTCCTCGACCGAGCGGATGTCGTTGTCGATGACGCCCTCGACTTTCATCACGACCGGGTCGCGCCGAAGGACGGTGACGGTGGCGGTCGCCTGGTAGAGTCTGTCGCTCGAGAACGTGAAGACGACGGCCGACGCGAAAACGACGAGGAAGACGACGACGACATACCAGATGCGTTCGCGCAGGATGAGCGTGTAGTCGCGGATGTTTCGCTGCGCGGCGGTGTCGCCATAGCCGATCGCGCCGTAGCCCACGTCGGCGCCGAGGTAGGAATACGACTGAGCGGAGGAATGCCGGAGCTCCTTGTGCCGCGAATTCTTCGGGGCGTCGTCCTTGCTCATAGCACGCGCTCGGGGACGAAGATCACGTCGTCCTTGAGGACGACCCACGGCTCGCTCGAGGCGCCCGACATGAGCTCGTCGGCATTGATGACAAAGTTCTCAACGCGGCCACCTGCGTAGGTGCGCGTGAGGCGCACGCGCTTGCGATCGGCGAGGCGGTTGAACCCGCCGGCGCGCGAGATGGCGTCGATCACGGTGATGCTCTGCTCGGGCGGAAACTCGAGGGCGCCCGGGGCATTGACCGCGCCCATGACATTCACCATTCGCGGCTGATACTGCATCACGATGATGTTGATCTGGGGGTTGACGAGGTAGTCGCGGTCGTAGAGATCGCGCACGAGTTCCTCCACCTGACGCAGCGTGCGGCCCTTCACCTCGATCTTGCCGATGAGCGGCAGGAAAATCTCGCCCTCTTGCGACACACGCACCTCGCGATCGAGATCGGGCTCCTGGAAAACCTGCACGCGGATGAGGTCGGACGGCAGGAGCTGGTAGTCGCGTTTCTGGTCGCGGCCTTGTGCGTGTGCGCTGCCTGCGGCGAGTGCCAGCGCGAAGACGAGCAGAATGCCGGCAACAACTTTGTGCAGACCCAAAGGAGAAGCCACAGATTCACCAACCGCTAATCTACGCTGATAAACGCTAATCAAGGATATCGAAACCCCGTGTTGGCCCAGCTTCACCTGATCGGTGAAGCGAATGCGTCGGACTTGGGAGGGGATCAGACTCATTAGCGCAGATTAGCGATGATTAGCGGTTAACTTCAGCTGATTGTGAGTTCGGCCGGACCGCGCGTGGTGGCACGGCTCGGTGCGAACGCGTTCAATACCGAACTGAAGTTGCGAAGCTCATGACGTTGTTGGAGAAGTCGAGCGTCGCGATGTTGGAGCTGTTCTTCCGGAAGATGTAGGCGCCTTGCAGCGAGATGTTTTCCTGAAGCCGGTAAACGAGCGCGAGGTTCGTGACGAAGAAGTCGTCCACGCGGCCGGTCTCGTATTCCTCGGAGGAGAAGCTCACGACGGCGTTCGTGGACCAGACGTCGTTGAACTCGAATCGCCCGTCTAGGCTGACGGCGAGCTCAGTCGCGGAGAGGCCGATCGCGGAATTGCTGAAGTCGTTCGTAACGGTGAGGCGGTAGGTCGTCTTCGGCGAATAGAACCACACGAGGTCGGCGCTCACGCCGAGCTGCGAGTCGTCGCCGCCGGCGTCGAACTCGCGCTCTGTCCAGCCGACGCGCACCTGGCCATTGAGCTTCGGCGTGAACTGCCCACGCGCGCCGACGCTGAAGAACTGGTCGTCGGAGTCGCGCAACCCGTCGTCCATCCGGTTTGTGCGGTGGCGGTAGCCGACGCTGAGGTCTAGCTTCGCTGAGAGCGCGTAATAGAGATCGATCGGGAACTGTATCGCCTCGCTGCCGATGAAACCGATGTCGGGATATCGCGCGCGATCGTAGTTCACGCCGCCGCCGATACGCGTGCGGCCGCCGATTGCGACCTCGCCCGAGAGCGCACCATCGGTGATGTTGCGGCGGACGGTTTGGCTGGGGTTGAGGGCGTTGAGCGTGTTCTGCCCGTATTCGCGGTAGCCCGCGCGGATTACGAGCCGCGAGTTCGCGCCCTCGCGGACGATGTCGAGGGTTGCGCTCGTGAGTTTCGCGTCGAGCGACGAGTTGTCGACATAGCGCTGGAACGCCTCGCTCACGACGATCGAGACCTGCGTGAGACCGCCGTCATAGCCGTATTCGAGGCCCGGCGCTATCGACCAGATCACGTCGGCCTCGTCGATCGCATCGCTCAGGAAGATATTGTCGTCGTATCGCACGGTCGCGACGCCGGTGAGCAGCAGCTCAGCGTTTCGGCCGATCGAAAGAAACGGCGCTGCCTGCAACTGGCACACACCCGCCAGCGCCAGCCCTGCAAGAGTGCGAGTGAGGCGCGACATTGGCTCAGGTGCGTCGCCGCTCAGCGCGAAGGGCTCACAAGACCGGGGCGGATCGGCTGCGCCGGAAACGGTGGCGCGGGCGGGCGGCCGCGCGTCGATCCGGGAATACGGCCCGAAGGATCGAAGGTCGCGCCATTGCCATTGCCGGGCGCGGCGATCGCAGTGCGCATTTCAGCGGGAGCCACCTCGACGGCCGCGGCGATGAGGTCGGCTGCTTCGTCCGGGTAGAGTGTCAGCGCAGTCGTCACGATCTCGGGCGAAAGTTTCGGCTGCGCGAGGATGCCGATGCGGACAAATTCCTTCGCCCGATCGGGCATGACCTCCATGGCGGCGCGCAGGATCGCGAGGGCTCGCTCGGGAATCTGGACCAACGCCGAGGTGAGTATCGCGCCCGCGTCATCCGGCGTATCTGTGATCGCAGTGGCGACGACTGCCGGTGCGTTGTCGAGGTCGATGCGGGCGTGGGCTACGATTCGGGATATATCAGGCGCGGCAATGCACACCGATGCGGCGGCCAACAAGGTGGCCATGAGCACAAGGACCTTGGTTTTCATAGGGGAGGACGAACGGCGCCGAGGCAACGCAATGGCCATCACCCGGGCAAGTTTATATTTGCCGCGGAAAGCCGCCGCGCGCACTAATTCCGCCTCGCGCCGCCGGATGAAGGACGACTCCCACGTTTCCTCAGAATTGGAACGCAACAGGCCCTGGTGGTCGCTGCCCATCCGGCTCGCACGCGCGCCCCGCGGCGGCACCCGAATCGTCGTCGACTGGGGCCGGCTCGCCGTGCTGCTCGTGGCACTCGCGCTCGCGGGATGGTTCGGTCTCGCGACCGCGGGTTACCTGTTCGTGAAGTATCAGCGAGACTTCGATGAAGTCAGGTTCGTCGATATTCTGATGCCAAACCGCTGGAACGATTACCGCGTGGCTCGAGGAAACCATTATATCGAGCGCGCGAAGTCCGAACTGAAGGAGGGCAACTTCCGCGAGGCGTTTCACTTTGTGCGCGTCGGCGTCGGCGCGTCGCCGGCAAACACCGAGGGCCGCCTGCTCCTCGCGCAGTTTTTCGCCGTGTGGGGACGGACGGATCTCGCGCAGCGCACGCTCGTCGAGGGACTGCCGCACGGCGGGGATAGCCCCGACTTCCTGAAGGCGCTCTTTGGCTTTCTGCTGCAAAACCAGGAGGACGGCGAAGCGCTCGCGATCAGCAAGCGCCTGCTGCCCACGATTGCGGAGACCTCGCCGCGAAACCAACTCGTCGCGCTCGCCGCGGCGACCGCGCACTATTTCCGCGGCAGCTACGACGACGCCGAGGACCTGCTCGCCGGCTACTCGCTGCTTCGCACGAAGGATGGCCGCCTGCTGCAAGCGCGCATCGATTGGGATCGCGGCGCACGCGACCAGGCGCTCATCAGGCTCGAGAACTACGCGGCCGAATCGCCAGGCGAGGACGAGTATTTCGTGCAGCTCACGGCGTTTCACCGCGAAGCGGGCGACTGGGCCGACGTGCAACGTCTCGCGATATTGCGCCAGCTCACCAATCCCCAGAATCCCGCACCGCAAATCGACCTGCTCTACGCCTACGCCGAGACCGGCAGCCGCGAGAAGGTGCGCGAAGAGACCGAGGCGGTCTTCCGCGAGTTTGCCACAAACTCTCAAGTCATCCTCGCGCTCGGCGACTTCGCGGCAAACCAGGGCGACATCGAGCTCGCGCACCGCGTGCTCGACCACTCGCGTTTCCACAACCTCGGCAGCGAGGGGCCGGCGTTGATGCTCGCCGAGTCGCACGTCGTCGCGAAGCGCTACTCCGAGGCGCTTGCGCTCATCCAGCAGTTCAGCCGCGAAAACCCGGAGTGGGTGAAGCGCTACGCCGCGGTCTTCAATGGCCTCCAAGCCATCGCGAGCTTCGGCCACGGCAGCCGCGACGATGGCGAACTCTACCTCAATACGTTTCTATCCCAGCCGTCGCTTCGCGCAGAGAACCTTGTCGCCGTCTCCGGCCGTCTGCTCTCGATCGGAGCCACCGAACCAGCCCGACGCGTGCTCGCCGCAGCCACCCAGACGGATCCGAAGAACCAGGCCGCGCTCACGCGTCTGATCGAGCTCGACCTCGAGTCAGGCCGCACGGACGATCTCCTTCCGAACATCCGGCGCCTTCTCATGATGCGGCGCCCGTCGCCCACCCTGCTCGCCAGCGCCGCGCGCACGCTCGGTAGCGACCGGCACTTCTATCTCGCCGGCCGCGACGAACTGCTCGGCGAGATCGAGCAGGCTCTCCGCGCGGCGCCGCCGGTGGCGACTGCGGCAAAGTCGTCGTAGCGCAGGATGGAGGTGGCCCGCTTGCCCCGAGCCCGGCGCGCGTCTGCACCTGAAAAAAGTGGCAGAGGACTGCCGCACTCCAAGACGCTATCGCGAACATCTATGATCCTTCCGGGCGCGCCGCAGGCGCCTTGGAGTGCGCCGCTCCTGCGGCGCTTTGGCGGATGAGGCAACCCCACTTGCGGACCCGAAGATACGGTGTTCGGGACAAGACCCGTGCTACTTTATGCACCTCTCGAGCTCCGCCAGCACGCGCTCGTTCTGCGTCGCGGTGCCGACGGTGATCCTCACCCACTCCGGCATTCCGTAGGGCTTAAGCGGGCGGACGATCACGCCGTTTCGCTGCATCGCCTGGAACGCCGCCACGCCGTCGCCTACGCGCGCCATGACAAAGTTGCCGTCGCTTGGCACCGTCTCGATTCCAAGCCGGGAACATCCCGCCGCGAGTTGGGTGAGCCCGGCGCTGTTGGTCTCCCGGGACCGCGCGACGAACGCATCGTCCTCCAGCGCGGCGATTGCGGCGGCTTGGGCGAGCGCGTTCACGTTGAACGGCTGGCGCACACGCTGCAGCACCGAGATTATCTCCGGGTGGCCGTAGCCGTAGCCGACGCGGAGCCCTGCGAGTCCGAAAATTTTCGAGAACGTCCTCAGGCAAACGACTTTGCGCCCTTCTCGAATTAGTGGCGTCAGGTCTGGCGGGTTTTCAAGATACTCCGCATACGCCTCGTCGAAAACGAAGATGCAATGCTCCGGCTGTGCGCGCACGAACGCCTCGATCTCGGCCGCCGTGTTTGCCGTGCCCGTCGGATTGTTCGGGCTCGGCAGGAAGACGAGGCGCGTGGCAGGCGTCACGGCACGGGCAAGCGCGTCGAGATCGTGCCGGTGCGCGACCAGCGGCACCTCGATGGGCTTTGCGCCGAAAAGCAGCGTGACGAGCTTGTAGACGATAAATGCCGGCGCGCCCATGACCGCATCGACGCCGGGTCCGAGGAACGCGTGGCCGAGTAGCTCGAGGATCTCGTTGGAGCCGTTGCCGACGATGATTCGATCCGCCGGGAGGCCATGCCGGCGAGAGAGTTTGTCGCGGAGTGCCACACAGCCGCCATCCGGGTAAAGTTGCGCGGTCGCCAAAGCCGCACGCACCGCATCCATCGCCCGCGGCGAAGGCCCAAGCGGATTCTCGTTCGACGCCAGCTTCAGGATGCTGTCGGGGTCGAGACCGAGTTCGCGTGCGACGTCCTCAATGGGTTTGCCCGGCTCATACACGGGCTGCGTGAGTGCGGCGGGACGGGCCAGTTCGGTCACAGTCATCCCGCGACGGTGAGCGGAGCCGCGGGGCTTTTCAAGACGTTCACCTGCGCCGGACCAGCACCGTCTGCATCCCTGCCGCATGGGCGGCCTCGATGCCTTTCATCCCGTCCTCAAACACAAGGCAGTTGCCCGGCTGCACTCCCATCCGCTCGGCGGCGAGTAGGAAACAATCCGGGGCAGGCTTGCCCCGCTTCACGTCCTCAGCAGCCACGACGACCGGGAAAAGCGAGTCGATCCCGGCAAGCCTCAAGGTGCGCATGACGACGTCCCGGTGGCCACCCGAAGCGACCGAGACCGGCCGACGCGCGGCAGCCGTGCGGGCACAAGCGACGACTTCCTCGATTGGCTGCACGGTCGCCAGAAGTTCGTCGAACAGCACTTCCTTGCGCGTGGTCACCTTGACGGGGTCGAGGTTGATGCCGTGGACCGCGTTCAGTTCGCGGACGATGTCGAGCGTCGGCACCCCGCCCATGCTGTAGAAGACGCGCTCCGGAAAAATGTCCGGCTGGCCAAACTCGCTCAGCGCTTGAATCCAAGCCCGGTAATGCGCCGGCATCGAGTCGACCAACGTGCCGTCGCAGTCAAAAATGTAGCCGTCGAACTCGCCGGGCGGGACTTCAAATTCGAACATCGGACCAAACTCCCAGCGTTTGGATCGCCCGCAATCCGAAACACGGCGCCCTCACGGAATCTCGCGAAACCCGGGAGAAATCCATCCACTTCGCGTTGAAAACCCGTATACCCCGACAAATGACCACCTATAAAATCTGCGGATTTCGCCGGGGTTTTTCGCATTTTCTGCCCGATTTTCGTGATTTTTGAGGCAAATTCCGCGATTCGGCCAAGAAATCAGTAATTGCCAGAACACCCCGAATCCGATTGAACTTCCAATCTCCTCTTGGTCCCCACCAAGCACAAAACCAGAGCCCACTCACTTGGACCTAAAGCAAATCAAGCAAGTCATCGACCTGATGAAGCGATCGGACCTTTCCGAATTCGAGGTCGAGGACGAAAAATTCAAGCTCCGGATCCGACGCAGCGCCGGAAACCCTCCCGCCGTGCAGGCGACGCCGCTCATCCACGCCGCACCGGTCCAGATCGCCGCTCCCCCACCTGCAGTCGTGCAGCAACCCGCGCCTTCCGAAGCCAGCCTGGCCGCATTGCCGGCCGGCGAAGCGATCGAGCCGGGAATCGTCTTCATCAAGAGCCCGATGGTCGGGACGTTCTATCGAACCCCCTCCCCGGAGAGCCCGCCGTTCGTCGATATCAACTCAAAGGTCACCGAGACCTCGGTCGTCTGCATCATCGAGGCCATGAAGATCATGAACGAGATCCAGGCCGAGGTGAAGGGAACCATCGTCGAGGTGCTCCTCGAGAGCGGCCAGCCGGTGGAATACGGCCAGAAACTCTTCAAGGTCAGGATTTCCTGAGCGTCGCGCTCCCCTCCTTGTCCGAGGCGCCGGCGGTCGACGCATCGAGACCGGCGCGAGCGACTTAATAATCCATGATTCAAAAAATCCTCATCGCCAACCGCGGCGAGATCGCACTCCGAATCGTCCGGGCGTGCCGGGAACTCGGTATCAAGACCCTCGCGGTCTATTCAGAAGCGGACGTGCAATCGCTCCACGTCCAGTTGGCCGACGAGGCGATCTGCATCGGCGGCCCGCGCAGTGCAGACAGCTACCTTCGGGCCGACCGGATCATCAGCGCCGCCGAGATCGCCGATGTGGACGCGATCCACCCGGGCTATGGATTCCTTTCTGAGAACGCCGACTTCGCCGAGCAGTGCGAGTCGTGCAACATCAAGTTCATCGGGCCGAAGTCGTCAGCCATCAAGAAGATGGGCGACAAGTCGGTCGCCAAAGACACCGTCCGCAAGGCCGGCGTGCCAATCGTCCCGGGGTCCGACGGACCCGTGACTTCCGAGGGAGAGGCGCTAAAGGTCGCCAAGAAGGTCGGCTACCCGGTCATCATCAAGGCGGTCGCGGGCGGCGGCGGCAAAGGCATGCGCGTGGCGCACAACGATGTTTCGTTCGTGAAGGAGTTCCGTGTCGCCCGAACCGAAGCAGAGAAGGCGTTTGGCAATGGCGCCGTCTATATCGAGCGCTACATCCAGAACCCGCGGCACATCGAGTTTCAGATTCTCGGAGACTCGCACGGCAAGATCCTCCACCTCGGCGAGCGAGATTGCTCGATCCAGCGCCGTCACCAGAAACTAATCGAGGAGTCGCCGTCCCCGTTCCTCTCATCCGACCTGCGCAAGAAGATGGGGAAGGCAGCAGTGAAGGCGGCCGAGGCCGTCGAATACGAAAACGCTGGCACGATCGAGTTCCTCGTGGATGAGAACGGTGAGTTCTTCTTCATCGAGATGAACACGCGGATTCAGGTCGAGCACCCGGTGACCGAGGAAGTCACAGGCATCGATTTGGTGAAGCAGCAAATCCTCGTCGCCTCCGGCGAGAAGCTCGAGTTCGACCAGAGCGACATCAAGTTCACCCGACACTCGATCGAGTGTCGCATCAATGCCGAGGACCCCTCGCGGAACTTCGTCCCCTCCCCGGGCTTGATCAGCCTCTACTACGCGCCGGGCGGCCACGGCGTCCGCGTCGACTCCCACGCCTACGGCGGCTACACGATCCCTCCCTACTACGACAGCATGATCGGGAAACTGATCGTGCACGGGCAGAACCGGACGATCGCGATCCAGCGTATGTATCGCGCGCTAAGCGAATACATCATCCGCGGCATCAAGACGACCATCCCCTTGCATCAGGCGATCATGAGCGACCCGGCCTTCATCGCCGGCAAGGTAACCACTTCATACATCGAGGAATTCTTCAGCCGCACCCCGCCGGACTTGTTCTAGGCGGCCAAGACGCGCAGGCACTCTGCCGGCTTGAGTGAAGAGACCTCTCAAGGCACCCGTGCTCACCCGCGGGGATTTTTGTCGCAACACCGCGCACCGCCGCTTCAAAATCCGGTCTACCGACGAGTCATGCAGCAGAATCTAGACACCCCGAACTACGGAATCGAGGACCAGCCGAGCCTCGGTGACATCAAGATCAGCCATTCGGTTATCGCCAGCATCGTCCGGCTGGCCGCCCTCCAAGTCAGTGGAGTCAGCGGCGTCGGCGGAAGCTTTGTCGACGGGATTGCGGAAATGTTTTCCTCGAAGGAGTCGGACCGCGGCGTCCGCATCGAGGAAGATGAGACTGGCAGCTACACCATCGAGATGCGCGTGGTGATCACCTACGGGGCGGAGATCGGCAAGACCGCCTTCGACGTCCAGATGGCTGTGCGCGAACAGGTGACCCACATGACCGGCAAGCCGGTCAGGCGCGTGGATGTGGTCATCGAAGGCGTGAAGACGCCGGGCTCGCTTTCTAACAAGTCCGACGACGACTGGTCGCGCGCGCCTTCGACTGACTGAGCCGGATGAATTCCTGGAGCGACTCCCTGTTTTCTTCGTTCTCAGAGGTCCTGACGAACCCGATCGTCGTCATAATCCTGTCGGCAGTCATTCTTGTCCTCGTCCTGATTCTGCTTCTCTCGCGGCCGGTGCCGACCGTGCACGCGTTCACCGGTCCGGCGGGCCGCGTGACTGTCTCGCGCAAGGCCGTGCACGATCTCATCGAGGCGCGTTGCCGTGCGTTTCGCGGGGTCGGTTCGGCGAAGGCAAACGTGACGAACCGTGGCGGCGAGATCGACGTGCGGATCGATCTCAAGGTCCGCGAGTCCGCGCGGCTCGAGGATCTTTCGTCGCAGATACAGGGCGAAGTCGGTGGCATGCTGCGCGAGAACCTCGCGCTGGAGAACATCGGGGCGATCGACATCGTTGTGACCGGCGTCAGCCGTTCCGACTAGGCCCACCGGGCTCACCGCCCGCCATGGACCTGAGCCACGCGCGTTTCTACGCGATACTCGACACGGGATACGTGCCGCGCTCACGATGGAGCAAAGTCTGTCGCGCACTCATCGACGGCGGCGCCGACATCATCCAGATGCGCGCCAAAACGGAGCGAGCCTCGGAACGCCGCGCGCTGCTCGCGGAAATCCTTCCTCTCTTCGATGAAACGCGCAGCGCCACACCGCCGCTGGTCATCAACGACGACATTGAACTCGCGCTCTCGCATCCGGGCCTCGGCCTTCACGTCGGGCAGGACGACATGCCGGCCACCGAGGCACGTCGGCTCCTCGGACCCGATCGAATCCTCGGACTCTCGACACATTCCGAGGAACAGGCCGCGGCTGCGATCGCGCTCGGGTCCGGCGCGCTGTCCTACTTCGCGGTAGGCCCGGTTTTCGCCACGCAGACAAAACCCGGCTACCGCGCGGTGGGTTTGGAACTCGTCGCACACGTCGCCGCCACGGAGCCCGGCATTCCGTTCTTCTGCATCGGCGGCATCAACCGCGGCAATGTCGCGCAGGTAGTCGCCGCAGGTGCGCGGCGCGTCGTCGCCGTGTCCGACATACTCTGCGATCCCGACCCCGCAGCGGCGGTGCGGGAGATGCGCGCACTGTTGCCGCCTTAGGTCGCCATCAGTTCAGCGCGCCTGCCGCGGCGCGGTGCGCGGTGTCGAGCGAACCCGTCTCGATCACTCCACGCACTTTGGGCAGCAGAAGCACCGCCTCGACGATCATCCACGCTTCGAGCGCCATCGTCGCCACGCCCACGAACACGAGCACCCACTCGCCACGGGCCAGCCAACTCGGGGTGTCGGCCGTGCCGAAAAAGATCTGCAGAGTCATCGCCCACGCGGGCATGATCAGCATGAACACCATCGGCAGCATGATGAACCACACCGCCGTGCCTCTGCGCCACAGGTGGAAGGCGATCACGAGAAATG
>DATKCJ010000164.1:0-10249 GCA_035513275.1 Opitutaceae bacterium
TTACGGGGCGTTCTACAACCTTTTTACGCAGGCCTTACGGATCGCCGCCGCACTGCGGCGGAAGCTCCAACGACCGACCTACTGAAGGGAAACTTCAACATCCAAGCTCCAACATCCAAAGAACCTTCAAACCTGGAATCACCAAGATCCGGAACGCTTGTTGTGTGTGAAGTCTAGAGCCTGGAGTTTCACTGTAGCTTGAATGTTGGAACTTGGAGCTTTGCTCATCGCCCGATCGGCGGCTTGTTCAACGACTCGGCGACGCGCACGCTTTGGATGATCCACGAGCCCGCGCGGCGCGGCGGCAGCAGGATCATCACCTCCCTGGTGTCAGCGGTGAAATCGATCTCGCCGCCGAGCACAAGCTTCGGCCCTTCGCCGGTCTCGACCCAGAATTCCATCGGCACCGTCCCCTTCCCAAACTCGTTCACACTGATCGGAGGACTCGCACCCGGCTCGACCACGAACCGACGCACGCCGAGCACAGCGCCGACGCGCACCGGCAGCGCGTTATAGATGACTAGCGTGTCGGGCCCGAACGCGCCGCGGCTGTCGTCGATCGCGACGAAGCCGAGTTCATCACCGGTCGCCGCGCTCGCAGCGCGCGGTATCGCAAAGACGAGCGCCTGCTTGAGCTCCGTCGCGACTCGCAGTATGCCAACCGTCTCACGCACGGGACGCCCGTCGGCGCCGGGATTCTCGCGGAAGAACATGATCGGGTTCGGCCCGCGGTAGCGATATGGCCCGGTGCGATGGTGCGACTTCAACTCGACGGGGGCGCTCTGTGCCGGTGCCGTCGCGTAGTTGATCGTCGCCACGCTCGCACGGCCGATCTGCATTATGTGAAACGCGAAGTCGATCGTCGCCGGCGGTTCGGCAGTCGGAGGCGTCTGTGCCCGCAGAGGAAGAACGGCAGAGAGAGCGCCGGCAATCACGAGAAAGCATTTTGTCACAGAGATCGTGGAGGAGACACAGAGGGCACTGAGAAAAGAAGTGAAGAAGTGCGTTGGGGACAACGCGCACCACCTCGGAGGCGGCAGCAGTCGAAAATCGAGAATCCAAAATCGAAAATGCATGCTCAAATGTCGTCTGCACCGAGCCAGCGAAACTGGATGATCTTGAAGCGACGACCAAGGCCGGTCGCGTTCGTCATGAGCGAGCCGCCGGTCACGACGGTTTCGGGCACGCGCTGAACGATAGCTTCGCACCAGGCGCGTCCGTCCTCGGCGCCAGTGACGGGATTGATGACGCTGCCGAAACTGCGGATCGTGAAAGTGTCGGACCGCGCGGCGACAAAGGGCGCGAGCGTGTGGAGCACGGCGCCCTGCGTGAGGTAGTTTGGCGTGTAGGGCTCGGGCGCGCCGCCGATGTCGGCCGTCTGCGTGGTGTTGAGCCCGGTGTTGTCGATCGCAATCTGGAGCAGGCCACTGGTCACAAATTCTTCGAGCGAGGCGAACGGTGCACCGCGTGCCCGCACGAGCGAGCGCATCTGTGCAGCGAGTTGCCGGATCGTCGTGTCGCTGAACGCGCGTTTGCCCAGGATCGGGAAGCCTGTGACGGCGGGATCGCCGAACTGCGCCGAGTGGCCGAGCGTGAAGAACGGGTTCTCGAGTTTCTTGCTTGCGCCCGTCACGGGCTGCCATGCGCGAATCGTGCGCCCGAGCAGCGCGGTCCACGCGTTGGTCGAGGTGGAGTTGATGTTGAACGCGCCCTCGACGGCGAGGAACTGCGCGGCGTCGGTCCCTGCGATGTC
Source organism: Opitutaceae bacterium (assembly GCA_035513275.1). Classification (GTDB taxonomy): domain Bacteria; phylum Verrucomicrobiota; class Verrucomicrobiia; order Opitutales; family Opitutaceae; genus DATKCJ01. The sequence continues at coordinate 1,754 of DATKCJ010000164.1, forward strand.
GGTGGCTGCCGGCAACGCGCCGGTGAATGGCGCGCCGAGGATGGCATGACGCGTGTTCGGCAGCGGCTGCGCGACGCTCCATGTGGACTGCACGGGGTTGAAGAACGCGGAGTCGAACGACGCGTTGAGGACCCCGCCCCACGGCGAGCCGACCGAAAGCGGCCGCGCTGCGGGGAACGACATCGACGAGAGTCCGGCAATCGAGAATTGGCGCTGCACGGGAAAGTCGAATGCGATGAGCGTCTTGTTGAACACGAAGACTGGATCGGCTGCGTCGAACTCAGCCCCGACCTGCCGCGCGCTGTCGACCGGGTCAACGCCAACGGACTCCCAGAAGTTCGCGTCATACGGGATCGAAGGAAATCGCAGATCGAGCGGATAAGGCGCCGAGGCGGGGTTGACCCAGTCGCGCCACGTCGCCCGCGATGGATCGGCGCGTAGGTGGATGCTCATTCCGAGGTTCATGACGTTCGACGTCGTCGTGAATCCGGGGAACGGCACGTTTCCCGCGATCCACCAGTTCACGGTGCCGTCGCGCGTGAACGCGGGCACTGCGATGCTCTCGAAACGTGCGATCGGCACGGTTGGATTGTTCACCGAGTAGAACTCCACGGTGATCGTCGATGCCGGCGCGCTGAAGCTTATGCGATCGTCCGCCATGGCAACGACAGTTGCAGCGGGCGTCGCGTCCGAGATCGCAAGCCCGGTGCTGAGGGCTTGAGTGAGGATCGAAACGCGACGGTTGAACTGGCCCGGCGTGAGCGGCGCGTTGAAGTCGATGTCGATTGTGGTCGCGCCGCCGAGGAACGCGTCGAGGTTCACGTTGCCGACCGGCTGAAGTTGCGCCGTGACGGCGACCGTCGGCAGTCCAGTGAACTTCACGAAGTAGTCACTGGTGCCGGATGGGTTGTGCCCGATCGGAAGCAAATATGGATTCCAGAACTCAGCGGTGACGCGATAGCCCATGAGCAGAGGCGCAGAGACCGCGCCGCCGGGCGAGTCCTGCCGGTAGAGAACCACATCGAGCGCGAACTCGGTGATCAGCGGCTTCACTTGCGCGGCGGGCGAAGCAAGCGGCGCGGCGCCGGGTGCGACCGTGAGCACGTTGCCCGCGGACGGCCGGAACGCCTCGAGGTCGGTGATTCCGGCGTTCGACAGCGGCGAGAGCGGATCGCTGATGTTCGAGCGCAGACCGCCGCCGGCGGAATTTGCGAGCAGCCCGCGCGAATGGACGGTGAAGTCGTGAAAATTGTCGCGCAGAAAATTCCGCTGCACGGTTGTCGGTGCGTAGAGAAACTTGAGCTGGTTGAACGTGAGGACATTCGCGAGGCCGTTCCAACGCACGAGGTCGGTGTCCTCATCCGCGAGCGCGAGCGTCGGCAGTGCATCGCCTCCGGCGCGGTGCTGCAGGAACTGGCGAAGCCGGTCGCGGTCCGCGGTCGAAGTGACGGGATCGCTCGCCGCGGGCGAGCCGGGAATCGTGACCGAGTCCACCGTGTCACGGATGTCGAGCCGGCCCTTCACGCCCTCGTCGCCCACCCACCACGCGAACTTGCCGATGGTTTGCTGGCCCGCGAGACCAGGGTAGCTATCGACGATGATGTCCTGCGTCGGGACGACGACTGAGTTGCCAGCGACAGTGCCTGCGGTGTTCGCGCCGACAAGCGTTTCGCCCGTCGCGGCACTGTTCGGATTCGGCGTGAGGCCCGAAACGAGCCACTCGGGAGCGCCGGCCATGTTTGTAGTATCCCACACGCCGGTCCAGCGGCTGTTCGTCGCGCCGATGATGTCGCCCGTGGCGGTTACGCGCTGATCGGGACCGGCAGCGGCCTGGAGGCGGCCGAGCGCGATGTTGAGGCCGACAAGTGCGTTCTGTCGCGCGCGGGTGAGATCCTGCGTATTGCGCGAAATGCCGGTCTCGACACGCGTGAGCGACGCGAGCACGACGAGCAACAGCACTAGAAACGCGAGGAGCGAGATCGTGATGATCAGCGCGAAGCCGCGGCGAGAGCGGAAGGAGGCGCGGACTGGGCCGCGCCACAGAAAGGAGTTCGGAGTTGGGAGATCGTTGATGAAGTTACCAGCCGCAGGAGCGGCGTAGGGCAGGTCTTCGACCTGCCGACGCGGGTCAAAGACCCGCGCTACCTCCATGCATCCACGCGCAGTGCGACTAACTGGGCACTCTCTATTCTTCGCACTCATCACAGCGGCTTGCCGGCGATCACGATCCGGCGCGTGAAGGTATGCGAATGGGCGGTCACGATCGTCCACCAGTCGAGCCCGGGGAGCTTGCCCGATTCGAGCGCTTCGATCTGGCGCGCGCCCTCCTCTGTGAGCACGCGCACGAAGACCTCGGCAACCTCGGGGAAACCGTAGCTCATCGCGGCGCCCGAGTAGATGAAGCTGCTTCCGCCGGGCGAGAAGGCAGCATTCGTGGTCGCCGCGAATCCGCGGTTGGTGTTCGACGTCGGGAACACGAGCACGAGGTTGCCCGTCGCGTCGCGCACGAAAAAGCGCACGCCGAAGTCGACGATGTTGTTCGCAAGAAGAATGTCGCGGCGCGGGCGACGGATGTTTCCGGTGTCGGCGAGATTGTTCGCGATGGCGGATGTGTATGCGGCGGCGCCGAGGTCATAACCGTTGACGAGAGTCGATGCCGCCTGGGAGCCTGCGGTGTCGTGGAACGGTCGCACTTCCGCGCGGAAGAGCGCGTAACGCGTGGCTGTGGCCGCTGACGAACTCGAGAGCGGATGCCGCACGATCTGGTAGCCGACAATTCTCGGCGCGGAAGTCTGATGGATTCCTGCTGGGCTATTGCTGTCGACCACCCCCGCGACAAACCGAAGCCAGACGCCTGCCATGCCGAAACGATAGTCCTCAAGGCGTCCACTCGCCGGCGCGAGGTCGAGTGAGGAGGTCGGCAATCCTGGAGAAGCCCAGCCGGGCTTCATCGCGCCGCCGCCGGATGCGTTCCAAGAACCGATCGTGCCGCCTGCATCGCCTGCTCCCGTCTGGTCGGGCTGCACGGTCGCGATCAACCACGCGCGGGAGTCGCGGCGCATGAGTGTCGCACCCAAGTCCTGCGCAAGGTATTCAAGCGCGAGTTTCGCTTGCGCATTTGTCTGGAGTGAATCGGCCGAGTGCCGCCACGCGGACATGACGTTCGAGATGACGGTGATCATCAGCCCTGCAAGCAGCGCAGTGACCGCAGTCGCGACAAGGACCTCGACGAGCGTGAAGGCCGCGTGCGATTTCAAAGCTACGCACGGATTCGGAACGAGACACGAATTCCACGAATGGGCACGAATCAGGATATTGTGTTCCGAATTCTGAACCCGGAGAGATCCGGGTCGATAATTCGAGCAGATTCGTGCAATTCGTGTCTCTCCATCATCTACCGCGATGCCAGAAGCGCGTCCGGGACAACGCGCTCCACCTTGGAGATAGATCCAATCGAAAATCGAGAATCGAAAATCGAAAATCTTCATCACGGAGTGATGGCCGTGTTGAAGATGAAGATCGACCGGTCGGCCGTGGCGACTGGGCCGGCGGCGCCAGGTTGCTGGTAAGGCCACGTGACGCGGATTGTGAGCACGAGTGAGGCGTCGCCCGCGGTGTAGGCGGGGCTGACGACGCGGCGCACTTCGACAAGGTAGTAACGCTCGGAGAGCGGAATGCCGGGCGGCGTGGCGGTCGACGCGTTACCCGCGTCGGCCTCTCTCACGATCCGCGATCCGTCAACGGTCCCGACAAGCGGAATGATGGCGTTGCCGGCAGTTGCCGCGACGACACCTGCGAATCCCACGCGCTTCAACTCCGCATCGACACCATCTGCAAGTCGGGCGGCGATCGTGGAATCGACGACCTCGCGCACGGATCGCACGGTCGGACCGAGCAGGCCGATGACACTGATGATCACCGTCGCGAAAATTCCCACCGCGAGCACAACTTCGATGAGGGAGAACGCGCGCCGACGGCGCGCGAGGAATGAGGGAGTGAGGGAATGAGTGGGATTCGGAGACGGATTCGAAATGAGACACGAATTCCACGAATCGGCACGAATCAGGATGCTGGGTTCGGAATTCCGAGTCCGCAGAAGTGCGGGCCAGAAATTCGAGCACGTTCGTGCAATTCGTGTCTCTCCGTCCTCGAGCGCATCACCTGAAGCGCGGTGAGAGCCCTGCCACAACGGGCTACAGCGGGCCCAGCAACGCGCTCCACCTCGGAAATGAGAAATTGTTCGCCGAGCCATGTTCATCAGAAATCCTCGCTGTGGCGCAGGATCGTGACCGACCCGTAGCTGGAGATGCTGATGCCGCCGACGTTTTCGGGATGCTCTAGCAACACCGATGCGGGTGCGGCGCCGGAGAGAGGTCGCCCGTTTGCGATGACGATGTCGCCGGCCGGGAATGTGGCGAGCGTGCCGCGAGGCGTGAACGCTACGAAGCTCCACGACTCGGACGTCGCTGAGTTCACGGCTTGCGTGACGCTAGAGCTGAGGGCGACCGAACGAAGCTCGCCGCCGGACGGGCGCGTCCAGTTGTCGGTGGAGTTCTTGTGAAGCCCGGGTCCGGTGGTGGGCAGCGGATCAGCGTTGGTGAGCACGAAGACGCCGACAGGGAGCGTGACGCCGGCGTCGACAGGCTCCCAGAGCCCACTCGCCGCGTTGGCGGTGCAAACAACGACATAGCGGCGGTAGCGCTCGGTGTTCGCGGTGTCGTTGTTGATGAGGAGCGCAGCGTTTACTCCCTTGAGCGCGGCAATGCTGCGCGCCGAGGCGATGAGCGAAGAGAGCGTGGAGACCGTGGCATCGCGCGCCTGGGATTTATCGCCGCCGCGCAACGCGACCACGACAATGCCCGAGAAGATCGCGATGATGGCGATGACGGTGAGAAGCTCGATGAGGGTGAAAGCGCTGTTTGGTTGCGGAACGTGGACTGCGGATTGCGGAATGGCAGTGAACCGCGAAGGACACGAAGATTCGCGAAGCGAAGCGGAACGCTTGGCCAACGATTTCACAGATGGGCACAGATTCGAGGTTGAGATCCTGCCATTGTCCGTCCGTCTGAGAACTTATCTGTGATCATCTGTGCAATCTGTGGCTAAGTTCTGACTCCGCCGTCGCGCTTCTTCGCGACCTTCGCGGTTCAACTGTTCAGGAATTGGTCTCACTGCCAGCTATAGACGATGTCGTTGGCGGAGTTGCCGGGGCCGGCAGTGAAGAGCACCACGCCTGCGCGCACGCCCGCGCTCGGGACTTTCGCTGACGGTGGCGAGTAGGAACTGCCCGAAGCTGGCGAGCCCGCTTGCACGGAGATGCTCGTGATGTCTGCGGCGGGAATCACTCCGTCGTAGTTTGTGTCGAGGATTATGGCGATGTCCTCGTTGCCGAAGCCATCGGTGATTTTTCCACCGGTTGTGATCTCGTCGGGGCCGATCGTCGCGAAGACGATTCGCTTGCGATTGCTGCCCTGCCCCAGCGGATCGGTCGAAGCAGGCGAGGCGGGCGACGAGCCGTCGCGCCGGCGTCCGCCGAGCACATCATGGAAATAGTGAGGGGCGGAAAACGTGGACGAGAACGTTCCGCCGTTCACCTTGCTCCCGGAGAGGTTTTTGAAGTCCGGGTAGAAGCCGTATTCGCTGCGGAAGGTCTCAATCGCCACGGTCCACTGGCTGAGCTGCGTGCGCACCTTTGCCTTGCGCGCGGACTCGCGGACCTTGCCGACGGTCGGAATCAGAATTGAGGCGAGGATGCCGATGATCGCGATGACGGTGAGAAGTTCGATCAAGGTGAAGCCGGCGCGTGTGACGCGCCGGAAGCTCCAAGCTCCAACCTCCAACCTCAAATGAATCTCAAAATGCGATCCGCACAGATTTGAGTGATTCGGATTTCTATTCGATTGCCGATTCAATGGAGCTTGGTGGTTGGATGTTGATGCTTCTCCCGCAGGGCTCACTCCCGGCCGTGATAGATGTTGTCGGGATTGCCGGTGCGGGAGCCGGCGTTGAAGGCGGTTTCGAATGCGCTCGTGAGAAAGCCGTCGGCAGGTAGAGCGCCTTCGACCGCGCCGTCGGGTCCGGTGGAATAGAGAACGAACGAGGGATTCTTCCAGGAGCCGCTGGTCTTGTAGGCGTAGTTGTAGGGTTTGCCGAACGGGTCCATGAGCATTGCCGTCGAAGCCGTGAACGGGTCGGAGTCGTTCACGGTTGAGAAACGGCCCATCTCGATGAGCGGCTTGTCCGTGAGCGCGACTCGGGTCGGGCCGAGCTTGCCGATGAGGCATTGGAGCATCGTGGCGGCATCGGAGGTCTGCGGGTAGTCGCCGTATTTCACGCGGTAGGCTTCGAGCGCCTGCGCAATCGCAGCAATCTCGACGCGAGCCTTGCCGATGGCGGCGCGCTCCCGAACGCCGCTCGCGAGACCAAACGTGATCGCGGCGAGCACGCCGATGATCGCGATCACGGCGATGAGTTCGATGAGCGTTAACCCGCTTCGCGGGTTAACAAATGTGAAGTGGCGAACTTGAAAAGAGCGCATCGGGACAAGCGCCGCTACCGACAGATGTTCCCGCGGGCCGACGTCCGTCCGGCGGATGCGCAGCATCCCGGAGTCCGCAAGGGCGACACCGTCGGTTTTCAGCATAGGGGGATGCGGGATGACAGGAAGAAGGTGCGCTGGTTTCAACCGAAAAGCCGGGGGCATTTGAACCACAGGGGCACCGACGTATTGCCCCAAACTTCACGCTGAGGCGGCCGGATTAGAGTGAAACCGCCTGTGGAGATGCTCCTAGGGCAGCTTCGCCTGAAGCGATTCGGAGCATTGACAGACTCCGCGCAGCGCCTACGGTAATCCGCAAAGCTCCCAAGATTAGCTTGGCTCTTGAACCTGGGGGATGGCTTGAAACTCTGCCCTCCCGGGAAACTGAGGTGCTCGTTTGGTCAGTCACAGACGTGCACTCGGTTTGAGGTTTCGGTCACTAAGTTCCGAATGCCTTTTACAATTCGCGTGCCAGGCCTCGGGGGTTCACCCAACCCCACATGGAAAATAATTCTACAGCAAGCGCCACTGCAGGCGCTCCCGAATCAGCGCAACCCGGCAGCGGGGGGCAACCCCCTGCGCAGGAAGTTCTCCAAGTGCAGGGGATTCTGGACCTCGACAACAACAAGAACGGCATCCTCATCGACCCGGATCGCTGCGGCAAGACGCGCCCCTCGGACCCGTTCGTGCCGCGCGAGCTGATACGCCGGTTCAAGATCAAGCAGGGCTCGCTCGTCACCGCGTCGGCCACGCCCGACCCGCGTTTTCCGAATCCGAAGATCAAGTTCATCGAAACGATCGATGGCTTGACGATCGAGGCGCGCCGCATGGTGCCGGACTTCACGCAGTTCACCACGATCACTCCAGACGAGCACCTCAAGCTCGAGCACAAGGACGGCCGGCTCACGACGCGCGCGATGGACCTGTTTTGCCCGATCGGCAAGGGCCAGCGCGGCCTGATTGTGGCACCGCCGCGCACAGGCAAGACCACGCTGCTTCGCGACATTGCCCTGGGCGTGATTCAGAACCATCCCGAGTGCCATGTGATGATTCTGCTCGTCGATGAGCGCCCCGAGGAGGTCACGGATTTCAGGCGCAACGTTCCGGCGGAAGTATGGGCCTCCTCGAACGACGAGAACCTCGATAACCACATCCGCATCGCCGACCTTTGCATCGAGCGCGCGAAGCGACAGGTCGAAGTCGGGAAGGATGTCGTCATCCTGCTCGATTCGATCACCCGCCTCGCCCGCGCGCACAACTCCGCCAAGTCCGGCGGCGGCCGCACGATGTCGGGCGGACTCGACATCCGCGCGCTGGAGAAGCCGCGCCAGCTCTTCGCCGCTGCGCGCAATACCGAGGAGGCCGGGAGCCTTACGATCATTGCCTCGGCACTCGTCGAGACCGGCAGCCGTATGGACGAGCTGATTTTCCAGGAGTTCAAGGGCACGGGTAACATGGAGATGGTGCTCGACCGCAAGTGCGCCGAGATGCGCCTTTGGCCCGCCATTAACGTCGCCTCGTCAGGCACCCGCCGCGAGGAGCTGCTCATTCCTGCGAAGAAGCTCGATGCGATCCACTTCTTCCGCAGGGCGCTCGTCACCGCGCGGATCGAAGACGCCACCGAGACGATGATCACCCGTCTCGGCAAGACGAAGAACAACGACGAGTTCATCGCCTTGATTTCGAGGTAGGTGACGTCGATTTTCTGAGGAAAGGCGGGTCTTTGACGCGCCAAGTCGGTGGGGAAAACGAGGCAATCGCCCGCATGTTGGGATTGGCAGGTCGGAGACCTGCCCTACTCGCCCGCCCGTCCCATTTCCCCCGAAAATCGGCCAACTTCGCTCTTGCTGCTCCCTGCAAAAGCGGAACACACTCCTTGTCCGTTTTGACGCCTGCCGGGGGCAGGCGTTTTTGTTCACAGCCCCCAACACCGTTCATGCAAAGTTTCTCGGAGCAAT
>DATKCJ010000165.1:0-2899 GCA_035513275.1 Opitutaceae bacterium
GAGGAGTCCCAGCACGCCGCGACCGGCGCCGGGCTCGAAAAACTCGGCGTCGAATTGCTGCGCGCGTTTCAGGGCGTGAGCGACGCTGACTGGGCGGCGTTTATTGCGCAGCCTTCGCTCAAGAATGCGGAGTTCTACCTCGGCCGTTTGCGCGAAGTCGCGAAGCGCCGGATGTCCAAGCCCGAGGAGACGCTCGCCGCCGATCTCGGTGTCGACGGCATCAGCGCTTGGGGTCGCCTCTACGACACCGTCACCGGCAAGATGAGTTTCGAGATGGAGTGGCCCGACGGTCGCAAGGAATCCGTGCCCATGGCGCAGCGCCGCGCGCTCATGTCGAACACCGACGCGAAGGTGCGCGAGGCGGCGTTCAAGAAGGGCAACCTAGTGTGGGACGCCGCGTCGGACACGCTCGCGCAGGCGATCAACTCAATCGCCGGCACGCGCCACACGCTCTACGGCCGCCGCGGTATCGAGAGCTTCCTCGACCAGCCGTATTTCGACGCGGCGGTTTCGTCCGCGACGATCGACGCGATGTTCCGCGCGATCACCGCCAACCGCGCCCTTCCGCACCGCGTGCTCAAGCTCGGCGCGAAGCTCATGGGGAAGGAGAAACTGCAGTTCCAGGACCTCGACGCGCCGCGCCCGCTCGACCCCGTGCCGCCCGTTCAGTGGGAGGAGGCAGTCGCGACGGTCGACAAGGCGTTCAACGCAGGATACCCCGCGCTCGGGGAGTATTTCCGCGACATGCTCGCGAAGCGCTGGATCGAATCGGAGCGCCGCGCGAACAAGCGCTCCGGCGGCTACTGCACCGGATCGGTCGTCACGGGGGAGCAGCGCATCTACATGACCTTTGCGGAAACGATGAACGACGTGATGACGCTCGCTCACGAGGTCGGTCACGCGTGGCACAGCAACGTGTTGAAGAAACAACGCCCGATCGCGCAGGAGTATCCGATGACGCTCGCCGAAACCGCGTCGACCTTCGCCGAGATGGTGTTACTCAACGGCCTGCTTTCCGACCCGGGCCTCTCGGATTCGCGCCGCGCATTCCTGCTCGATGCGGAGACACAGCGCGCCGTCTCCTACCTGCTCAACGTGCCGATGCGCTACGAATTCGAGAAGCGTCTCTACAAGGAGCGCAAGTCGGGCGAGGTGCCGGTGAGCCGCCTGAAGGAGCTCATGGTGCAGACGCAGCGCGAGGTGTTCGGTGATATCCTCGAGAAAGGCGCAGAGGATCCGCTCTTCTGGGCGTCGAAACTTCACTTCTTCATTTCAAGCGTCTCGTTCTACAACTATCCCTATACCTTCGGCTACCTGCTCAGCCGCGCGCTCTACGCCGAGTTTGCACGCACAGGCGCGTCGTTCCTGCCGCGCTACGAGGCCTTCCTCACCGCGACCGGCAGCAAGACGTGCGAGGATGCCGTGCACGACACACTCGGCTGGGACATCCGCGAGGAATCGTTCTGGGCCGGCGCGATCCAGTCGATCGAGGAGCCGCTCGCACAATTCGAGGCGCTGATCGCCAAGCGCGCGGCGGATTAGGCGTATCATTCCAGTCGGATCCATGGAAATCTCGTAGCCGCCGAGGTAACGAGGCGGTTCCCGCACGCTCGCCGCTCACTCTGCCGCGCAAGATTGGCGGCTAGACTTCGATTGCATTGTTACACTTCGGCCCAAGGGGCAGCCCGCGTAACGTTCGCGCGAATCTTGGATTCCATGGGACTTCCGTGGAAATTCCGGGTCTGAACGCTTCACCATGAAGTTCTTGCTGCTGACAGCGTTCATGATGCCCGGAGTCTGCGCCGCGATCACCGATCCGGCGACGGAGATCGTCTTCCCGGATCCCGCGGGGCCGTGGGTTTACACGGATTCCCGTGCCTATGAGCCCGCCGATCTCGGCCACTCGTATTCCTACAAGCCGCTCTTCGGAGGCACGGGCGCGATCACGTGCTACATCTACAGCAAAGGCTTCAGCAACATTCCCACCGGCGCAGACTCGGCGCTTGTTCGCAGGGAAATGGACGAGACGGTCGCGTCCGTGGTCGAAGCGTGGTCCCAACTCGGCGCGAAGGTCGAACAAGAGAACGCGCCCACATTGTTTCGACGCACTTCGGACGGACGCGCGCTCGCCTACTACAGCGTGCACAGGATCGCGCACGAGAGCGTCCAGAACGTGTCGATCTCGATCGTCACCGGTTACCGGCAACATTTCGTCAAGCTCCGCTACACGTTCCCCGGCGACGACGTCGAACGCGCGAAGCACCAGCTCTCCCTTTTCCTGCGCACCTTCCTCGAGGCCAACCGCGACACGGCCGACCCGGTCATGATCCCCGAGCTCGCGATGGAAGACCCGGCGCGCTAGCCAGCTCACACAGATGTAGGAGCCCGCTTGCGGGCGATTCCGAAAGTAGCGGAAAACGTGAGTTTTTCGCAGGCAGGCGAAACGCTCGTGAGCTTCGCTCCAGGATGCCGGCGCATCGATGCGTAGGCGGAAAGTCGACTCCGTCAGGATCGAACCCGGATTTGAGCAACAGAGTTCCGGTGCTAGTGTCCCATCGTGAACGCGAGCCAGATCATCAGCGAGATTTCGAGCCTACCGCCGGACGAGCAGGCGAAGGTTGTCAGGTTTGCCTACTCGCTGGACGCCGAGCGCAAACTGAAAGATTCCCTCGGCTCCATAATCCCGACGATCCTGCGCGAGGGCGTCCTTGTGGGATGACAGACCCGGCGGGTCAGTTCCAAGCCTGGGCCGCGCATGCTGAAGAGGACCGGCTCTGCATCAGGAACAACATCGCAGCGTCCGAGGTGCCATGGAGGACGATCTGTTTCCACGCACAACATGCGGCGGAGAAGTATCTGAAGGCGTTCCTGATCTCCAGAGGGACGCAAGTGGAGCGCA
>DATKCJ010000166.1:0-12370 GCA_035513275.1 Opitutaceae bacterium
CCAGCCGACCAGCAGGCTCGCGAGTCCTCCGAATCCGTTGAAGAGCGCGACCATCTCCGGCATCGCCGTCATCTTGACCTTCACCGCCGCGACGTAGCCGACGAGAGATCCGATCACGATCCCGACGACGATCCATTCGTAGGAAAGGATCTCCCTCGCAAGCAGAGTCACGACAACCGCGAGCAGCATGCCGACGGCGGAGACCATGTTTCCACGGCGCGCGGTCTCCGCGTCGCCGAGCATCTTTAGCCCCAGGACGAAGAGGATCGACGCGGCGATGTAGCCGAGATTGATGAGGTAGGAAAAGTCCATCCGCTATTTCTTCCCGTCGGTCTTGCGCTTCTGGAACATGCCGAGCATCCGGTCGGTGACGAAATAACCGCCGACCACGTTGATCGTCGCAAGCGCGACCGCCGCGGTTCCGAGGACGACATTGATTCGATGGTCCTCCGCCGCACCCGCAACGAGCATCGCTCCGACAATCGTGATGCCGGAGATCGCGTTGGAGCCCGACATGAGCGGCGTGTGCAATTGCGATGGGACCTTGCGGATCAGCTCGAAGCCGAGGAAAGCCGCGAGCACGAACACAAAGACGAGTTGGATGACTTCCATGATGAGAGCGGGTCAGGCTTGAGGCTTTGAGAATTGTGGATGGACGATCGCGCCGCCGTGCGTGATCAGGCACGCGCTCAACAGCTCGTCTTTGGGATCGACGCGAAGAGTGCGAGCCTCCTTGTCCCAGAAGTGCTCAAGAAACGCAGTTAGATTGGAGGCGTAGACTTGGGAAGCATGGCGCGCGACCATCCCCTCGAGATTCGCAATCCCGAGCACGCGCACCCCGTTCCCGGTGACGACCTCCTCGCCCGGGCGCGAGCCCTCGACATTGCCGCCTGCCTCGACAGCGAGATCGACGACGATACTGCCCGCTCGCATTCCGGCCATCATCGCGCTCGTGACGAGCACCGGTGCCTTTCGTCCAAACAGTTTCGCAGTGGTTATCACGACATCCGACTGCGCGCAGACTTTCGCCATGCCCGCCTGCTGCTTGGCAATCTGCTCCGGAGTGAGCGCCTTGGCATAACCCTGCGCCGTCTGGCCGGTCTCGCCGAGGTCGATCGTTACAAATCGCGCACCGAGTGACTTCACCTGCTCCTCAACTGCGGGGCGCGTGTCGAAAGCCTCGACGCGCGCGCCGAGCCGCTTCGCCGTGGCGATCGCCTGCAGGCCCGCCACGCCGACACCGATTACGAAAACGCGCGCCGGATTGATCGTGCCCGCTGGTGTCATCATCATCGGAAACACGATCGACAGCCGCGCGGCTGCCTGGATCACCGCGCTGTAGCCCGCGAGATTAGCCTGCGAGCTAAGCACATCCATCTTCTGCGCGATCGTGGTGCGCGGGATCATTTCCAGACTCACCGCACTGACGCCCGCCGCGGCGAGCGCGCGGATCAGGTCCGGCTCGCCGAAAGGATCTAGAAAACTCAAGTGCAGCGCGCCGTGCTTCAGCGATGCCACATCCGCTGATGATGGCTTTTTCACGCGAACGACGACATCGGCCTCGCCAATCGCGCTTCCGATGTGTGCGCCGGCCGCCGTGTATTCCGAATCAGGATGCCCGCTTGCCTCGCCCAATCCTGCTTCGACGGTCACTTCCATCCCGAGTTCGACGAGGCGCCGCGAAGCCTCGGGAGTCAGCGCAGCGCGCGGCTCCTTTTGCGGCGATTCATTCGGGGCAAAGACTCGCATCCGGGCGCGGTCCCAAGCGGTCCCGCGGCGCCAAGTCTTCAAACGAATGCGCCGCGCTCAACATCTAAACTGAGTCCAGCGGCCGCATTGTTTGTCGGCTTGCTCCGAAGGTTGCGCTCCTCGTTCCGAGAGGAGCGCCTGAGTAGGGCAGGTCTCCGATCTGCCGCGATTCGCGGGTCGAAGACCCGCGCTACCTCAGAGGCTGCGTGCCGCGGCGACCACGGCTTCGGCAGTCATGCCGAGCTCCTTCATGATCGTGCCTCCCGGCGCGCTCATGCCGAAGCGGTCGATGCCGACGACCTTGCCAGCGCTGCCAACGTATTTCCACCAGAGCCCGGTGACGCCGGCCTCGATGGAAACCCGGCGGATGCACGAAGGCGGTAGCACGAACGCCTTGTATTCTTCTGACTGGCGGTCGAAACGTTCCATGCATGGCATCGAGACGACGCGCGCGCCGGCTCCGAGGATCTTGGCCGCGGCAACTGCGTGCTGCAACTCGCTGCCGCTTCCGATCAAAATGTGCGTGAGTGTGTCTGTCTCAGCGACGGCAACGTAACCGCCCTTGAGGACGCCCTCTCGACGCGTGGCGACGGCAATTTCATTCAGCATCGGCACGGCCTGTCGCGTGAGCGCGAGAAGTGTCGGACCCTCTGTGTGTGAGAATGCCGCAGCGAACGCGCCTGCGGTTTCCTCTGGATCGCCCGGGCGGATCACGTCAAGACCGGGGATCAAGCGCAGCGCCGAGACTGTCTCGACGGGTTGGTGCGTCGGGCCGTCCTCGCCCACGCCGACAGAATCGTGCGTGTAGATGTAGACGACAGGAAGTTTTGAGAGCGACGCGAGCCGCATGCTTGGCCGGCTGTAGTCGGCAAACACCAGGAACGTAGCGACCGACGGACGAAAGATGCCGTCGTAGGCGACGCCGTTGGCGATCGCCGCCATCGCGTGCTCGCGGATGCCGTATCGGATGTTGCGCCCCGTGCGGTTGGAAGGATCGAAATCCTTGTCGCTTGCGATGTAGTTGAGTGTCGATCCGTGAAGGTCGGCACTTCCGCTAATGACAAGCGGGAGCGAGTTCGCGACAGGTTGGAGGGCGTCTTTGCCTGCAGCACGCGTGGCGAGCTTCGCATCCGTTGGAAACGCCGGAATGGCCGCCGAGAGCGCGGCCGCGTCGGGCTGCGAACCTGCCGACGCGAGCAGCGAAGCGAGTTCAGGATTTGCCGCGGACCACGCGTCGAAGATCTTCTTCCACTTAAGATGCACGCGACGGTGACGCTTCTTGAGCTTCGCGAAATACTCGCGGACATCCTCGCTCACGTAGAAATGCTTGTCGGCAGGCAGGCCGAGACCTGCGCGCGCGGTGTCGGAGAACTTTGCGCCGCCTTCGCCATGGCCCTTCGCGGTGCCGGCGACTTCGGGAATTCCCTTTGCGATCGTCGTCCGTGCGATGATGAGCTGTGGATTCCCGCTCGTGGCGCGTTTGGCTTTGCGGACCGCGCGCTGGACTGCGACCAAGTCGTGGCCGTCGATCGTCTGCGTGTCCCAGTTCATCGCCTTGAAGCGCTTCGCGGTGTCGCCGCTCTGGGTGCGGTCGGCCATCGCGTCGAGCGTGACGTCGTTGGAGTCGAAGATGAGGATCAGGTTGTCGAGCCGCTGGTGTCCGGCGAACGCGAGCGCCTCAAGTGCGACGCCTTCCTGCATGCAGCCATCGCCCGCGAGACAGATGATATGACTGTCGAAGAGGGTATGTTCGGCTGTGTTGAAGCGCGCCGCGGCCATCTTGCCGGCGACTGCCATACCGACTGAGTTTCCCACGCCCTGGCCGAGTGGACCGGTGGTGCTCTCGACGCCGGGCGTTTCGCGAAACTCAGGATGCCCGGGTGTGCGGCTGTGCAACTGGCGAAACGCCTCAAGGTCCGCCATCGACACATCGTAGCCGGAGAGATGAAGCCATGTGTAGAGAAACATCGACCCGTGGCCGGCGGAGAGGACAAACCGGTCGCGATTGAGCCAGCGCGGCTCCACCGGATCGTGGACGAGCGAGTCGCCGAAGAGGACGGCTCCGACGTCGGCGGCGCCGAGCGGAAGACCGAGGTGGCCGGAGGAGCACTTATGGACGGCGTCGATCGCGAGCCCGCGGGCTTGTGCGGCAGCCTTTGTAAGAATTTCGATGTTAAGGGCCATGATTGGGCGGAAAGGCTAGTCCCGAGCCGCTCGAAGCGGAAAGGAAAAACCGGAGATCGGACTGTTTCTTGTGGATCGGGCTTTGCGCCCGGCATCTGCGTTGCGATCGGAGTCGGGCGTAAAGCCCGACCCACTTATCGAGCCAGAACATTCCAATTGAAACGCAGACTGCCTCCGAAGACTGGACACAAAAAAGGCGGACCACGAAGGGTCCGCCTTTCGAAGGGTTGTGAGCCGGCTCAGGCCTGCACGGCCTCGGGACCGGGCGCGGCGGCAGAGACAGCGGGGTCGCCCATTGCCTCGGTGAGGCGGCGAACCTTGACCTGGACGGCCTTCTTGCCGACGCGGTCGCGCAAATAGTAGAGACGGGCCCGCATCGGCTTCGACACGCGGTCGACTTCGATTTTCACGATGTTCGGCGAGTTCACCGGAAACACGCGCTCCACGCCGACTCCAGAGGCGATGCGGCGGACCGTGAATGACTCGTGGATGCCGTGCCCTTTGCGGGCGATGACGATTCCGCCAAAGACCTGGACGCGCTCCTTCTCGCCTTCGCGAACCTTCGCGTGAACCTTGACGCCGTCGCCGACCTTGAAGACCGGGAGCGACTTATTCAGTTGGGCTGCTGTGATTTCCTGGATGACGGGTTTCATTGCTGTTTCCTTAGTAAATCTGGTCTGACCTTCGTGGTTTTCTCAATCCTCCGCTCGTGCCGCCACCGTTCGATTACTGCATGATTGCCCGATAGTAGCACTTCTGGAACGACCATGCCGCGGAACTCGGCGGGGCGCGTGTATTGAGGAAAATCGAGTAAGTTGTTGTTGAAGGATTCGTGCGTCAACGAATTTTCATCCCCGAGCACGCCAGGGAGATGCCGCGCGATCGCGTCGATGAGAACCGCAGCGGCGAGCGTGCCGTTCGTCAGCACGTAGTCGCCGATGCTGATCTCGCGGTCGATGACTGAATCGCGCGCGCGCTGGTCGACGCCTTCGTAGTGTCCGCTCAGCAAGATGAGGTGAGATTGTGCGGCGAGTTCTTCGGCCAGCTTCTGCGTGAACGGCTCGCCATCCGGTGTGAGGTAGATGCGCAGGCAGCCGGGCGTCGCGAGCTCCTCCATCGCTGCAAATATCGGCTCGGGCTTGAGCACCATGCCGGCTCCGCCGCCGAACGGACGGTCGTCGGCCTCCTTGTGTTTGCCGGTCGACCAGTCGCGGAGGTTGCGGACATTGATCGCGAGCTTCCCGGACTCCACAGCCTTTCCGAGAATGCTCTCGGACAGGAATCCGTCGAGCATCGCAGGGAAGAGCGTCAGGACGTCGATCCGCATGGGAGGCCCAGATAATGAAAAATCGCCGCACCTCGCAAGACGCGGCGATTCGAAGATTGGTTGCCCGAACCCTATCAGGCCGTCGCAGGCGCGGTCGCTGCGGCGGCGCGCTTGGCGCGCTTGTAGAGGGCGTGGACGGTGTCCGTCGCCTTCGCGCCCTTCTTGATCCACGACTCGTAGGCGTCGAAATCGATCCTGAGCTGCTGGCCCTTGGCGCGAGGGTTGTAGTGGCCGACTTCGGCGGTCGGGCGGCCGTCGCGGCGGGAGCGCGTCTCGGCAACGACAACGCGATAGATCGGGTTGTGGGTGGAGCCGATGCGGGTGAGTCTGATTTTCAGTGACATGAGGAACAGGTAAGGATCCGCTCGAGTGCGGCGCTGGTTTGGAAAAGGGTCGAGTTGAGCGGACGAAGAATGTCCTTGTCAAGCCCCTTCCCGGCCAGTGTGTTGCGCGTTTGCACCATGCTTAAAGCCGGAATCGTTGGCCTCCCTAATGTCGGCAAATCGACACTCTTCAACGCCTTGACGCGCACGCGGAAGGCCGAGGCGGCCAACTATCCGTTCTGCACGATCGACCCGAATGTGGGCGTCGTTGTCGTCCCGGACGACCGGCTCGAGCCGCTTTCGAAGATCGCCAAGACCTCCGTGATCATCCCGGCGGCGATCGAACTCGTCGACATTGCCGGGCTCGTCGCCGGCGCGAGCAAGGGCGAGGGCCTCGGCAACCAGTTCCTCGCAAACATCCGCGAGGTGGATGCCATTGTGCAGGTCGTTCGATGCTTTCAAGACCCGGATGTGATTCACACGATGGGCTCGGTTGACCCCGTGCGCGACATTGAGGTCATCACAACCGAGCTGATTCTGGCCGACATGGAAATGGTCGCCAACCGGATTGAGAAGACTGGCAAGAAGGCGAAGCAAGGAGACAAGGAAGCGCAGGCCGAGATGGCCCTTCTCCAGCGCCTCGAGCCTCACCTAAACTCTGGCAAGCCCGCGAATCTTCTCGAAGTCCACGCCGACGAGCGCGCGATGTTGAAGCTTTTCCAGCTCCTCACTGCGAAGCCGGTTATCTACGCTGCCAACGTGGACGAGAGCGATCTCGCGAACCCCGACGCGAATCCCCACGTCGCCGCCGTGCGCAAGTTCGCCCGCGAACACCACGACGCGGGTTCGGTCGCGATCTGCAGCAAGCTCGAGTCGGAACTCGTCGACCTAGCGCCCGCGGAGGCCGCCGAGTTTCTCCACGAGGCCGGCGTGAAAGACTCCGGAGTGTCGGATCTCATTCGCGAAACCTACCGGCTGCTCGGGCTCATCTCCTACTTCACCGCGGGCGAGAAGGAAGTGCGCGCGTGGACCATCACGACCGGGACGAAGGCCCCGCAGGCCGCGGGCGTCATCCATACAGATTTCGAGAAGGGTTTCATCAAGGCAGAGGTCGTCGCCTACGCAGACTTGCTCCGGCTCGGAAGCACCGCCGCCGCGCGCGACGCCGGCAAATACCGGCTCGAGGGCAAGGAATACGTCTTCAAGGACGGCGACGTGGCGCTGTTCCGGTTTGCGAACTGAGCGAGGGACATTCGGTCGAACAAAGACACCCGCGTTCGGAGATCGCGGGCTACCTTTCGAATACAACTTGTAGGTAGCCCGGCCTCTCCGAGGACGGGTTCTTCGCGAACTGCTTCAAACCCGCTACCCACCCCCCTTCCCCTGCGCATCTCTTGCGATTCACTCTCCGCGCGGTCGGAACGTGTTGAAAGTTCCGAAGCCCGCTCGTTACTCTCGGAACCCACTCCCATGAGATCGTTTGTGCCGCATATCTTGCTTCTTGCCACAGTTCTGCTGACCGCCTCGTGCGGGAAGGAGCCAGTCCGGACCTACCGCGTCGCCAAGGAGAACACCGCCGCGATGCCGCAACCCGCCCCGGGCGGGGGCTTGACGTCTGTCGCAAGCGGGGTGACGTGGGAATCGCCCGCCGGTTGGGATGCACGCGCGCCCACCAGCGTGCGCATCGGCAACTACGCGATCCCCAACCCTGCCGGCGAGCCCGCGGATTTCGCGATCACTTCGTTTCCGGGCGATGTCGGCGGCGACCTCGCCAACGTGAATCGCTGGCGCAACCAGATCGGCATGCCGCCGATCGGCGCCGAGGAACTTCCCGGTGTCCTGAATTCCATCACCGCACCCGCCGGCGATTTCCTCGTCGTCAACTTCATGAATCCCGAGATGAGCGTCCGCGTGATCGCGGCGATCTTCAAGCAGCCCGACAAAACTTGGTTCTTCAAACTCGCCGGGCCCGACGCCGTCGTCGCCGCGCAGGAGACCGCGCTTCTTGGACTTCTGCAAACAGTGCGGTTCGGCGCAGAATTCACACCACCGGGCGGCGCCGCTGTCGCAAGCGCTCCGATGAGCGGCAACACGAACGACCTTCCGCCCGGACATCCGCCAATCGCGGGGATGCCATCCGGCATGCCTGCCGCGACGTCTTCCTCCCCCTCGCCTGCCGCTTCGCAGGCGGGCGCGCTGCCGATCCGCTGGGCGGCGCCCGACCACTGGATCGCGAAGGAGCTCTCGCAACTCCGCAAGGCGAGCTACGACGTGCACGGCACGGGCGGCGTCGCCGACTTCTCGCTCATTTCGCTCTCCGGCACCGCCGGCGGGCTGCATGAAAACGTGAACCGCTGGCGCGGCCAGATCGGACTCGATCCGCAGGATGCTGCGGCGATCGATGCCACCGTGCGCCACATGGACAGCGCGGGCCTGCACTTCGACGTCGTCGAGTTCGCCTCGACCGGTGCCGATGCGCAGCGAGTGATCGGCGCACTGCTCCCTGTCGCGGGCGAGACGTGGTTCTTCAAACTCACCGGGCCCGAAGCGGTCGTGGCCGCCGAACGCGAGTCGTTCATCCGCTTCATCAGGACTGTCCGCATCCGCTGAGCGCCATGAAACTGATCCTCGACCAATTCCGCGACTTCTTCTCATCGCTGCGCCTCACCGTCGCGCTGCTCGTGCTGTCGATCATCCTGGTGTTCGTCGCCACGCTCGACCAGGTGAACCTCGGCATCTGGGCCGTGCAGGAGAAATATTTCCAGACGTTCTTCGTCATGAAATATTTCCCGGGGTCCACGATTCCGATCCCGGTGTTCCCCGGCGGCTACACGATCGGCGGGATGCTCTTGATCAATCTCGTCCTCGCGCACTTCGAGCGCTTCAAGCCTCAGTGGCGCAAGGCGGGCATATCGCTCACGCACGCCGGCATCGTGCTCCTGCTCGTCGGCGAGTTGTTCACCGGACTCTTCTCCGACGAGAGCCACATGCGATTGGATGAAGGAGGCACAAAGAATTTCTCCGAGAGCTTTCTGAAGCGCGAGGTCGCTGTCATCGAGACGACAGAATCCGATTTCGATATTATCACCTCGATCCCGATCGACCGTATCGCGCGCTCGAAGCCTGTCGACGTGCCGGAACTGCCATTCGTGCTGCGCGTGCGTGAGGGAGCGTTCTATCCGAATTCCGCACTCGCCATGCGCGGGCCGAATATGCCGCAGGGTCCGTCGATCGCAAACGCCGGTATCGGCCCACAGATCGCAGTCACACCGATGCGCCCGACCTACAAGCCCGACGAGGTCAACGTGCCCTCGATGTTTGTCGACATCACGGGCCGCGACGGCGCCAGCCTCGGCACCTGGCTTCTCTCCACGATGTTGAGTGCGCCGCAGGAGCTGACAGTCGGCGCGCGCAAGTTCCGTTTGGATCTGCGACCGACGCGTTTCTACAAGGACTTCAACGTCACCCTGATCGACTTCACGCACGACAAGTATCCCGGCACCCAGATTCCGAAAAACTTCTCGAGCAAAGTCCGCGTACTCTCCGACGACCGGAGTGTCGACCGCGAGACGCTCATCTACATGAACAACCCGCTGCGCCACGGCGGCTTCACGTTCTACCAGTCGGGTTTCGACAACAACGACACGACCTCGGTCCTCCAAGTCGTCCAAAACCCGGGCTGGTTCCTGCCCTACGCGGCATGCGCCCTCGTCACTCTCGGGCTGCTCATCCAGTTCGGCATCCATCTCAAAGGATTCATCGCCCGCCGCTACGCAAAGAAGAGCGAGGTGACCCCATGAAACGCTACATTCCCATCATCGTCGGCATCCTCGTGGCGGCGTTCGCCCTCTCCACACTGCGACTGCCGGATTCGAAAACCGCCTTCGACACCGAGAAGTTCGGCACGCTGCCGATCCTCGTAAACGGTCGCATCAAGCCGCTCGACACCGTCGCGCGCACCTCGCTGCTGTTCATGCAGCACAAGCAGACGTTCAAGCGGCCCGACGGCACACGCCTCGAGCCGGTCGAGTGGCTGCTCGATGTGTTCTTCCGTCCCGACCTTTCCGATGATTACCGCCACTTCCGGATCGTGAGTCCCGACGTGCTCGCGCTATTCAGCCTGCGCGAGGAAGACGGCGATCACTTCCGCTACTCGTTCAATCAACTGCGCCCCGCGATTCAAGAACTCGAGCGGCAGGCCGAGCTCACATTCGAGATCGAGTCCGCGTTGCGCACGCCGTTCCAGAAGTCGGTCGTGCAACTGCGCGAGCAGATGATGCTCTACCACCGCCTCAAGCACAGCATGCAGTTGCCCGACAGCGAGGATTTCCTTGCCGAGGTGCTGCGCTTCCAGGAGGTGCTTCCTGCCGGCGTCGCAGCCGCGCGCGCAAAGAGCACGGGCACCGAGATGAACGAGGCCGACTTCAAGTCGATCCTCGATTTCGCGAACCGCTACGAGTTCATGGCGTCGATGGCCTACATCCTCCCGGTGCCGCCGCCAGAGGGATCGGCCGACGGCACAACGTGGTTCAACATCGGCCAGGCACTTCAGCGCGCCTTTGAGAAGCAGGCGATCGATGCGCACGTGATGGCCTATGCCGCCATGGGCCACGCCTACCGCGCCGGAAGCCACGAGCAGTTCAATGAGATCGTCCGCATCCACAGCGAGCAGTTCGAGAAGCGGTTCACCGACAAGCTCGACCGGAGCAAGGTCGAGTTTCGCTTCAACCACGCACAGCCTTTCTACAAGGCGTCGATCCTGTTCGTTCTCGCGTTTCTCCTCGCGGTATTCTCCTGGCTCAAGTGGCCCGAGGAGCTCGGCCGCTCGGCATTCTGGGTGGTGCTGGTGGCGTTCCTGCTCATGACGCTCGGGATCGCCACGCGCATGTGGCTCGAGGCGAGGCCGCCCGTGACCAACCTCTACTCCTCCGCGCTGTTCGTCGGCTGGGGATCCGTGCTCCTTGGGCTCATTCTCGAGCGATTTTTCCGCAACGGAATCGGCAGCGTGACCGCGTCGACCGTCGGCTTCCTGTGCCTCGTGATCGCGCACAACCTCTCCTTCACTGGCGACACGATGGAGATGATGCGCGCCGTGCTCGACGACAATTTCTGGCTGGCGACACATGTGGTCGTCATAACGATCGGCTACTCCGCCATGTTCCTCGCGGGTTTCCTCGCGATCGTCTACGTGGTGATGGGCACGATCACGCGCAGGCTCGATGCGCCGACCGCCGATGCGCTCACGCGCATGGTCTACGGCATTGTCTGCTTCGCCACGCTGTTCAGCCTCGTAGGCACGATCCTCGGCGGCATCTGGGCCGACCAGTCGTGGGGCCGCTTCTGGGGATGGGACCCGAAGGAAAACGGCGCGCTGCTCATCGTGCTCTGGTGCGCGGTAATCCTGCACTCTCGCTGGGGCGGCCTCGTGCGCCAGCGCGGACTCATGAACCTCGCGATCCTCGGCAACGTCGTCACGGCATGGAGCTGGTTCGGCGTGAACATGCTCGGCGTCGGCCTGCACAGCTACGGGTTCATGGACTCAGCGTTCATCCCGCTCGTCGTCTTCGGCCTCTCGCAAGTCGCCATCGTCGGTCTCGGATCACTGCCGCTGCCGATGTGGCGGAGCTTCAAGGCGGCGTAGGTGTAGCAAGTAGCGCAGGTCTCTGACCTGCGAGGCTCGGTGGCGGAGAGGCACGCGCTACCAATCCGCCTCACGAAGAAAGCGGCAGAGGACTGCCGCACTCCAAGGCGCCTGCGGCGCATCAGCAGAAATGAGCGAACTGCGCGACAGCGTCTTGGAGTGCGGCACTCCTGTGCCGCTATTACGTGATCTCTGTTCTGGAGCGGGTTGTCCCCAACGCGCTCGTCCGGTTCGCACGCGACTTGAGCGCCGCGCCAGCTTGCCGCTATCCTGGCTCCATGAGATCCCGCGCACTGCTTCTTGCTTGGTTGAGCACCTCCATCCTCATCGCGCCGATGTCGGCCGCATTCACCAGCCGCGCCAACACGCCTCCGAGGAAAGTGCTCCTCGGGACGGCACTCGTTGAGCTATCCGGTCCACTCGAGGAGAGGCTGCAGGTCGCAGGAAAACTGATCGATGATGCGGCGCGCGCCGCTACCGTCCAATATCCAGGCGACGGTCTCGACCTAGTGATCTTCCCGGAGTTTGCACTGGCCTCCGGAGCGGGCATCACCGCGGCGGAACAAGCAGTCGCGATCGAAGGACAGGTGCTCGACGCACTCGGCGCCAAGGCACGCGAACACGGCACTTGGATCGTGATCCCGATGACGCTTCGCGAGGCGGACCGCATTAGCAACGCCGCGGTGCTTATCGACCGCGCCGGAAACGTGGCCGGGATCTACCGCAAGACGCATCCAATCTCCGACAGCGGTGGAGTGTTCGAGAGTGGCGTGACTCCCGGCTCAAGCTACCCGGTCTTCGACTGCGACTTTGGAAAACTCGGGATACTGATCTGCTGGGACATGAGCTACGACAAGCCGTGGCGTGCGCTTGCTGCGGCCGGGGCGGAGATTATCGCGGTTCCCAGCGCTTCACCACAAACCCTGCGACCGATGTCCGAGGCGCTGCGGCACCATCTCTACGTGGTGACCAGCACGCTCAAGGACAACGCCTCGGTGTTCGATCCCATCGGCCGCGTCGTCGCGCAGGTCACGGAGAAACCCGGCGTGCTCGTGCACCAGATCGATCTTTCGTTCGCGATCCTGCATTGGAGCGAAACTCTGCATGAAGGCCGCGCACTCACGGAGCGGTTCGGTGACCGCGTCG
>DATKCJ010000167.1:0-4502 GCA_035513275.1 Opitutaceae bacterium
CCACCAGAGCTTGATGCGCCGCCACCATCCGTGGCTGCGACCTGCAGGCTCTTGTTCCAACCGCTCTCTCACCTCGGCGCGAACACACGTATATTCGTCGAAGTCAAAGCGACGTTGATGGTGGACGATTTTCGTCATCGCGTCGGATTCTCGCGATCTGGGTCGCGGCGTAAAGCCGCTCCTACAGTTTCTGATCGGAAAACGAGCCAGGTGCGGCGCAAGCGCCAACCCTACATCGGAAGACCTGTGGTCTCTTCTTCCGTCCCTCATTCCCTTACTCCCTCATTCCCTCACTTCTTCCTCCGACTTTGCCGCATGCAATGCGCGTGCGACGAGAAGGGCTTGGCGCCGGGTGGCAGTGCGACGGGCAGGTAGGCGCCGTTCGGCTTGAGCTCGCGCGCGTTGACGGTGTCGCGGAGATGGG
The DNA here is from genome assembly GCA_035513275.1 of Opitutaceae bacterium. GTDB lineage: Bacteria > Verrucomicrobiota > Verrucomicrobiia > Opitutales > Opitutaceae > DATKCJ01. The sequence goes on from DATKCJ010000167.1 coordinate 425, forward strand.
CGGCGAGGATGTCGTCGACGATCCGGCGGCGAAGTGAGGGAGCCTCGACAGGGAAGATGAGCTCCACGCGGCGGAAGAAGTTGCGGAACATCCAATCGCCGCTGCCGATGAAAATCTCCGGCTCTCCGCCGCTGTTCTCGAAGTAGTAGGCGCGCGAGTGCTCGAGGAACCGGCCTACGATCGAGCGGACGCGGATGTTCTCGCTGAGGTAGCGCACGCCGGGCACGAGGCAGCAGATGCCGCGCACGATGAGGTCGATTTGGACGCCGGCTTTCGAGGCCGCGTAGAGATTCTGAATCGTGGTGCGGTCGACGAGGCTGTTCATCTTCGCGATGATCCGCGCGGGTTTCCCGCGGAATGCGTTTCTCGTCTCGCGGAGTATGAGCTCCTGAATTCGTGCGTGGTAGTTGTGAGGCGCGACGAGCATCTCGCTGAATCGCGGTGTGCGCACGAAGCCGGTAAGTGAGTTGAACAGCTTCGCGACCTCGGTGGTCATGCCGCGGCGCGCGGTGAAGTAACTGAAGTCGGTGTAGAGGCGCGCGGTGCGGGGATTGTAGTTGCCGGTGCCGAGATGCGCGTAGTGCCGCATGCCCGCTCGCTCGCGGCGCACGACGAGGCAGCACTTGCAGTGTATCTTCAGCCCGGCGACGCCGTAAACGACGTGCACGCCCGCTTCCTCGAGCTGGCGCGCCCACTGGATGTTGTTGGCCTCGTCGCCGCGGGCCTTGAGCTCGACGAGCGCGGTCACCTGCTTGCCGAGTCGCGAAGCCTCGATGAGTGCGCTGATGATCGGCGAATCGCCGCTCGTGCGGTAGAGAGTCTGCTTGATGGCGACGACTCTCGGATCGCGTGCGGCATCCTCGACGAATCGAACGACCGGCTCGAATGAATCAAAGGGATGGTGGAGGAGGTGATCCTTCGCACGGATTGCCTTGAACATGGATGTGCCGTCCGCAGTGCCCAGGCCCGGGCTCGGCCGGAAAGGCGGATACTTCAACTCGGGCCGGTCGAGCATCTCGTAGACGCTCATCAGCCGGACGAGATTGAGCGGACCGTTGAGGCGGAAGGCGTATTCGCTCGAGATGTCGAGCCGGTCGCAGAGTTCGTCGAAGATGGGATCGGCGACGCCGTCCTCGATCTCGATGCGCACGGCCGCGCCGCGGCGGAGATTGCGCAGCTCTTCCTCGATTTTCTTGAGAAGGTTCTCGGATTCTTCCTCGTCGATGTAGAGGTCGCTGTTGCGGGTGACGCGAAATGCATGTGCACCGCTCACGCGGTAGCCGCTGAAGAACGAGGAAGCGCAGAGCTTCACGATTTCAGAGAGAAGGATAAAGCGCCGGGTGCGCGCCTTCGTGCGCGTGGATTTGCCGCGTCCGCGACTGGACTTGGCGCGCGCCGGCGCGATCTCGACAACACGCGGAAGGATGCGGGGAACCGGCAGGATCGCCATCGAAGGGCTGCTGTCGGGTGCGGCGGGATCGTCGATCGACACGACGACGTTGAGCGACTTGTTGCCGATTTGCGGGAACGGGTGCGAGGCGTCGACCGCAAGCGGCGTGATGACGGGTGCGACCTGTTTCTTGAAATACGCGCGCACCCAGCGCAGCTCGGCCTTGTTGAGTTCGCGCGCTGTCTTGAAGACGATTCCGGCGCCGCGCAGTTCGGGGACGATTGTTTCGGACCAGCACCGGTATTGGTTCTCGATCTGTGTGCCGACGACCGAGTGGATGCGGCGGAGCTGCTCGCGCGGCCCGAGCCCGTCGATGCTTAGCTCGGCGACGTCGGATTCCGCCTGCTGGATGAGGCCGGCGACACGGATCTCGAAAAACTCGTCGAGATTCGACGCGACGATCGCGAGGAACTTCAGCCGCTCGAGGATCGGGTTGCGCAGGTCCCATGCCTGGGCGAGGACGCGGCGGTTGAACGCAAGCCAGCTCAGTTCCCTGTTGAAATACAGGGCCTTCCCGCCGGCGGAGCGGAGGGGAGGAGGGCTGGACTTGGAAAGGGGTGACATGGTCTTTGAACGCGAAAGGAGGACACATACCCAAGGGCCGTGCACAAGGCGAAGCGTAATTGGACGAGGCCAAACGGAACGCGGCCGCGAATACGGAATCCGGAGTTTGGAGTTCCGTCCCGCGATGCTGGGGCGGCGTCCTGGCCGGGCCCACAGACCGCATAAATGCGGAACTCCGAACACGGAACGCTGCCGCAGATTCGCGATCAGCGCTCCTCGGCCTCAGATTCCTCGACCGGCTCGACGTGGGCCATCGACACATCCTCGGGCTTCGCGGTGAGCACCTTGATGATGCACCACAGGAAGAGTGAGACGACGAACCCGACCGAGAGCAGCATGGTTATCCATCCTCCGAGTGTCATGGGTCAGTCCTTTCCTTCCACGAGCGGTTCCTTCTCCCAAATCCGGCCCGCGATGCCCACGAGCAGGAAGGTGAAGATTGTCATGATGACGATGAATCCAAACGCGAGCCGCGCGACCGGGCTTGGGTTGTCGCCCACGAGGTCCTGCACGTAGCCGGTGGGCTGGAAGACGGCGCCGGCTCCGAACTCGAAGTTCCAGCCGACGACGTTCTGAAGGATGAACATCACGAAGATCGTGAGCAGGAACGCCGGCGTGACGTATTTGATGACCGGCTTGAAGAAACTCGGAATGCGGATCTGCGCGCCTTGGTGCGCCTCCTGCCAGCCTTTTTCAATGCCGACGACCCAGCCGAAAATAATGATCAGGATCGTGGCCTGCACGAAGAGCATCAGCGTGCCGACCCAGAAATCGATCGTGTCGAGCGCCTTCAGGTCCTTCGAAAAATACCAGACGAACATCGTGCCGATCGCGGTGACGAAGCCGAGAAGGGCGACCGACGCCTTGCGCTTGATGCCGAGCCCTTCCTCCAGAAACGCGATGCCCGGCTGGAGCATCGAGAGCGAGCTCGTGATCGCCGCCAGGAAAAGGAGGATGAAGAAGATCGACGCGAACACCTGCCCGAACGGCATTCGCGCGAAGACTTCCGGCAGCACGTTGAAGCCGAGCCCGAACGTTCCCTGGCCGACGATCCCCGCCGCGCCGAGAAACACGAACGCAGCGGGCACGGTGATCAGGCCGCCGAGGCCGACCTCGCAAAACTCGTTGGCCGCGGATGCGGTGAGGCCGCTGAGCACGATGTCGTCCTTTCGTCGCAGATAACTCGCGTAGGTGATGATCACGCCGAAGCCGACGGAGAGTGAGAAGAATATCTGCCCGGCGGCCGCAAGCCAGAGCAGGGGATTTTTGAGATTCTGCAAGACGGTCGTCTCCGTGATCCGCTCAGTGCCGTCCGTAGCCATGCGCGCCTTCACGCCATCGAGCATGTTCGGACTCGCGATTGTCTCGACTGCGGTCCACCTGCCTTCAACGAGCCGCTCGACGACGGGCTTCGAGGGATTCCACATGAAGCCGAGTCCGTTCGCGACCGATTGCTCGGGCTTCGCGGCGTCGGGCGTGCCGAGCGTGAGCACGCGGATGAGGATGATGATGGCGATCGCGATCAGCGCAGGCATCGCGATCTTGCAGACCATCTCGATGCCCTTCGAGATGCCGCGGTAGATGAAGTAGAAGTTCATCACGTAGACGATCACCACGAAGATGCCCACGTCATCGAGGCCGAAGTTGATCGCCACGCCGTCGGAGGCTGCGCCGGTGAAGTTTCCGAAGAACGCGCGGAAATCCGTGCCGGGACCGAGATTGCCGGTCAGTGAATTCAGCGCGTAGCCGAGGCACCACGCCTCGATGTAGACGTAATACATGTAGATCATCACCGGCACGATGAAGCCGATGACGCCGAGGAACTTCCCCCACTTGCTGCGAATCAGCACGTGGAAGATGCCGCTCGTGGAATGGAAGCCGTAGCGACCGCCGAGCCGGCCGAGCGTCCACTCCGTCCAGCAGATCGGGATACCGATGATCAGCAGTGATACGAAGTAGGCTACCATGAACGCGCCGCCGCCGTATTGGGCGGCGAGGCCGGGGACCCGGAGGACGTTGCCAAGGCCGACAGCGCTGCCGGCAACTGCGAGGATGCATCCAAGT
>DATKCJ010000168.1:0-2899 GCA_035513275.1 Opitutaceae bacterium
ATCCCCCTTCTTGCGCGTGAACCGCTCTTCCTGCGCTGCCGCGACGATTTCGCCATCGCGGAGGAGGCATGCCGCACTGTCGTGATAAAAGGCTGAAATGCCAAGGATGTAGGAAGGAGGCATTGGGCATTCGAAGGACGCGCGACTGATCTTCACTACGGAATACTGAGGTTCCGGCTCACTCGAGCGCTTGTCAAGGACGCGGACCCGTTCAGATTGGTTACACTGGAACTGGCCTTCGAGCCATCGTCCGTGATCGCGACTGCGTCCGGCTCCTAACCCGTTGTCACTGACCACAGCATGAGCACTAAGCCCGCGACTCCATCGCCCAATCGTCCCATTCGAGCCGCGGCCGGCGCGGTCGGTGCTGCTTTCGTCATCGTTGCGCTCGGCGCCGATGCGTTGAAGCGTGGGAGCGGCCCTTCGGAGTTTGGCGCCGTACAGGTGAGCCTCCTGATTCTCGGCAGCGGCTTGATTCTCGGCGCCCTGTTGGGCCACCGCCTGATCGGACTCTATAAGAACACCGCGATTGCGCTCCTGAACACCTTGTTGCTGCTGGGATGCGTGGAGATGGCATCGATCGGCGCGCTCGCACTTCTGGACCGACGCGCCGTTGAGCCCCAAGCCGCCGCAATGCCGAAACAGCGGCGGCCGGGGCGCCTCGAGCTTTCGTACTATCAGTCGAAGCCGTGGGGCGCGGCCTTCTGGAAGGAACATCTGGAAGCCGAAAAGCAATCCACCTACGCGCCGTACGTTGTCTGGAAGCCGAAGCCGTTTCGCGGCAATCACGTGAACATAACGGCCGACCGAGCGCGCCTGACGCCGAATTCCACGTGTGGCGCCGGAACGTTCCGCGTGTTCGTGCTCGGTGGGTCTGCCGCATGGGGGTTTGCATCGCCCGATTGGGGGACCATCCCAGCCCACCTCCAACGGATGTGGTCGCAGGGCGCCGCACCGGTGTGCGTCCTGAATCTCGCGCAGAATGCCTACGTCTCCACCCAGGAGGTAATTGAGCTCGCTAGGCGGCTGCAGGTCGGCGACGTTCCGGATCTCGTGATTCTGTATGGCGGGTACAATGACGCGAACGCGATGTTCGAAACCGGACAAGCGGGGGTTCACTACATGGTGGACGGTATAGCGCGGAAACTGGAACCTCGCGATGATGGCGCGGCATTCTTGTTCGGGGGGCTCCTGAAGCGGACGCGGACGTACAGGTTGCTTTCACGCACAGTGGCATCACGCGCGGAGGTCGTCGCGTCGCATCCGCGGAGCGATTCCACGGCCCCAGGGATGCGAGCGCCGGCAAGTCTAGCTCGGAAGGCGGCCGAAACGTACGTTGCCAATCAACGCATCGTTGTGGGACTCGCGCGCGAATTCGGGTTTTCCTATCACGCCTTCCTGCAGCCGGCGCTCGATTTCGGAGCAAAGCCCCTCACGTCGGAAGAGCAACAAATGCGGTCCGCCCACTCGGCCCGCATACCGTTCTTGACGGACGTCTACAAACGCATTCGAGTGGCGACGGCTGCGAATCCGCAGTTCACGGATCTCACCTCGGTGTTCGACACCGTGACCACTTCCGTCTATGTGGACCGGATGCACATCAACCCTGAGGGCAATGCCCTCGTCGCGCCGCGGATCGTCGAGATTTTGGCTGAGCGCGACATCCTCGCAGGGAATTTCGTCGCACACAAACCATGATGCGAATCGATCACCGCGTCCATGTCACGCGCCTAGCCGGACGTCGTCTCACGCGATCAGCACTTCGGCGGCGTTCACTGTCGCCGATGTCGTCCCGTGGCTAGGCAGAAGCATCCCACGCCGCCACCACTTCATCCGCGCTCACCGTCGCCGCGCCGACTTTTCCTACTTCCACCCCGGCCGCGTAGTTGGCGACGACGGCAGCCTCGGTGACGGTTGCGCCGGCGGCCAGCATTGTCGCTAGATAGGCGGTGACCGTGTCGCCTGCACCTACCACATCGAAAACCTCGCGCGCGGTCGTCTCGATGCGAAGCATCTCGCCGTGGCGCGGAACGAGCACCATGCCGCGTTCGCCGAGCGTGAGCAGCAGGTGCTCGACGCGCAGGCGCTCGAGCACGCCGGGGAGCGTATCGGTGGCGTCTAGATTTACCGAGGCGCCGAGTGCGGCTTCGAGCTCCCGGCGGTTGGGTTTGAAGATCGTGGCGCCCGCGTAGGAGAAAAAGTTGTGGAACTTGGGATCGACTACGATCGGGATGCCGCGGGCGCGCGCGAGCTCCACGGCGCGCTCGATGATCGACGGAACGAGCAGTCCCTTGTTGTAGTCCTCCAGCACCAGAGCGTCCGAAGCTGCGATGGCGCGCTCGAGCGATTGGAGGACCGCGGCGCACTCTTCGTCCGATAGATTCTGATCATCTTCCTCATCGAAGCGCACCACCTGCTGGACGGGGGCGAGCACCCGGGTCTTCGTCGTGGTCGGCCTGGCGATGGTCACCAGCGTGCCCGGATCGGCGCCCAGGGATCTCAGCATGGCGTTGAGCTGTTCGCCGGCAGGGTCCCGGCCCACGGTGGCGACCAGCGCCGCCCGGCCGCCCAACGCCGCGACATTCTGTGCCACGTTCGCCGCACCACCCAGCGCCATGCGCCGCTCGCGCACTCTTACCACGGGAACCGGAGCCTCCGGCGATATTCGGTCCACTTCGCCATGAAGGTAGACATCCAGCATGGCGTCGCCGACAATTGCCACGCGGAGCCCTCGCGCGGCCTCCAGAAGGGCGGTGAGGCGGTCGCGATCGAGGAGTGGCGTCATGAGGCCGGGAAAGTTAGGGTTCCCCGCCAGCAGGAGCAAACGCCGAGCACGGCATGGGAGTTGAACAGCGAGGGGCGAGGGACGAGGGACGAGGGACGAGGGACGAGAGGCGAG
>DATKCJ010000169.1:0-2501 GCA_035513275.1 Opitutaceae bacterium
ATGGAGGCGAGGAGGAGTGGCTGGTGTTGGGGCGGCCGGTGATGCCTTGAGGTGGAGCGCGTTGCCCGACCGCGTCCCCGATTGTGGTTCGGGCTTTACGCCCGACAAGAAGTTGAAGTCGTCTCAACGGAAGCGGAGGCCCAGATGTTCCGCGCCTCAAGACCGGTGCGGGGCCGCGCGACTCCGGTTTCCCGTGCTGCGGCGAACGCGCCACCTACATGCTTCAATAACTGACTTCCGTGAATGGAGCGTCGGGGGGTTCTGATGGCCAGCAGAGCGCTCCACCTCGGTATCTGCCTTCCACCCGCAATGCCTGCCGCTCCTCACGAATCGGATTCCCACGCGTTGACACGTCGCCTAGCTTCCGCGGCGTGCCGCCAGCAGCATCCAATCCCGATCAATTGCAAGTCGCGCTCTCGATTGCCGGGTCCGACAGCGGCGGCGGCGCGGGCGTGCAGGCCGACCTTCTCACGTTCGCGGCGAATGGCGTCTTTGGCACGACTGCAATCACATGCATCACCGCGCAGAATCCCGATGGAGTGACGGCGGTGTCTGCCACGGATCCCGGCATGGTACGCGCGCAGGCGGAGCAGGTGGCGTCTTTCTTCACCGTGCGCGCCGTGAAGACGGGGATGCTCTACAATGTTGAGATCATCGAGGAGGTCGCGGCGTTTCTCGAGTCGCGGCCCGGGCTGCCGGCTGTCGTCGATCCTGTCATGGTTTCCACGAGCGGCGCCAAGTTGCTCAAGGACGACGCAATCGACGCGCTGCGCTCGAAGTTGTTTCCGCGTGCGAAGGTGGTGACTCCGAATCTCGACGAGGCGGCGGTGCTCTCGGGCACGCGCGCGACCGACGTCGCCGCGATGGAGCGCGTCGCGATGCGGCTGTCGTTGAAACACGGCGTGCCATTTCTCCTGAAGGGCGGTCATCTGCCCGACGAGACGCTCGTCGATGTGCTCGCTATTCCCGGCGCGCCGACGCTTCGGTTTGCCGGCGCGCGGATCACGGGGGTTGATTCGCACGGGAGTGGATGCACGCTCTCGGCGGCGATCGCAGCGCACCTCGCGCTCGGCCGGAGTCTCGAGGAAGCGGTTGCCGCGGCGCGCGACTACCTGCGCCGCGCGATGACTGGCGCGCTGACGACCGGGGGCCGGCGGTTCATCAATCACTTCCCCTGAGGCAAGCACCCCGCCGGACTTCCCGTGATTGCAGCATATCCCATTCGAAAATTCGGCCTGCTGGCGGGTGATTCATCCCGACGGGCTGCTAAGTCGGCACTTCGTGCCGAAACGAATCCGATTTCAAGGGGATTTGCAGCGCGTAGCGCTGCCTTAGCAGCCTGTCTGAGCGGGTGCGTCCGACTTCGCACGGACTCGTGGTCAGGAATGAACATCCAAGTTCAAAGCGCGACAGGCTGCTAGGCGATGGAGCGCAGCCTTGGACACCGTGCTCCGTTGCTCTGGTTGCTGCTGCCGTTTATGGGAGGACTCGCGGCGGGGCGGGATTGGACGCCGCCGGTCGTGGTGCTTGCGGTGGTGGTGGCAGTGTCCCTTGCGATCGGGATTGTCGGCGCGAGAATGGAGACACGTCTCGGTTTCGGATTGTGGGCGGCGGGATTGTTCAGCGCGGTCGCGGCAGCCGGTGTCGCGTGGATCGGGCTGCACAACTCGTGGATTCCCGATTGGAAACACCTGCCGGCGCGCGAGGCGGTGCTTGTGCTGCGGATCGAGCGGACATTTCCGCAGCCCGAGGGGCGCGAGTCGGTGTCGGGCCTCGCGCACGTGGACGCAGGCGAGGGAACCGCCGCTGAGATCGCGGGGCGACGCATCTACTTTTCGGCGCAGCCGACGCCGGGCGCGGCACTGCGACGTGGCGCGACTGTGCGCGTGAAGGGCATCCTCGAATCCGTTGCGCGCGATCCGGAGCGCGGCGGCTTCGACGAATATCTTGTGAATGCGGGAGCGCAGTTTCGCCTCGGCCGCGGTCGCGCGCTCGAAGAGGTAGAGCCACCGGGATCGGTGCATCGATTCGCGGGCGCGGTGTCGGAACGCATGAAGGACGCGCTTTCGAGGGGACTCGAGGACAAGCCTCACTTGCGAAACATCTACCTCGCGATGTTGCTCGGGATGAAGGCCGAGCTCGGCCCGGAACAGGAGGAAGTATTTTTGAAGAGCGGCACGCTTCATCTTTTCGCGATCAGCGGACTGCACATCGGCGCGATGGCGCTTGCGCTGCACGGCGTGCTTCTACTCCTGCGTGTGCCGCGCGAATTCTCGGCAGTCGTGCAGTTGCTTCTTCTCTGGATCTACGTGCAGGCGACGGGCGCACCACCGTCGGCAGTGCGCGCCTGGATCATGATCGCATTCTTCCGTGCGGGCCAGGAACTGAAGTGGCCGGGCAACGCGATCTCTGCGATCGCGGCGTCGGCGCTGGTCGTGTTGTTGATCGATCCGTTCCAGCTTTTTGGCGCAAGCTTCCAGATGTCGTATGGAGTGGTGGCT
>DATKCJ010000170.1:0-5083 GCA_035513275.1 Opitutaceae bacterium
GTTCTTGGTAGCCCGGGCTCTCCGAGCACGGGTCCGACTTCTTCCATCGCTCGTCCAAGTCACCCCTGCCCGGAGGTCGCGGGCTACCTTCCGAAGGCAACTTGCAAGTAGCCCGGGCTCTCGGAGCACGGGTTCTTTTCATCGATCCGGACGGCGGCTCAGCGGTCCCGCCCGACCCCTCGCGCATTCACCCCAGATGCCCCGCCAGCCAGTTGCCGATCGTCACCGTCGGTGGGTGCGCGAGCAGTTCGCGCAATTGCGCGGCATGCTGCGCGGCTTTCATCGCCCGCTCGGGATTCTTCACAGCGTCGGCCAATTGCGCCGCGAGCGCAGCAGGCTTCGCATCGCCTTGAATGAACTCCGGATACATCGGCTCCTTCAGCAGAAGGTTTGCAATTCCCAGATTCTCGACTCGCACCAGCAGCCGGCCGATGAAGTAGGTCAGCAGGTCGGTCTTGTAGGTCACCGCGCCGGGTATGCCCGCGAGCGCACAGTGCATCGACATCGTGCCCGTCGACGTTAACACGGCACTCCCAGCGACGGTCGCGCTTCCGCCCTCGACGAGTCGCACATTCGGCGGCGGATTCGCCGCTTCGAGCACGCCGCGAATCTCGTCGCTCGGATAGAGCACCGTCGCATCGCGCCCGGTTTCGGCGAGTCGATACGCCTCGAGAAGAATCGGGAAAATCCGTGACACAGCGCCGCGGCGGCTGCCGGGCAGCAGCAGCACCGGACCCGCCGCATCGTAGCGCACGGGCGCATGATAGTCCTCCGAGACAAACGGGTGCCCGACGAATTCCACCGGCAGCGATGTGTCGGCGTAAACACCGGGCTCGAACGGAAAGATCGCCGCGAGCCCGTCGAGATGCTTCGCCATCGCGAAGCGGCGTCCGCGTCGCGACGCCCAGATCTGCGGGCTGATGTAGTAAAGCGCCTTCACCGATCCACCGCCCTTGGCCGACGTGCCTGCCGCAAACATCGTCTCGGCGATTCGGAGGTTGAGGCCTGACGAGTCGACGAAGCATACCGCGCGCGGCTTGTGCTCGGCCGCCCATTTCGCGGCGGCTGCGATGATGCCGCGGTAATAAGACAGCTTGCTGAACACCGCAAAGCCGATTGTCGAAGTGCCCGTCATGTCGTGGAGCAGCTGCGCTCCGGCCGCCTGCAACGCAGGTCCGCCAAGCGCACACGCGCGCGTGCCCGGCCGAAGCGTTGTGAGTTCGCGCACCGCGCGTGCGGCATGCTGATCGCCCGAGTGCTCGCCAGCGATCACGAGCAGATCGACGCGCCCCGCCTCCGGCGGCGGAAGGGAGAACGGCAGGCTCTTTGGCTCGGTCGGCATTGGTTAACCACAGAGACACAGAGACACAGAGGACGGAGGAAGAGTTGGGCACAGATGAACACAGATGCTCACAGATGGGATCTTGAATCCTCCTGAGTCGGAATTTGTCACAGAGAACACAGAGACATGCATGAGTTCACGGAGCCAGAAGAGACTCTCTGTGACCTCGGTTTGGTCCTCTGTGCCCTCTGTGACTCCTCCGTTACTTCCGAGCATTCGCGTGCATTGGTGTTCATCCGTGGTTTTCCACTCTCAGTTTCACTTTCACTCTCACTCTCACTTTCCACTCTTCCTGATCTGCTCCGTGATCGCGATCGCCACCTCGAGTGCGGACTTGCCGAGTGAGGCGCCTACTTTCGGCTGCTGTAGACGCGCGACGCTGTCGACGAAATGCGCCAGCTCGATCGCGAGCGGTTCGCCCTTCTCGATGGGGATCTCGTTCACCGGGATCGAACTCGCATCGCCCGCTTTCGCGAGGCCGACCTTCAGTTTCAGCCCGTAGGCGATGAGGTCGCTCTTCTTCACGAGGTGACCCTTCTGGTTCATGAAGTCGAGCGAGAGGTAGGCGTTGTCCTGGAACACGCGGATCTCGCGGTTCTTCTTCAAGCTCATCCGGCTCGCGCTGAGGTTCGCCACGCAGCCGCTTTCAAACTCGATCCGCGCGTTGGCGATGTCCTCAGTCTTCGAGAGCACGCTGATGCCGACGCTGTCGATCTTGCGGATCGGCGACTTCACAAGCGCGAGCACGATCCCGATGTCGTGGATCATGAGGTCGAGCACGACGCCCACCTCCGTGCCGCGCGTCGTGTAGGGCGCGAGCCGCTCGGTGGTAATGTAGCCCGGGTGGCTGATGTGCTTCTCGAGGAAACTCATCACTGGGTTGAAATGCTCGATGTGACCCACGTGCACGAGACGGTTCGCAGCCTGCGCCGCCGCGAGAACCTGCTCGGCTTCCTCGAGCGACGCGCACAGCGGCTTCTCGATCAACAGATGGCAACCTTGCGCGAGCAGAGGCAGCGCGACCTGCGCGTGCAGGTCCGTCGGCACGACGACCGAAACCGCATCACACGCCGCCCCGAGGGCTTCGAGCGAGTCGAACACCTTGCACCCGTGCTTGCCCGCGATCTCCGCCGCGCGCTTCGCATCGCGTTCGTAGATGCCGACAAACTCCGCGCCCGGCAGCGACGAGTAGATCCGCGCATGGTGCTGCCCAAGCGATCCGACTCCCGCGACGCCGCACTTCACCTTTGCTGTGGCCATTCGACCAGCGTGCCAGTGCCGCTGCGGCGGGCAATCATGGACTGGTATTCAAAGCGTGACGCTTGTAACTCCAGCACGCGGAGGTCGCGCTGTGGCAGGACCCGGGAAATCGCGATTGCTGGCACGAAAGGCAGCTCACAGAATCCGCGTGCCCGAAGTTCTCCTGCCAAAGACCGATGAAGACGCTCGCCGAACTTACCGATACCAACGACCCGGCAATCACGTTGGTCCGCGAATGGGCAGCCGCTTCACCGCATCCTTGCGAGATTCTTGCGCCACCGGAGACGCGTGATCAGACGCTGTTGGCATTGCAGGTGACGACACATTCTGTTCTCGGGGCCGTTGCATACGAAACTGGAGGCCTACTAGTCGACCATGGATGGCTTCGCCTCTTGGGCGCCGGGCATCCTCGGCTTGCTCGTAGTCTCCCCAGTTGGAATGAAGGACGCGCGCACGGCTTCTACCTTGTTGCAGACGATGTTGTCGGCGGTTTCTTCGCGCTGAACGGAGGCGGCCTTGGGCCGGACTTCCGAAAGGTTTTCTATTTTGCGCCCGATACCCTCCGGTGGGAATCCACAGATCTTGAGTTCTCCCAGTTTGTCATGTGGGCGATGACTGAGAAGTTGCAGGGCTACTACGAATCTTTCCGTTGGTCGTCGTGGCGCGAGGACATCAAGGCCCTGCATGGCGACCAAACCCTCTTTGTCTTTCCTCCCCTTTGGACGAAGGAGCGCGACCTTGAAGGTGGCTATCGAGAACCATTCACCGCAGCCGAATGTTGGGATATTCAAATGGACTTCGTTGCGCAAATCGATGGTCCTGCCTCAGCAACTGAACCACAGAGGCACGGAGACACAGAGAAGCAGTTCCGAGTTTGAACTCTGTGCCTCTGTGTCTTTGTGGTGAGCAATCGGGATGCCCCGGAACGCCCGGTGGGGGCACCGGGCCTACAACCCGCGCTCGGAGATCGCGGGCTACCTCAAGGCAACGAGCCAACTTTGAATCGCCCGCAAGCGGGCTCCTACCTTCAGAGACCTTAGACGCCGTTGATTGCCAGGTGATGCCTTGCGAGCTTGGCCTGGATCGCCGTTCGGGCGGCGTGGGCAGCGTTGTGGGTGACGAGGACGAGGCTGGCGCCTTGCTCGGCGCAGACTTCGAGGAGGACGTTGATGACGCCTTCGCTGGTGAACTCGTCGAGGTTGCCTGTGGGCTCGTCGGCGAGGACGACTCGCGGCTTGTTCATCAGCGCGCGTGCGACGGCGACTCGCTGACGTTCGCCACCTGAGAGATGGGCCGGCAGGTGATGCGCGCGCTCGGCGAGTCCGACGCGTGCGAGCAGGTCCGCTGCGCGCTTTCGCTCGGCGGCGCCAATCTTCCCGGCGACGCGCGCGGCCATGAGGACATTCTCGCGCGCGTTCATCTCGGGGATGAGGTAGAAAGACTGGAACACCATTCCGATGAACCGCGCGCGCAGTCGCGCGGTCTCGGCGACGTCGCGCTTCGCTATGTCGGCACCGTCCCAGAGCACCTCGCCCTTGTCGGCGCGCTCGAGTCCGGCGAGCAAATTGAGGAGCGTCGTCTTCCCGCAGCCGGACTCGCCGCGGATGCTCATGCTCGTGCCGGCGCGCACGGGGCAGTCGACTCCCTCGAGGACGGTGATCCGCGTCGTCCCGCTCGGGTAGGTCATCCAAAGCCCGCGGCCTTCGAGGATGATCTCGTTGTCACTCACTGCGCATGGCCTCCGATGGCTTGAGCCGCGCCGCGCGCCATGCGGGCAGCAGCGCGGCGAGAGTCGATATGATGATCGAACTCGCGAGGATGGCGATCAGGTCGCTCGCGGGGATGTGCGCCGGGATGTTTGTGAACTGGTAGAAGCGAACGAGCGCCTCGCGGCTCTGCGTGAGCCGCGCGAACACTTGCACGATGTCGTTGCGCAGCCACACCGCCAGAAACCCGAGAGCGGCGCCGACAGCGGTGCCCGTGATACCGATGAAGAGTCCCTGGAAACAGAAGCAAAGCGCCACGCCACGCGAGTCGCCGCCGAGCGCGCCAATCAGCCCGATTTCCTTCGTCTTCCGCACGACCGAGATGAGCAGCGAACTCGCGACCGAAAACGCCGCGACGACCACGATGAAGAGCAGCAGGAAGAACAGCAGGTTCTTCTCGAGCCGGATGATAAAGAGGAAGTCGTTGTTCGACTCCAGCCACGTGAGCGCGCGCATCGTCGGCGGAAGCCTCTCGTTGACCGCGGCGGCGACGTCGTCCTCGTCAGCTCCCGGCGTGAGTTTCAGGCTAATGCCGTGCACCGACCCGCCGAGGCCGTAAAGGTCCTGCATCGTGCGGAGCGTGCAAATGACGAGGCTGCTATCGAGCTGATTGTGCCCGATTTCGAAAAGGCCCGCGACGCGGAACTCGCGCGGCAGGATCGCCTCGTCGGCGCGCATCCGCTCGAGCATGAGCGGCGTGTAGAGCTCGATCTTG
>DATKCJ010000171.1:0-6589 GCA_035513275.1 Opitutaceae bacterium
CTTCCTTGCCTGCGTAGGCGGGCAGACAGTGCATGAACAGCGCATCGGGCTTTGCCGCGCTGAGGAGCGCCGCTGTCACCGAGTAGGGCCGCATCCGCGCGACGCGGTCTGACTCCTCGATCTCCTTGCCCATGCTCACCCAGACATCGGTGTAGACCACGTCCGCGCTCGAGACTGCCTCGGCAGCGTCGTGTGTAAAATGGAAGTCGTCGTTGTAGCCTGCCTGCTTCACGAGCGCGCGGACCGCCTGCCCCGGCTCGTAGCCGACTGGGCCGGCAAGCGAGATCGACATCCCGAAGTGCGCGGCACCGAGGATCCACGAGTTGGCCATGTTGCTCGCCGTGTCGCCGAGGAAGGCGATCTTCCGGCCGCGCAGTGAATCGAGCAGGTCGCCGTCGCCCGCCCAACGCTCGGCCATCGTGAGCGCGTCGGAGTAGACCTGGCACGGATGCAGGAGATCGGTGAGCGCGTTCACGACGGGCACGGAGCCAGCGGCCGCGAGTTCCTCGACCTCGTTGTGCCCGAAAGTCCGCACGATCATCCCGTGCACGTAGCGCGATAGCACACGCGCAGTGTCGGCGACTGTCTCGCCGCGGCCGAGTTGAATGTCGTTGCGGCTCAGATAGACGGTGTGGCCGCCAAGCTCGTGGATACCGACCTCGAACGAAACACGTGTACGCGTGCTGGATTTCGAGAACATCATTGCCCACGTCTGCCCTTCGAGCGGACGCGCATGCGACCCACGGGTGCGCTTCAGCGTCAGCGCATTTCGGAGCACCTCGCGCGCTTGTTCCCGGCTGAAGTCTGTTTCCTTGAGGAAATGCATCGTGGAAACGGGAGAAATAGCCCCCGCTGCGGGGCGGCACGAGAAAAAACTCCGCCGCCCTGCAGCTCTCAGGCCTTTCGGCCCGCGAGCGTGGTTCGGAGGATTTCGACCGATTTGGCGAGGTCTTCTGCCGCGATATTAAGCGGCGGCAGGAATCGGATCGTGTTGCCGCCGGCGAGCGGCGCGAGGAGTCCGTTTTCGCGCAGCGCCGCGTGAATCGGCACCGGGTCGATCTTGAACTTCATCCCGACCATGTAGCCGGCGCCGCTGATGCCTTCGACGAGCGCGGGGAAATCCGCGGTGACCGCGCGCAGCGCGGCATGCCACGCGGGAGTCTGCGCCTGCACGCGCTCGAGCAACTTCTCGCGGTCGATGACGTCGAGCACCGCGAGCGCAGCCGCGCACGCGAGCGGCGTGCCGCCGAAGGTCGTGCCGTGCGAACCCGGCGTGAAGAGATCGGCGTGGCGCTCGCCCACCCACATCGCGCCGATCGGCATTCCTCCGCCGAGTCCCTTCGCCATTCCGATTGCGTCCGGCCGGACACCCGATTGCTCGAACGCGAAGAAGGTGCCCGTGCGCCCGATGCCGCACTGCACCTCGTCGAGCATGAGCAGCAGACCGTGCTTGTCGCAAAGCTGACGCAGCCCGATCAGGAATTCAGGAGTCGCCGGATTGATTCCGCCCTCGCCCTGGACTGTTTCGATAAAGATCGCGATCGTGCGCTCGTCGACGAGGTCGGCGAAACTCTGCAGGTTGTTGAACTCGGCGAACGCGAACGTATCGAGCAACGGCGCGAAGCCTTTTTGAATCTTCAGCTGCGGCGTCGCGCTCATGCCGCCGAACGTGCGACCGTGAAAGGCATTCTTCGCGCAGATGACGTGGCTGCGCTTCCCTTCGGCTCCGGTGGATTTCACGCCGTGGAGCCGCGAGAGTTTGATGAGCGCCTCGTTGGCCTCGGCGCCGCTGTTGCAGAAGAACACGCGTCCCGGGCCGGCCCTGCCGACGAGCCGCTTCGCAAGTTCACCCTGCTGCGGATTGCGGAAAAGGTTGCTCACGTGCACGAGCTCGCCCGCCTGCCGGCGCACGGCCTCGACCCACGCGGGATGTCCGTGCCCAAGCGCGGTGACGGCGATGCCGGACGCGAAGTCGAGAAACTCGCGCCCCTGGTCGTCCCACACGCGGCAGCCCTGCCCACGCACCAGCGTGAGCGGCGCGCGCGCGTAGTTCTTCATCACGTAGGCGTCATAGAGCTCGGCCGCGCTCGTTCGCGTGACTGCTGGCTGCGGATTGAAAGTGCTTGGATTCATTTTTCGACTTCGGAACTTCGGTTTTCGGATCAACTAGCGGACAGGTCCCAGGACGGCGTCCGCAACGACAACTGACGAGTCAACGCGAGCGTCGTCGGTCACGCGGACGGGCCGTGTGCCGGTTATTCGAGAACCCAAAGCCATGAATCGAGAGCACCATCACCCGTGAACAATTTCCGTTCCGATGCCTTTGTCAGTGAAAATCTCGAGCAGCAGGCTGTGCGGCATCCGCCCGTCGATGAAGTGCACTCGCTTCACGCCCGCTTGAAGCGCGCGCATCGCGCTCTGGATCTTCGGGCGCATGCCCTTGTCGATGACGCCACGCTGTTTGAGCGAGTCGACCTCGCTGACCTTGATCGAGGAGATGAGTGACTCGGGCTTCGTGAAATCCGCGAGCACGCCGGGAACGTCGCTCATGTAGACGAGACGCCGCGCGAGTAGCGCGCTGGCGACCTTTCCTGCGACGAGATCGGCGTTCACGTTGTAGGGTTTGCCGTCGAGCCCCTCGGCGACTGGAGAGATAACAGGCACAAATCCCTCGGAGATCGCCTTCTTGATGAGCTTCACCTTCACCTCAGTGACCTCGCCGACGTAGCCGAGATCGATCGGCTCGCCGTCATCGTCGACGCCGAGCTTCTCGCAGACAAGGACGCTATCCCCCGGCATGCCCATCGGTTTCGCTCCCGCGTCGGCGATCAGCCGGCAGACGTCGCCATTCACCGTTTCATCGAGGGTCTTCTTCACGATCGCGATGGTCGCCTCGTCAGTGACGCGCTGGCCCTTGATGAAGGTCGCCTTCAGGCCAGCGTCCGCCATGGCGCGAGTGATCGCCTTTCCTCCGCCGTGCACGACGACCGCGTTGATCCCCACCGCCGCAAAGAACGCGATGTCCGTCGCCACTCGCGAGCGCACAGTCGGGTCTGGATCGTCCATGAAGCTGCCGCCATACTTGATGACAAACGTCGACCCGCGAAAGCGCTGGATGTAGGGCAACGCCTCCAGCAACACTTCAGACTTCGAAATCAGGTCCTGAACTTGCATGGCGTGCGGGCGAGGTCTCCAGGGGTTTGCTGGCCGGCGGTTCGTGTGTAGTCGGGGCTCAAGAGGCGATTGGACCAAGTGCAGTAAGCGACTCCGCCCGGCATTTCCATAAAATACTGCGGCGGGTGCCCGCAGGATTTGGCTTAACACGCGCGGCGGCAGCCCCAACTTCTTGGACGTGCCAAGCACCTCACTGGAA
Source organism: Opitutaceae bacterium (assembly GCA_035513275.1). GTDB lineage: Bacteria > Verrucomicrobiota > Verrucomicrobiia > Opitutales > Opitutaceae > DATKCJ01. The sequence goes on from DATKCJ010000171.1 coordinate 3,374, forward strand.
TTCAGCTCACGCGAACAGCATCGCGCGTGGCTCGCCTCCCAAGCCGCCTTGCCCGCCGGCTTCAAGTGTGCGACCGCGAAGTTCGACTTCACTCCGGTCGAGGCACCGAAGCCGTCGAAGATGACGGTGACCCTACTCGCTCTCGACCGGCCGACGGAGAGTTTCGCCGCCGTTTTCACGAAGAATGCTTTTCCTGGCGCACCCGTGATAATCGGCCGAGCACGACTTGATGCGCCGAGGCTCGGCGCGATCGTGGTGAACAACAAGATCTCGAATGTCTGCGCGCCGGGCGGAGTCGAAGCGTCCGAGCAAGTCTGCGCCGCAGCCGCGCGAGCGCTCGGCATCGAAGTGACCGAAGTGCTGCCAAGCTCCACGGGTGTCATAGGCTGGCGGCTCCCGGTCGACGCGATGGTCGGCGCGCTTAACCCAATTGCATCCTCGCTCAAGGCTGGATCGATCCTGCCGGCCGCCGAGGGAATTGTGACGACCGATCTCTATCCGAAGGTCCGACGCGCCACGCTGGGTGATGGATCGATCGTCGGCATCGCGAAAGGCGCCGGGATGATCGAGCCGAACATGGCGACGATGCTCGTGTTCATCGTCACCGACCTCGCGGTGCCGCGCGCAGAGCTGCGCGCGATTCTGTCGCGAGTGGTCGCGACGACGTTCAACCGCATCAGCGTCGACAGCGACACGAGCACTTCGGACACGGTGGCGCTGCTCAGCTCGTGCGCGCAGCCGTGCGACGACCTCGCGGCGTTCGAGGCGGCGCTGCATACGGTCTGCGCCGACCTAGCCGAGGATGTTGTCCGCAACGGTGAGGGCGTGCGCCACGTGATCCGCGTCAAAGTTTCAGGCGCGCCGGACGAGGCGATCGCCGCCGCGCTCGGCAAGGCGGTGGTGAACGCGCCCCTCTTCAAATGCGCGGTCGCGGGCAACGATCCGAATGTAGGCCGGCTCATCCAGGCGATCGGCAAGTTCGCTGGAGCGGCTGCGAAGTCAGTTGATCTTAGCCGGCTGCGCGCGCGGATCGGCGGCATGGAGATCTTCGGCGACGGCGTCTTCAAACTGGACCGCGACAAGGAGTCCGCGCTCACCGCTCATTTCAGCAACGCCGAGCTTTACGTTAGCGCGCCGGATGCAGCAGGCCACTTCACCGTCCCCGTGGATTTTCCGCGGCACGAGCGCTGCGTGGAGATCGAGGTGGCTCTCGGCACCGGCCACGCGTCAGCCACCGTGCTCGGCGCAGACCTCACGCACGAATACGTGAGCGAGAACGCAGATTATCGCAGTTGAGGCGGCGCCTTCGCGCCGCCTCAACTGCGATAATCTAATTAGGTTTTCGCGGAGCGAAAACCTAGCGGTTGATGTGCACCACCTTCGCCGGCGGGAAGCCGTTGAAGTAGGTCGCGGAGGCGTGGCTGTAGGCGCCGATGTTGGCGCTGTAAACGAGATCGCCGCGCTCCATGTCGGGAAGGTTCTCGGCCATCGACACAACATCGAGCGCGTCGCACGTCGGACCAAAGACGCAGCTCAGGCTCGTGGCGCCCCGCTTGATCGCGTGGACGGGATACTTGCAGTGGTCGAAGATGACTCCCGAGTAGGTGTGATAGACGCCGTCGTTGATGTAGTAGCTCGTCTTGCCGTCGCGCACAGCCTTGCCGATCACGGAAGCGACGGACGTGCCGCAGACCGCGGCGAGAAACCGTCCTGGCTCGGCGAGGATCTGGACATCCTTCGGGAAGAGGCGGTCAAGCTCGGTGTTGATCACCTTCGCGAGTTCGCGGAACGGACGGACCGACGCGTCATACGGCGCGGGGAACCCGCCGCCGATGTCGAGCAGGTTCATCTTCGTGTAGCCGCGGTCGCGCGCCTCCTGGAAGATGTTCGCCGAGAGCGCCAGGGCCTGGACGTAGTTATCGAAGTTCGTCGTCTGGCTGCCAACGTGGAAGCTGATGCCCTCGACAGTGAGCCCGACGCGGTCGGCCTCGAGGATGAGATCGACGGCCTCGCCCGGGGGCGCGCCGAACTTCGACGAGAGCTCCACCATCGCGCCGGTGTTCGGCACCTTCAGGCGGAGGGCAAGGCCGGCGTCTGGAGCGTGCTTCTTGATCTTGTGGATCTCCTCGACGTTGTCGAAGGTGACGAGCGGCTTGTATTGGTTGAGCTCCTCGAGCGTGTCGGTGGGCTTCGTGGGATTCGCGTAGATGATCTTGTCCCAGATCCACTGCTGGCGCTTCTTCGCCGGCATCTTGCGGATGTTTTCGTGGACGATCATGAACTCCGGCATCGAGGCGACGTCGAAGCTCGCGCCCTCTTCGAAGAGCGTGCGCACGATCAACGGGTCGGGGTTGGCCTTGACGGCGTAGTAGACCTGGATGCGCGGCAGGTGCCTGCGAAACTCGCGGTAGGCTTTCCGCAAGGCCGCGTGGTCGATGATGAACAGCGGTGTGCCGTGTTCCTTCGCGAGCGCCTTGAGGCGGGACTTGGGGATCATCGATTCGAAGAGTGCTTGGATTCCATTCTTGTCATTGCGAGTGAGGCGAAGCCGAGCGTGGCAATCCAGCTAGAATTCCGGATGGATTGCTTCGTCGCTCCGCTCCTGCAATGACAACAGAAAGGATCAACCGGCGTCGGTGACGAGGAAGTTCTTAAACTGCCACGGATCCTTACGGTCGAGGTCGGGCTTGTTGTGGCGGTCGAATGTCGAGTCGCGGCCCTTGAGCGGCGTCCAGTCGGAGGACTTCGAGATCCACTTGCCGAGGTAGGGCATCGCGACGCCGAGGATGTAGTCGTGCGGCAACTCGTCGGGCACGCGGATGCCTTCCTGCGGGTTCTCGATCATCCACATCGACGCGGCGACAACGGAGATCGCGACCTGCATCGTGGTGGCGTTCTGGTGCGGCACGAGACGGCGCGACTCCTCGATGGTGAGGTCGGAGCCGACCCACCACGAATTGTAGGCATGGCCCATGATCAACGCGCCGAGGATGTCGGAGCCGGCGGTGATCTCGTCGTTCATGATGCGCTGGCGCTCGTTGAGCTTGTAGTTGTAGCCGCGCATCTCGTTGAGCGAAGCGATCGCCTCGTCGCACGGGCAGTAGGCGTAGTGCATCGTCGGGCGGTAGACGGCCTTCTTGCCGTCCCAGACGGTGAGCTTGTCGGAGATGGTGAACGCCTCGCCGTGGCGCACAACCATGCCGAGGATGTTGTAGT
>DATKCJ010000172.1:0-6287 GCA_035513275.1 Opitutaceae bacterium
TCGCGATCTTCGATCTCGGATCCGGCCTGTTGATTCCGTTCGTCCTCGCGACGAGCTGCGTCGTGATCGCCGCAAGCTCGCAGTTTCATGGGAAACCGCAGCCCGGCGTGCTCGAGGGCACTGCACCCGCCGCGATGATCAATCAGTTCAACGGCCTGCTCGAGGCGCGCCTCAAGTCCGAGATTGGCGCGGAGGCCGTCGCGGCTCTCCCTGCGGACGCTCGTGCCGCTGCGGTCGCTGCGCTGCCTGAGGGCGATCGTCGGCTTGCGGCCATGCTTGTGCGGCGGGATGCATTTCATCTCGCAGAGTCGCTTGAGCCGCTCACCGGCCGCACGATGGCGCACTACGTCTTCGGCCTCGGAGTGCTCGGCATGGCGGTCTCGAGCATTATCATGCTCATGCTCATCAGTGGATTCACCGTGTGTGAAATTTTTGGACTTCCGCAGGAAGGCTGGCCGCACCGGCTCGGCTGCTTGATCCCGAGCGTCGGCGTGCTCGGGCCTTTCATCTGGAGTGGGAAGACGCAGTTCTGGCTCGCCGTGCCGACGAGCGTCTTCGCGATGACGCTGCTGCCGATCGCCTACTTCACATTCTTCCTCATGATGAACAACCGCGCATTGATGGGCGACGAGATGCTTCGCGGCGGCAGACGCGCGCTTGTCAACACGATCATGATCGCGACTCTCCTCCTCGTCGGCTTCTGCGCCGGATGGGCGGTGTGGACGAAGTCGCACTGGTTCGGAGTCGGCGCCGTGGCGGCGTTCATCGCGCTGGCGGTGATCGTTCACTTCGCACGGCCTCGGCGTCCGGCTGGCGACCTGCCAGAATAAATTTGACGAAGCGCTAGCGGAGCGAGGCCTGTTTGCTCTGGCTTCCGCGTCGGGCACCGGCAGCTTGGCAGTTGCGATGCAGCGTGAATGGCCGTCAAGAGGCGCGCGATTTCCCAACGCCGGCCAGGCCGTGCTCCTGGTCGTTGGAGTGCTCGTGCTGCAGTTCGCTCTCGGATTCACGGTGGCGCTCGCGGGCACGATTCTCGGCGACTCACCCGGCGCAGGCGCCGACCTTGTACGCAATCCCTGGGTGATCGGTTTGCTCAACGTCCTGGCGATCGGGGCGGTGCTCGCATTCGGGATGCGCGTGATACGCGAACACCCGCGGCGATTTCTCGCGGTGAGGCGCTTCGACCTCACGCTCCTTCCGGCAATCCTTCTGACTTCACTCGGCCTTGCGGTGGTGATGGACAAGCTGGCGAAGCACTTCTTCGAGTTCACACGATTGTTCCCGCAATGGACTATGGAGGATCTCAGCGTGCCGATCATGGCGGCACACCCGATCGGCGGGTTCGTGCTTGTGGTGATTATCGCACCGGTGACCGAGGAGTATCTGTTTCGTGGGATGCTCCTTCGCGGCTTGCTCGCCCATCACCGGAAGGCACTCGCGGTGCTCTACTCGGCGATCCTTTTCGGAGTGATGCATGCGAATCTTCTCCAGTTCCAAATCGGGTTGGCACTTGGGATGGTGTTCGGCTGGTGGTTTGCGCGGACACACTCGACCGGACCCGGTCTCGTCGGGCACGCCATTTTCAACGCAATCGCTTGGTTCTCGGCTGTGTTTCCGGATCACGCACTTTCGCTGGGCCCGCTGTCAGGCGATGATGTCAGGCACCAACCCGCGTGGCTGACGCTGACGGCGCTCGCTGTCGTGGGACTTGGCGTCTTGTGGTTCAGGGAGCGCATGAAGTTTCTCCCGGCGCACGGCGACCCGATTGAAGAACTCGAAGCCGCCGAAGCACCGGTGCCTGAAATGTCTCTGCAAGCTGAGATCCCGATTCCGCTCGAGCCACCTCCGCTGATCGCGCCGGCCGTGGCACTCGCGGATGGAAGCGAAGCAACTCCGGCCTCCGATCTGATTCTCGAGCCTGCTCCACCACTGTTGGCGGAGGAACCAGTGCGGACGCTCGCGATCGCGCCGCCTCCATTTCTCGAGCCGCCGCTGCTTCCGCCGGATCCACCGCGAGCGTAGCCCGGAAAAATCACACTCGATCGCGGATCTCGATCACAGCGGAGCAACGAAGCAATCCAGCGAGACGGATCGCCACGCCCGAGTGCGTCGGGCGCGCGACGACAGAGACATGTGTGATGCCTTCGGTCCAGCCGCGATGCGAGAGCCTACATGCGAGGATACACGCGGACGTAGTCGATCCGGTATTCCTGCGGGAACTCCGTGGTCTCGTCCGGATATCCGGGCCAAGCGCCGCCGACAGCGAGGTTCAACAGGAGGAAGAACGGTGCGTCGTCGAAAACCCATTTCGTGCCGGCCGGCAGATCGTCGGGCGTTAGCGTCTTGTAGACCTTGCCGTCCAGCAGCCAGTCGATACGTCCGCGCTGCCAGTCGATCGCGAATACATGGTAGGCGTCATTGAAGATCTCGCCGCTTGGGAGCGCCGTGGATTTGCTGAGGCCGCGAGCACCCGAGTAGCCCGGACCGTGAAGCGTGCCGTGAAGCGTGTCGGGCTTGTGGCCGATGAGCTCGACGATATCGATCTCCCCACAAGCGGGCCAAGGCACAGTGCCGATATTGTCGCCGAGCATCCAGAACGCCGGCCAGATGCCCTGCCCTTGCGGCAGCTTCAGTCGCGCCTCGATCCGGCCGTAGCCAGTCGCGAACTTTCCATGCGTCTTCAACCGTGCAGAAGTGTAGCGACCGTCGGCCGTGCGAACGGCGCGCAGCACAAGCGCGCGGCCATCGGTCGCGTCGGGATCGTCGATGACCTCGGAGTTCGTGCGGTCGGCGGTGTAATCCTGAAGCTCCTTGTTGCCCCAGCCGTTGCTCCCGATGTCGTGGACCCACTTGGACGGATCAGGGCCCGAGCCGACTGGCTGGTCGAACTCGTCCTGCCAGTTGGGTGTGGATGCAATCAGTGTCATTGTCAGTAGTGGAAACGTGAACAGCCCGATGGGTTGCTTCATCTATGTAGGTGGGTCAGGCGGTTGCGGTTGCCTTTCTTGCCGCGAGTTCTTCCTCGATCTGGCGCACCATCGGCTCGCGAAGCGGGTAGAACCAAAGCGCGACGACGTTGAGCAGCGCGAACGACGCGGGCGCGATCGCGAACAGGAGTCGGATGCCAAAGAGCGAGTGGTCGGTCTGGACCGCATTTGCGACGAAGCCGAATCCCGCGAGGCTCCAGCCGGCGACCGCGCCGCCGATGGCGAGGCCCATCTTCTGGCCAAACTGCGCGGCGGAGAAATTCAGCGCGGTCGTGCGGCGGTTGAATTTCCACTCACCGTAATCCGCAGCATCGGCATACATGGCCCACACGATCGCTGGGGTCGGGCCATTGAGGAACGTGCCGACGAAGTTGATGACGAAGACCCAGACAAACATCTCTGGGGGAAAAAAGAACAGCGAGGCCATCGAGATCGCGTTGATTATGCTGAGCACGATCATCAGCTCCCTCTTTCCCCAGCGCGCCGTGAACCACTTGGTGCACGCCACGCCGGCAATCAGCGCGACCATGCCCGAGGTCATGAAAAGCGCGGTCTTGTCGAAGAACAAGAACACCCGAGCTCCGTCGTCGCCGATGTAATACTTCATGTAGTAGACCATGACAGCGTTTCGCACGCCGACGTTGGTGAGCGTGAAGATCGCCGCGAAGAACAGCACGACCCACGCGCGGTTGCGGAACAGGTTGCCAAGATCGCGGCGAAAGTCGGAGTTCTCATCACCCGCCGGCGCGACGCGCTCGCGGGTCGCGGAAAACGTGAACAGGAACAGCGCGATCGAGACGACCGCGAAGATCGCCATCGTCCACTGGAAGCCGGCTATCTCGCTCCCGCCACCGAGGAGGTTTTTGAGCGGCGTGACAAAACTCGCCACGAGCATGCCGCCGCCGAACGCGCAAACGAAACGGTAGGAGGCGAGTGTCGTGCGCTCGGAAGATGACGGCGACATCACTCCCATCAGCGCGCCGTAGGGGATGTTGATCGCGGTGTAGACGAGCATCATCGCCGAGTAGGTCACGTAGGCGAAGACCACCTTCCCCGAATCAGTCAGATCCGGGTTCATGAACATCACGTAGCCAAGCACACCGTAAGGCACCGCCATCCACAGCAACCACGGACGAAACTTTCCCCAGCGCGATCGCGTGCGGTCCGCGACGAGGCCCATGAGCGGATCGGTCACACAATCGAAAATCCGTGTGACGAGGAACATCGTGCCCACGATGCCCGCGCTGATTCCGAAGATGTCGGTGTAATAGTAGAGGAGAAACAGGTTGAACGTCTGGAAGAAGAAGTTCGACGCTGTGTCGCCCAGGCCGTAGGCGAGTTTCTCCTTGAAGGAAAGGTGCGTTTGAGACGGAGGGGTCACGTGCTTTTTGGAGTTGGGGCGGGTGGCGACCGGCGGTCGCCTTCACCGACGACGATGCGTGACTGGCCCGTTTGGTTGAAGGGAAAAGGAGCCTGGGGAATCGCGCACCAGACGCTGGCTGGTGCGCGAGTTTCAACCCCGGGACAATCCCTACGCAGGGAATCTTCGCGCAGATTCGTGGCGACGTGCTCCGATCAGAAGCCGATCTCGTAGGTGAGCTTCGCCCAGATCGGCGGGTTGTAGATCAAGCCGTAGAGCTTCCGGTCGTTGAGGAGGTTCTCGACGTTGAGCTGAATCGAGTGATTTCGCGACCCGGTCTTCCACGTCTTGCGCACGAAGCCGTTCACCTTGAGCTGCGAAGGCATGTAGAGGACGATCACCTCGCCATCGGTGTCGGTTTGCACCTGGCCGCTGCCGTGCGTCACGCCGGAGAAATAGGCACGCTTCGAGGCCCAGTCGGCGCCAAGGCCGACCGTCCAGCCATCGCCCTTCCCGCTAAACTTGTAGTTGCCCCAGAGGGTGTAGCGGTTCTTCGGCGTATCGTCGCCCGGGAAGACGCCCGTGTTTGTGCGCGTCGAAGTGTCGGTCGGGTCGGTGTAGGCTTCGGCGAGCGTCTGGCCCTTAAGGCCGAAGCCTCCGTTCGGGAAATACCACGTGGCCCAACGGTCCTCAGGATACGGATACTTGATCCACTGTCCCTTGTTGATGAGCTCGACCTTGCTGTTCACCGAGGCCGAGAAGACGAACTGCATGTGGTCGTTCGGCGTGAAGAGGATCGTGCCATCCCATCCCGTGGCCTCGGAGATCGCAGGAATGGCGGCCTGCTGCGGGCCGTTCTGGAATGCGGCATCGTCGAGTGTGGCGTTGTTGATGCCGGGATCGTTGATGTCGTTGCCTTGATACGGCCACCCGGCCCATCCGGGAGCGGCTGCGGCGAAGAACGCGTCCATCCACGCCGCGCCCTGCGGTGTGCTTGCGTTCAGGTAGATGCTGCCCGCATTGGCGCTCTGGTTGTTGATGGGTGAAACGAGCGTGACAGCGCCGGCGTTGACCGCCGCGATCCACGCGGCCTGCGCGGCTGCGTTCGGCGTGTAGGTCTGGCCGTTCGCGACGTAGCCCGGAAGCGTGACGGTGTTGCCCGATGAATCGCGAGTCGTGTAGGGCGTGTTGACGAAGGGATTGTAGAAGCCCGTGCCATTCGCGTCGCCGAGATTGTAGATAATCGGCTTGCTCGGGTCGAAGCGCGGGTTGCCCAGGGGGGCCGGCGTCGAGAATCCGGATCCGATCCACGCGTTCTTCGTGATCTTGTAGTGGCTGATCGAGCCCGAGATCTTGCCTTCGTAGAAGTCGAACTTGATGCCGTATTCCCGGCTCTCCGCCGTATCTGCGCCGACCGGAACTCCCGTCGCTGCCTCGTGCAGTCCGCCGAAGTTCGGCTGGAAGCCGTCTGCCTGGAGCGCGAACGCGGAGAGGTTCCTGGTGATCTTCACCATGATGCCGTATTGGTAGGAGGTCTCCTTGGTCGTGGGCGCGACGGAAGTCGTCGTTGTCGCTACGCTCGGCGGATTGGCTGTGGGCGCTGTGACGGTGGTATTCGTGGACCAGTTATCCGCCGTGTCCTTGCGCACGCCGGCCATGAGGATGATGCGATCCTCGACGCCGCCGAACTTTCCGAACTTGGCGAAATTGTTCAGATAGAATGCATCGTCCCAGCCCTTGTTGATGTTGTCGCGGTTGTTCTGGTAAAGGTCCGGAGCCGGCGTGCCGTCGCCCTGAATTCCAAAGATGATCGGAGTGAGTTCCAACGGGCCCTTGAAGCTGTATTGGCCGGGGAGCGTCTGCCAGTTCTCCTGGCTGACCTTGTTGTAGAGCTTCGAGTATCCGGCGAGCACCTGGTCCTCGATCTGAAACCACCGGCC
>DATKCJ010000173.1:0-15122 GCA_035513275.1 Opitutaceae bacterium
CCTGGCGCCTCGGTGCAAATCCGGTAAAGGCCGGTCAGAATCTAAACGTATTCGTGATCTGCCAGGTTTGCGGCGGTCGTATTCGATAGGTTGCCCCTGATCCGTCCGGTTGGGTGGTGATCGGGACAAGTTCGTTGCCCACACCTATGTTTCGAACGTTCAACTGGACGCTCCAATCGATGTTGCGCCAGATCTTTCTGCGATAGCCGAGCCACGCGTCGTAATTCGTATCACTCGACCCTCTGTAGGGATTGGCGATGTCGAAGCTGATCGCGGATGTGGCGTCACCCGGAATCGGCTCATAACCAATGACGATGGACGTTTCGTAACGGACACCGCCACCGATATTGAAGTTTTTCAGCGGACCGCTGTCGAAATCATAGTTCGTGATCGCATTCACGCGCCACTCGCGCAGTTCAGGCACATTGGTTCCCTCCTGCAGTTTGCGCTGGTTCCATTCCGAGTTGATGATGCTGTTCCACTCATTGAGCGCCGTTGTATTGCCCGCGCCGCCCCACCAGATGCGCAGATCACCAAGGGTGCCCGGGGCGCCGGTGCCCAGTGCAGTCGTGTAGGCCGCCATGAACGCCTGAAGATTCTCGCCACCGATGTTGGTGCGCTGCGCCTCGGTTTTGCTCGCGTTGAGTGACAGGCGCCAGTTTCTGGTCGGCGAAGCGCTCAACTCAATTTCGTACCCCTCAGACACGCTATCCTCAGTAACCGTGAAGCCGTTTGGGACCGACGCTTGAAGACCGTTTGTTCTGCTGAGATCGAGTCCCCATGCAGCGTAGAAGCGCGGGTCCACACTCGCCTGCCAGGCGCGCCAGGCTGCAATCACGCTCAATTCGCGTGCCTTGGCTTGTGCCTCCGACTCGCCCGACGCCCGCGCATAGTTGAACAGGGTATTGGTCTCGTAATCCTCGCGGCTAGGATCGGCCGCGCCAGCGAGCGTATCGTTCGTCCAGTTGTGTTCGAAACGATTGACCCAGTTTCCGGCCCATACCTGAGAGGTGCCGATGAACCATGCACCACTCAACGCTGAACTGCCTGAATTGACGGTGGTCGTTTCATACTTGTTGACCTTGAGACTGAATCGACCGTCCTTCGTCTCGAGCAGGATTCCCATGTCCTTTGTTTCACCGGACGGGGCAGCCAGCGACTCTCCGTAGATGTCAACACGCTGCGCGGCAGGCTGAAAGTTTGTCGAGCTATTGTAGAATAGCGTCACCAGAATCGGCAACTGCTTGAAGCCCGGAAATTGATTCAGGTGCGCGACCGCAGTCCATGCACGTGAGGTCACTTCCAACTTGTTGTCGGCCGCGTCGGGGATCGCAATCGAGTTCAGGTCGATTCGATCGTAGGCACCGGGGGTGGGGTCGGACACAAAGTAGCCTTGACCCTTGGAATTAAGTTCGTCGGCTGTGCCGACGGATTTCTGCCAGGATTTCGCGATATCTTTGCGGATTCCCCATGTCGCCACAATAGCCTTGTCCCAGAAATGCCCCTGCCAGGTGAACGCCCGCGAGAACACCTTCGACCTTTGGATAAGGTAATTGCGGGTGTTGTAATCCAGGTTCTCCTGAGATTCCAACGAATCGACGATGTTGATCGGGTACGGCCGGATCCCCACGTAGTTGAGCGGATTCGCGTTCTGCCTGCCGTAGCCGGGGGCACCCGGGCCACCGGGGGTAGTCGGGGCAAGTAGGATAACGCCGTTGGCATCGCGGTAATTACCATCCGTCGTAAAGGTATTCTGCCCTGGCAACGGATAGTAAGCATCCTGCCAGATTGCTCCCGGGTCTACGTAGTTCGGGTCGCCCGGAGTTGTGGACCGGATCCAAGTCGTATCAAAATTCATGACCTGGCCACTCGTGATTGTTGGATTGACTTGCGGAGCCGGGATATGCGCTCCCGAGGCCGAGCTTGCGCTCATGAGCGAATCTCCCAGGTAGATGAATGTGAACGGTTGAAATCCGGTCCACTGGGGTAGTTCCGCGGCGCTGGCGGAAGTCAACTTCGCGATGTATGCCGGATCGTCGATGCTGTAGCGGGCGTAGTCCTGTTGCCGACGCTCCAAGCGATCTTGCCCAAGAAATCCAGTCATAACGTGGCGGCCCATGAACCGGGTAAACCCGTTTTTTTGGTTCCTGTTGAAGTCGAGATCGACAAATCCTGTGAATCGCCCGCTTTCACGGTCGTCGGTAACCACATTGTTGCCGAATTCGCCGCGGCCTCCCACATAAGGCTTCCCAAGGTTCGGATTCGGCGTGCCATCCTCCCAAGGTTGATAAGGTGTTGCGCCGGGCAGTCCTTCCGGCGAGCCGTCGGAGTAGACACGGTTGTAATCGATGTTGAGGCTGTCTTCGAGCAACTGAACTCTACCACTCTTATACCACTCATTGTTGTAAGACGCCTCGAAACCCGCCCGGTCATTGAAGAAAGTTTGCGCCAGACTTATGTTGAAGTTGCGGAACTTCTGAAACTCCCACTTGGTGGGACCGTCCAGCAAATTGTTATAGAAGTCGAAGACCGTCGGGTCGGTGAGCGACTTGTCCTTGTATAGGCCAAAGGCCCAGGCCGGCAGGCCGTTATAGGTGAGGCGCGCATTGCGCCCGAATTCCGAATAGCTCGCGACACTGCCCGGACGCATGTATCGAGTTCCCACACCCGTCGTGTCGTTGTACTGAGTGCCGTCGGGCCTACGACCGTGAAGCGCGGAAGGTTCCCAGTTCACAGCCGTGAGCTGGGTATCATCGTCGTGCTGGAAGTTGAACGCCGGGGCTCCAAAGACTCCTAGCATGCTGCCGGAAACCCAAGGCTGATAGTATTCGCTAGGCGTGCCGCCGAACGTGCCGCTGGCGTAGACGGGGTTGTTTGCATATTTGGGAATCAAATAGTTGACCCCACCGACAAGATAGAGACCACTAGGCCCGTTGTGGTTGTTGCGATTGTAGCCAACATCCGGCCGGCCGGTGTTGTCGTCCTGGTTTTGTGCCGGATTCACCGTCAGCTTGTTCAACTGCGGAAAAGTGAAGGGCCGGTTCGCACTATCGCGACCGTCATAGGTGCCCGTGTAGAACCACGGTGTGATCCTGTCGTTGGGCGGGAGCTGGCGCGGATTGTTGGAGTCGACGTCGCCGAACTCTATGTTCGCCTTGATGACCGTGCGGGCCGTGCCCCTCTTCATTGCGCCAGGTTCCCAGCGCAGTGCCCCGTAGATTCGCTTTTGCTCCGAGAAGGCCGGATCTTGCTTGTATTGTTCGTCGTTCCTCACCGCAGAGAAGCGAACCGCGAGTTCGTTATCGATCAGGACTTTGTTGAAGTCCAAGGAGGCCCTTGTGGCACCCCAGCTTCCGACCCGGAACGTGATTTCGTTGCTATCCTTGAATGCCGCTTGTTTGAGACGGGCGTTGATGATGCCGGCGGGGCTGCCTTGTCCGAAAAGGATCGAGTTTGGTCCGCGTTGGAGGTCAATGCCGTCGATGTTGTAACCTTCCCACGGCACACTCGTGAGGAAGAAGTCGCGGGTGTTGTCGGCCGCGGTCAGGCCGCGAACACGAGTGTTTGAATTTGGATTGGTGAACCGGCCCGACTCGTTGAGGGAGCCTCCGTCGCCAAATCCTGCGAAGTTACCGTAGAAGCCGCCAACTTCAGTGTTCGTCGTGTATTGCAGCAGCGTTTTGCTATCGGTTGCCCCAATGTCCTTGAGGAATTGGCTGGTAATGACCGTGACTGCGTTTCCGATGTCTCGCACGTCGGTGCTCAACCGATTTCCTGCGAGAGTCGTGCCGGCATAATACCCTTGAGTCTCCGCAGTGACTTCAAAGGGCGAGAGCACGATTACTTCCTCAGATTCAGGTTCCGTCCCGGCTGGGTCGGACTGTTGGGCTAGCAGAGGCAGGCTCGCGCTTAGGAGCAACGCAACTGCCGTGTGTTTGCGCAGGGTATTCTTCATGTTGGGGTTTGAACTAGGGAACGTCGGGTTGAAATCCTTCGACACTGAACCGCTGCAGAGAGGCAGAGAGCGAGTTTGATTGGGGGGAACAATCTCGGGGTGCGACGCTGAATCGGTTAGCGTGTCTTAGTTGAATGATTAGCGGCTCGAATAGTCAACCGAAGCTTTAGTCTAATTATAGCCCCCTCTGGGTAGCGTCGGAATTTCGTGTCCACAGAATCCCGTAGGCCAGGAATTCGTTCTACCTCATTAAGGATGGTCACGAGTGCTTATCGGACGGTCACGCTCGGACTCGCAGATCGTCTCACAACTGATGCTTGGTCGATCTCCGCGGATCAACGATATGGGCAAGGGCGACAGCTATCTAACCTCCCGTCGAGCCTCGAGCGCGCTCTTCAAGGTCACCGAGTCCGCGTAAAGCACGCCCGCCCCACTCGGCAGCCCGAATCCGATTCGGGATACCTTCATCCCCTCCGGCGGCGCGCGCTCCAGCAGGAAGTGGCAAGTCGCCTCGCCCTCGATGTCGTTGGAGAGCGCCAGAATCAGTTCGCGGATTTCACCCGACTGAATCCTCGCGACGAGCGGACCGAGATTCAAGTCACCGGGACCGATGCCGTGAATCGGCGATAACTTCCCATGCAGCACATGGTAACGGCCGCGAAACGCTCCAGACCGCTCGATCGCTACGAGGTCTGGCACCGTTTCAACGACGCACACGACTCCTGCGTCGCGTTTCGAGTCCGCACAGATCGCACACTGCCCGCCCTCAGCCAGGTTTCCACACGTCTTGCAGCGCGCGACTGAAGAAGCCGCGGCATTGAGCGCACTCACGAGTTCCGGCAGTCGTCCGGGCTTTTCAACGAGAAGGTGCAACGCAATCCGCTCGGCCGAACGATACCCAAGCCCGGGGAGCTGCTTGAGCTGCTTCTGCAGCGCTTCAAATGACGGCGTCACGTGTCAGATTCCGCACAGGCGCGACTCCGCTCCCCTCACATCACGCCCGGCATCTGAAACGCCGCGGTGATCTTCTGCATTTCGGACTCGTTGTATTCCTTGGCCTTCGTCGCCGCCTCCTGAACCGCTCCGAGGATCGTCTCTTCGACAAACTTCGCATCCTCCTTCAGAAATTCCGGATCGATCTTCATCGACTGAAACTTCCCCTGACCGTTTATGCGGATCACGACGGCTCCACCGCCGCTCGTCACTTCGATCTCGTGCTTCTCCAACTCCGACTGCAGTCCGTCGATCTGACGCTGCATCTTCGCCGCCTGCTTCAACATCTTTCCAAGTCCAGCCATGTTTGTCGTGGGTTCGTGTTGGGATGAACAACGAGGGTTTGCTGGCCCGTTCTCCGAGGCAACGCGAATCTCCTCGGCCCTACCCGCCTCCCAGAATTTCCCCGAACCCCGACCGAAAGTCCGGGTGCCGCGGCGACCATCCGATCTCCTTGTGGATTCGGTTCGCGACGATGACCCTATCGGGCGTGCGACGCCGTCCAAATGGATTCGGCGCCGGCGCATCATCGAAACGCGGCTCTGGCAATCCGAGTTCTCGCGCGATCCACGCTGCCACTTCGCCACGACTATGCGGCGAATTGTCCGACAGATTGAAGATGCCGGGCGCCACACCCCGCTGCGACTCGAGGCACGCGAGGATTGCCGCACAAACGTCGTCGCGATGGATCAAGTTCAGTCGCACCTCAGAATCCCCGCGCAACGTGCCACCACTGCGCAACTGGTCGAGCACGTGATGCCGCCCCGGTCCGTAAATCCCCGCGAGTCGCAGAGCGAACCAACGCCAGCCGGCCGCATTCGCCGCGCTTTCGAGAATCGATTCCGCTTCGCGGAGCAACCCTCCGCTGCCCTCGCCTGTTTCCGTTAGCGCAGACTCGTCGACTCGCGCGCCGTCGCCCTGCGGATAGACTCCTGTGCTCGAAGTGTAGACGACGGTGCCTGCCGGCATTGTCGCGAGCCAGACTCCCACAGAATTCATTCCAGCAACGCACGAGCGCCGGTAACCTTCGATCCCACCGCCGCCCGGACTCACGCAATTCACAACAAACGAAAACGGTCCGTGCATTTCCTCGGACCACGCCTCGCTCGCTATGTCGGCCTCGACCACTCTCTCGCAACCAAGTGCACGCAACGCATCCGCCTTCTCCGGATTGCGCGTGAGCGCCGCGACACGCCACCTCCGAGCGATCACGAGCCGCGCGAGCTCCGCGCCGACGTATCCCGCGCCGAGGATCGCGATCGAGGTCGTCTTGCCGCCGGCATTCATGGATTGAAGACAATCCCGGTTGCTCGCAGCGCCAAGACATTTACCTTATCCCAATGAGCTCGCCCCGATATGCGCTGATCGTGTTGCCGCAGGGCTTCGAGGAAGTGGAGGCTGTAACTCCAATCGACATGCTCCGTCGCGCGGGCGTGAGTGTGACAATCGCCTCGCTCGACGAGCGCCCCGAAGTCACGGGGAGAAACGGGATGGCGCTTCTCGCTGACGCACCGCTGGACGTCTCTTTCTCCCGCAGCTACGACATGGTCATCCTGCCCGGCGGCCCGGGCGTGAAATACCTGCGCTCTGATCCGCGGATCATCGACCTCGTTAGAAAACAAGCCGCGCGCGGCGCCTGGGTCGCGGCGATCTGCGCGGCGCCTACCGTCCTTCACGACGCCGGCTTGCTCCACGGCAAGCGCTACACCGCGCATCACTCGGTCGCCGGCGAACTCGGTGCAATCCTCGAGTCCGAGCGCGTAGTCGTCGACGCACCGATCATAACCTCGCGTGGCGCGGGAACTGCCCTCGATTTCGGCCTCGAGCTCGTCGCCCGTCTCGTCTCCCCAGAAGCGGCGCAAGAGGTGCGCGCGTCGATTTGCGGATGACCGACTCGCCCGGCGGTCAATGTTCCGTAAATACCGGCCTGCCATTGGATTCGCAGACCCCTAGGGGGTTGCGTCAAACGCCAGCAGCGCAATGATTTTCGCAGCCGCGCCGACCCTCCGGCCGACGCGCAACCCAGCCATCAAAGCACACGCAACGACCGACTCTCTGCGGACGTGACGGGGCGAAGCCTGTTCACGTCTTCCGGGCGCCGCTGCAAATGGTCGACAACAACACTCCTACAACTAGCGCCCTTCCGGTGACGATCCTCGAGCCCGGCCGGCACGAGGGCGCCTACTGGCACGATCTGTGGCGGTTCCGCGAGCTGTTCTACTTTCTCGCGTGGCGAGACATTCTCGTGCGCTACAAGCAGACGGCCTTCGGCGTTGCGTGGGCACTCCTGCAACCGCTGCTAACAATGGCTGTGTTCACCGTCGTGTTCGGTCGTCTCGCGAAACTTCCGTCCGACGGCGCGCCCTACCCGATCCTGGTTTTCGCCGCGCTCCTTCCGTGGCAGTTTTTCGCAGCCGCGGTGACAAACGGTGCAAACAGCCTCGTTTCAAACGCGAACCTCGTTTCGAAAATCTACTTCCCGCGACTGATCGTGCCGTCTGCCGCAGTGATTCCGGGACTCGTTGACTTCGCGATAAGCCTCGGATTCCTCGCAGTGCTCATGGCGTGGTTCGGCGCGTGGCCAGACTGGCGCGTCGTCACGTTGCCGCTTTTTCTCCTGCTCGCTGCGGCCACCGCGCTCGGCGCCGCATACTGGCTCGCGGCGCTCACTGTGAAATACCGCGACTTCCGCTACGTCGTGCCGTTCCTACTGCAAGCCGGACTCTTCATCTCGCCGGTTGGTTTCAGCAGCGCTATCGTCCCCGATACGGTCCGCACGCTCTACTCGATCAACCCGCTCGTCGGAGTGATCGACGGATTCCGTTGGGCGCTGCTCGGAGGCACCACGGCGCTGCACACAACAGGTCTCGCGCTTTCGGTCGTCCTCGCCGCGGCGCTGCTCGCGTCGGGCATTTGCTACTTCCGCGCCACGGAGAAGACATTCGCCGATGTCATCTGAGATCGCCATCCGCATCGCCGGCCTCGGCAAACGCTACCGCCTCAACCACGGCGGCGCGATGCCCTACCTCACTCTGCGCGAGCGGCTCTCGGGAATGTTCGCGGCCAGAACGGCAAGGACGGCCACGGAGTTCGACGCGCTGCGCGGACTCGATCTCGAAGTCACGCGCGGCGAGCGCCTCGGCATCATCGGCCGGAACGGCGCGGGCAAGTCGACGCTGTTGAAAATCCTCAGCCGCATTACGCCGCCGACGTCGGGCCGCGTCGAGATCCATGGACGCGTCGCGAGCCTCCTCGAGGTTGGCACCGGTTTTCATCCGGAACTCAGCGGCCGCGAGAACATCTTCCTCAACGGCTCGATCCTTGGCATGGGCCGCGCGGAAATCCGCAGGAAGTTCGACGAGATTGTCGCGTTCGCCGAGGTCGAGCAATTCCTCGACACTCCGGTGAAGCGCTATTCAAGCGGCATGTATGTGCGGCTCGCGTTCGCCGTCGCCGCGCACCTCGAGCCGGAGATTCTGATCGTCGACGAAGTGCTCGCCGTCGGCGACATCGCGTTCCAGCGAAAATGCATGGGCAAGATGGAGGACATCGCGCGACGCGGGAACCGCACCGTGCTCTTCGTCACGCACAACATGGACGCCGTCCTCACGCTCTGCTCGCGCTGCGTCGTCCTCGAAAGCGGCCGCGCGATTTTCGACGGACGTCCCGCCGCCGCGGTCGAGCGCTACCTGCAATCGCTCGAAACTTCATCGCGTCGCGTAGGCGCGCCCGCAGACAGGCCGCATATCGAGTCGGTCGATGTCGACGTGCCCGCTTTGCGCGACGGTCGCCTCGCAGTCGCGGTGCGGTTCCGTTCGCCGACGGCACTCAAAGGACCGAACGTCGGCATCGTCGTCTACGACGCGCTCGGCCGGCCCGTCTTCGGCACAAACACTAAGCTCGATCTCGACGGCTGCGATTCACTCGCGATGAGCGCAGGTTGCGCGCGGCTCGATATCGGCGACGTCCCGTTGCGAAGCGGCCACTACCACATCGCCGCTTGGCTCGGCGACGCGACACAGGACTTTGACCACATGCCGGGCGCGGCGGCGTTTGAAATCGTCGCCACCGGCTACCGCGGCCAGGTGCCGCCGGTCGAGACGATCGGCGCGACGAAGATCGCTGCGAAATGGAGGATCGATGAAACCACGCCGGTTGGTTGAGAGCATCCGCTTCCGCTGCGCACACGCCATGACCGCGTGGCGCGCGATGCGTTTGCGCATCCGCGGAGTCACGATTCCGTCGCCGCGCGTGATCGGCCGGGCGGTCGCACTTCGCTGGCATGAGAATCCGGAGCATCGCGGCACGCTCGCGTTCGGCGAGAACGTCACGCTCGAGCGCGGCGTCGTCATCAACACCTACGGCGGCGATGTCAGTGTCGGCCGCGACGTGCACATCGGCCCTTACTCCGTGATCTACGCACATGGCGGGGTCGAGATCGGCGACGACACTTTAATCGCGATGCACTGTTGCATAGCGGCGGCAAACCACAACGTGCCGCCGATTGGCACAACGATCCGATCGCAGCCCGACGTGCCCGCGAAGGTTCGCATCGGCCGGGATGTCTGGCTCGGCGCGCGCGTGTGCGTGCTCGCCGGAGTCGAGATCGGCGATGGTTGCGTAGTCGGCGCGGGATCGGTTGTCACGACCTCACTTCCGCCCGGAGCTATCGCACACGGCACTCCCGCACGCATCGTCGCATTCCGCGCGGGCGCCGGACCGGGACGCTGAACATGCGAATCTCCGTCGTCATCTGCACCCACAACCCCGCGGCTGATCGCCTGCTCGCGACGCTCGAAGCTTTGAAGATGCAGACGGTTCCCGCCGACACTTGGGAAACTGTGATCATCGACAACGCCTCGGATCACTTCCCCGCGCAGGACATGGTCGCGTTTCACGCACCGTCGAACACGCGGATCGTGCGCGAGTCCGAGCTTGGCCTCACCGCCGCGCGCAAACGCGGTCTTCGCGAAGCGCGCGCGCCGATCGTGATCTTCGTCGACGACGACAACGTGCTCGACTCCGACTACCTCGATGCGAGCCTCGAGCTCATGGAATCGGATCCACGCATCGGCGCTGCCGGCGGCCGATCGTTTCCGTTCTTCGAAAAGCAGCCTGAGTCGTGGCACTCGGAGTTCTTCTCGCTACTCGCACTTCGCGATCCCGGCGACAAGTTGCTCGTCACCGAGCCGGGTGCGCGCACCTACCCGGTCTTTGCGCCGATCGGCGCGGGGCTCGTGCTTCGCGCGACCGCCGCCGCCGCGTGGCTCGAGAAAGCCGTTGAGAACGCTCCACCAGACCGCCGCGGCTCGAGCCTGAGTTCCGCGGGCGACAACGACCTCGTCTTCACGATCCTCGAGGCCAACTGGTCGGTCGCCTACTCGCCGCGCTTGCGACTCACGCACATGATTCCCGCGTCGCGGCTCGACGCCGGCTATCTCGCGCGCCTCAACCGCGGCATCCAGGAATCGTGGGTCCGCGTGCTTCGGCTCCACAACGCCTGCCCGTGGCCGCCGCTCACGCGCACCGGCGCCGCGATGCGCAAAGTCCGCGCATGGTTGAAACATCGCGCCTGGCGCAAAGGCTCGTCCCGCGTGCGCTGGCAGGGAGCATGCGGTCACTTCGACGGCCGGGTATCGTGAACACTGGAACGATGCACACCGCCGACAAACCTGCACTGACCCCCGGGCGCATGGTTTACCTTGGCCTCCACCGGCCGCTCGAGGTCATCAAGCGAACGTTCGCCGACGGCGGGCCGCTTGCGCAGCGCGAGACAGCTCGCTGGCAGGAGCGCATGATCGCCGCTGCCGGAACGATCACGATTCCGCAAGCGCCGGCTGGCGCGCCCAAATTCGCCGTGCACTTCCTGACTGGCACCCGCTTCTGGTATCAAACCGTTTTCTGCGCTGCCTCGATTGCGCGCCACGGCGGCATCCGCCTCGCGTGCCACATCCACGACGACGGCTCGCTCGACGATGCGCTGACCGCACGCCTAACCACCGCGCTCGGGCCCGACACCGTCATCCACACGCACGCGGAGTCGGTTGCGAGGCTCGACGTGCTTCTGCCGGAATCGCGTTTCCCGCAACTTCGCGAGCGCCACCGCAACTACCCGAACATCCGCAAGCTCATCGATCCGCATCTCGGATCGACCGGCTGGAAATGCGTGCTCGATTCCGACATGCTCTTCTTCCGCCGGCCAACGGTCCTCCTCAACTGGCTGCGCGCGCCGGATCGGCCGTCTCACATGGTCGATTGCGAAACTTCCTACGGTTATCCGATCACCTTGCTCTCGAAACTTTGCGGCGCATCCGTCGAGGAGCGGGTCAACGTCGGCATCTGCGGGCTCGATAGCGCATCTCTCGATTGGGAGCGCCTCGAACACTGGTGCGCGCGCCTTCACGCGGTTCACGGCACGAGTTACTTTCTCGAGCAGGCGCTCGTTGCGATGCTCGTCGCGGGCCGGCCGTGCGAGGTCGCACCGGCTGCCGACTATGTCTGTCTGCCCGCCCGAGGCGAGGTCGAGGCGCCCGCCGCCGTGATGCACCACTACGTCGCCGGTTCGAAGCGCTGGTATTTCCGGCACGGCTGGAGGAACTGCGGCGTCGCGCCCGCCACGCAATGAGCGAACCGCTCGTCTCGATTCTCATTCCCTGTCACAACGCCGCGCGCTGGCTCGGCGCCACGCTCGAGTCTGCGCTGGCGCAAACATGGCCGCGCACGGAGATCATCGTCGTCAACGACGGCTCGACCGACGACTCGGCTGCGATCGCGCGCGGTTTCGCTTCGCGCGACGTGCGCGTGATCGATCAGCCGAACTCAGGCCCGGGCGCGGCGCTCAACCGCGGGTTGCGAGAGTCGACCGGCGACTACGTGAAGTTCCTTGATGCCGACGATCTCATCTCGTCCAACTCAATCGCGATCCAGCTCGCCGCGTTGCGCGCCTCGGGACCACGAGAGATAGCGGTCGGCGAATGGGCGCGATTCCGGGACGATCCGTCGGAGGCGTGCTTCGAGCCGCGCGCGGGCTGGCACGACGGCGCGCCCGTCGACTGGATCGTCGAGACGTGGGAAGATGGCGAGCC
The DNA here is from genome assembly GCA_035513275.1 of Opitutaceae bacterium. Taxonomy (GTDB): domain Bacteria; phylum Verrucomicrobiota; class Verrucomicrobiia; order Opitutales; family Opitutaceae; genus DATKCJ01. The sequence goes on from DATKCJ010000173.1 coordinate 12,034, forward strand.
GATGTATCAGAATGCGATGTTCCTCATCCCGCGCGCGCTGCTCGACGCAGCGGGCGGCTGGGACGAGAGCCTCACGCTCATCAACGATCACGAATTCTACACGCGCCTCGTGCTCGCGTCGGACGGCGTGCGGTTCACGCCCGGCGCGCGGCTCTTCTACCGCTCCGGGATCGCCGGAAGCATTTCGAAGCGCACCAGCCGCGCGGCCTGCGAATCCGCGAAACGCTCCGTGCTTCTCTCGGCAGGCCACTTGCTCAAAGCCGAGGACAGTCCGCGCACGCGCCGCGCCGCCGCGCGGATGATCCGGAACATCGTCTACAGTTTCTACCCCGCGCACACAGACCTCGCCGACGAACTTGAGCGCGAGGTCGCACGACTCGGCGGCACCGATCTCAAGCCACAGGGCGGTGTCGCATTTCGCGCGATTGCGTCAGTCGCCGGTTGGCGCACGGCATTGCGGATGCGCCGCCGGCTCCAGCCAACGAACTGATGGCAACGATCCGCATTCTCATCGCAGGCCACCTCTGCAACGCACCGCGTCCGCAGAAGGAGGCAGCCGCGCTCGCTGCGGCTGGCCACCGCGTGACAGTTCAGGGCGTTTGGTCAAACGAGGTCTTCGCGCAGCGCGACCGGATGATTCTGCGGAACGCGCCGTTCGACTTCGTGCCTGTGGCCGACATCCGCCAGGGCCACCCGGGCGCGCTTCGTCACAGGTTCGCGTGCCGCGTCGCATCGGAGCTTTTCCGGCGCACGCGCCTCTTTACACCGGCCACGCTGGGCTACGCCGTGCGCGCGCAGCTCGCGGAAGCACGCGGCGCGCAGGCGGATCTCACAATCGTGCATTCCGAGGGCGGGCTCTGGGTCGGCACGCGACTGCTCGACGACGGTTTGCGAGTCGGCGTCGACTTTGAGGATTGGTTCTCGGAGGACTTGCAGCCCGCGGATCGCGCGGCGCGTCCTGTGGCGCGAATTCGAAAACTCGAGCGCGAGCTGCTTCGTCGCGCGTCCTACCGCGTCACGACGTCCATCGCGCTCGCCAACGCGCTCGCGAAGGACACCGACACGCTCGCGCCTGCGATCGTCTACAACGCATTCCCGTGGGCCGAGCGCAATCCGTCCGACGCTGCGAGCGACCGACGCGACACTTCGGTGGTTTCGATTCACTGGTTCTCGCAGACGATCGGCCCCGGTCGCGGACTCGAGGAGTTCTTCGCTGCGATGCCGAAGATCCTTTTCCCGTGCGAGGTTCACCTGCGCGGCCAACTCGCCACGGCGGTCGCCAAGGATCTACTCGAAACGATCCCAGCCGACTGGCGAGAGCGCGTTCACTATCACCCGACTGTGGACAATGAGGAGCTGCCCGGCCGCATCGCGGGTCACGACATCGGTCTCGCGCTGGAGACCGACACAATTCCGAGCCGCGACCTCACGGTTACGAACAAGCTCCTCCAATATCTGCTCGGTGGTCTCGCGATCGTCGCGAGCTCGACGCAGGGCCAGCGCGAGATCGCCGCGCGGACGGGCCGCGCGATCCACCTGCTGCCTCCGGGAAATTCCGAGGCGATCGCCGCCGTGATTAATTCCTTGCTTGCCGACCGTGCGTTGCTCGACGCGTCGAAGCGCGACGCCCTCGAGTCGGCGCAGCGCGAGTTCTGCTGGGAAAAGCAATCGACGGCTGTCGTCGCCGAGGCAGCACGCGCGCTGTCGACTCTGAAAGTGGAGGCACCATGAAACGTGTGCTTGTCGTCACTCCGAGGTTTCCACCGGTCAACGCGCCCGATCATCAGCGCGCGCGTCTGATGCTGCCGTTCCTGCGCGAATTCGGCTGGGAGGCCGAGGTGCTCGCAGTCACTCCCGAGACCACGGGCGGCCGGCTCGACCCGTTGCTCGAGGACACGATTCCCGAGCGTGTGCCCGTGCACCGCGTGGCCGCGTGGTCGCCGAAACTCTGCCGCGTGCTTGGATTCGGAAATCTCGGCTGGCGTTCACGCCGCCCGCTGGAGCGTCGCGGGGCACAACTGCTTCGCGAAAAGAAGTTCGACGCAGTCTTCATGACCGGCACGGTGTTCAACATCTTTCCGCTCGCCACGAAGTGGAAACGCGAAACCGGCGTGCCGTTCGTCCTCGATTTCCAGGATCCGTGGGTCACCGACTACTACGAGCGCACTGGCAAGCGACCGCCCGGTGGATGGACGCGCTACCGCATCGCCACACGCGTCGACCGGCGCGATGAGCCTGAGACGTTGCGCGAGGCCTCGGGAGTCGTGAGCGTGTCGCCCGCTTACGTTGAGGATCTCGCGCGAAGGCACACGTGGTTCGACACGGCGAGCGCAGCGGTGATTCCGTTTGGAGCGGCGACGGGCGACTTCGATGTCTTTAAGTTTCGCGACGTGCGGCAATCGCATTTCGACAAATCCGACGGCCGCTTGCACTGGGTCTATGTCGGCGCGGCAGGCGCGGTGATGGGCGCTGCGCTGCGCGGATTCTTCGCGGCCCTGCGCGAGGCGGTCGACTCGCATCCCGATTTGCGGCGGCGGCTCGTTGTCCACTTCATCGGCACTTCGTATGCGCACCCCGGCAGCGAGAAACCAAGCGTAGCGCCGCTCGCGAAGGAAGCGGGTGTTGTCGACATGGTCGCGGAGCATCCGGCACGCGTGCCGTATTTCGAGGCGCTTCGCTGCATGGCCGATGCGGACGCGCTGATCGTGCCCGGCAGCGACGATCCGGGCTACGCGCCATCGAAGATCCACAACTGCCTCCTCGCACGCCGGCCGTTGCTCGCAATCCTGCACAAGGACAGCCCGGCGGCAGGCGCAGTCGCACTCTTGCGAGGCGCGGTCGCCGTGCCGTTCACACCGGGCGAGCCGCGCGAGGAACTCGTCACCCATCTTCGCAACCGCTGGTTCCTTCCGCGCGCCTGGGAGCACCCTGTAATGCTCGACACCGCAGGTTTCGAACCGCACACGGCGCACGCGATGACAAGCAAGCTCGCGGCGGTGCTCGACCGGTGCGCTGCGACGGCGCCGGTCGCTTCGAGCGCAGCGCATCAATCGCGATGACTGCACTCGCGAATTTAAGGCAGTCGGGCG
>DATKCJ010000174.1:0-3454 GCA_035513275.1 Opitutaceae bacterium
CTGGAGCCGGCTGTAACCGTCTCATCAATCGCATCGGAAGGAGCGCCACTCTCACATGCTACGGACTGTGACACTGGATAGCCCGATGCGAAGATCGACAGTCCATAATCTCCGCCGAGTGAGAACTTGACTGGCACGGCCGCGCCCGCCTTAACCGTATTTTGAATCGGCGGGTTATCGACAGGTGCAAAGAAGCCCGCGAATGACGATTCGAACAGGGCAAAGGGCGACAGGCTGCTGACCTCACCGCAAACCTTGTTTTCGGTCGTATTCAGTGCTGTGGTGACATCTAGCCACGCGCCACTCTCGAAGTGAAATAGTTTGATGTTGTTTTCATTGTTGAACTGCCCCTCTTGCCACGAAAAACACAACACAACGGAACCGGAAAACTCGGCCGTCGTACTGACGTCGTAATAAACGGGTGGGTTACCGATCTTGAATCCCGTCGGAGAACCTGGCGTGCCGTCGCTCGGGTTGCTCGCTGTGGTCACAGTTGTAGATCCAGCGGTTGTGACAGTGTCGAATGTCAGTTCGACCGTCGTCGTGCTCGTACCATCCGGGAGCGTAACAGCGGGGCTTATTGCAATACCGCTGCCCTCAGGCGTGAGATCGTCACATAAATCGCCAACTCCATCATCGTTGGTGTCGGCCTGGTCTGGATTACTAACGGTGGGGCAATTGTCGGTTCCGTCTGGAACGGCGTCACCGTCCCCATCCGTAACGAGAGTCGTCAGGCTTTGGAGGGAGAATCGAACAACGTAGCTGAAGTCAGTACTCGCGAAAGACATCCAATTAGCAACAAGGAACGTGTTACCCAGCTCGGCTGCGCTGAGCTGCGAGAAAGAGGGCAAGACCGACGGCACGAGTGTGCTGTTTGTATCGTACGCAAAATTGAGATAGAGCGAGCCCACGGTGGTACCGTTTAGGTTAAGCGCATTCGCTATGGAGTACCCCGAATAGCCAAAAAAGTTCTCGTCGGCCACGAGAAACTCCGGGAGTGCGGAAAATAGCGATAGAGCCGGATTAGCTGATGTCAGAGCGGCATTGGAGATAACGCCGCGATAACCCTCCTGACCCGGCCCAGAGCTTTGACCAATGGCTCCAGAAGCATCATAAGTAAACGTGTAGGTGAACTCGTCCCCGGCGGAGATTCCCAGTGAGGAGTTGGCGTCAATTGCAGTCAGTGTCGCACCATACTGGACCGAAGTAGCGCTCGCCGGTTCCGCAATTATCTGCGCAAGTAGGCACCATGCGACAACCAGGCCGGCTCGGAATCGAGTGACGATCGGGGTTGCCAAGGCCAAAAATCTCATTTTGTATCCCCCTGAAAGATTAATGGGTGTCGCTCTTGCACATACTCGGACATTCCGCGCGCGCGCTTTCGCGCTGCACTTGCAATCCATGGCGGAGAATCGAAGAGTCAGGACCGATTGTTGCTCGGTCGAGTGTCGCGGCAGGCTTCACTTGGGAGTCCCGCCCACTATAGTTGCAGCACAATGCTCCTTAGCCGTCAGATGTAGAGTTAACCCCGGGCAATCCATGCCGGCCCCCTAGTCGATATTCACGGACTCATTGCGAGGTTTTGCGCCCGAAGCCCGCCCACCTACAGTCAATTTAGGTGGTTTGAGCGCAAACGGAATCACCCATTTGGGTGATACGGACTTCATTTAGCAAATGCCCGCCGCCGGCGTGGTGGCGTAGAGGACTCCCGCCGGACTTTCGCCAGGGACGGCGGCGGCGTCAGAGACGGAGGTGGAATCGAGCAATTTAACCGCGGCCCGCAGCAGGTCGCCGTGGGTTCGTGCCGGCCTCAGCGGTGCTGAGTTTCAGCAAGTCACGCGTGACGACGACCAGCGCCGCCAGCTTCAAAACCGGTAACGTCGAGGCGTCGAGGCTGAGTTTGCCCGCAGGTTTGACCGCCGCTTCCGAAACCCTGTGCGCCACGGCGCCAACGGCACGACGCGCAGGCCCAGCCGGCCGACGTTGGCACCTGCAAACGAACGAGCCATTGCCTTCCCGCAGGAACGGCGTAGGCTGCGGCGTTAGATTCCGTTGATTGCCCACAAGAAGGCACAACGCGCCCAGGGGATCAGGACTTTCCGGTGTGGGAGGTTAATCTTCCGCTATTGGCGCTACCACCGCCCTGCCCGGGCGACCCCGAAATTTACCTAACAAATACAACGAGTTCCTCAGGCGCCGGCTGAAGTTCCATGCACACCCATAATGGGTCGGCTGAAGCTTCGAACAGCCAGTATCGCCTGGAGATCGACCGGCATTTGCGCGCACTTGGTTGTGCGTTGGCGGGTGTTGATCCGCCAGATATGACGGCCGTCCGCACACTGCTGCGCGGTGTTGCGACGGATACGAGCCTGGCTCCCGGTGTGACCGCCGCTCCGGCACGCAACGGACCGGTGCCGGGCACCTGGCTTATTCCAAAGGATGCGGACCCCGACCGCCGCATGGTCTATTTCCATGGACTCAGTTTCATGGCCGGCGACCTCGCAACCTACGGAGGATTCGTCAGTCGCCTCGCTGCCGCCGCGAACGCCTGCACCTTGCTCGTTGACTACCGTCTGGCACCCGAACATCACTACCCGGCCGCACACGATGATTGCCTGGCGGCCATGCTGTGGGCGCGAGAACACGGACCCGATGGCGCCGCCTCCGCGCGTTGTGCCGTGGCTGGTGACTCGTGCGGGGCCAGCCTTGTGCTGGCAACTGCGGTGGCCGCCCAGGGGATTCGGAAACCTGCTGCCGCATTGGTTCTTTTTTCTCCATTCGTTGATCTGGCCGTATCCGGCGAATCGTGGATTCGCAATGACGGCCGCGATCCGTTGCTGAACGCGGATGTGGCCCGTGGCTGCGCTTCGCTCTATGCACCCGACGTTGACCCCCGAGACTGCCGCTTGTCACCGCTCTTCGGCGATCTTGAGCACCTTCCGCCAATCCAGATCCATGCGTCAATGTCCGACCCGGCATTCGACGATGCCGCGCGCCTGATCGAAGCTTCCGATCGCGCGGGCGTTCCTACCGAGTCCCACAGCTGGAGCGACCTCCCGCACAGCTGGTTCCTGTTTCACAACGAACTGGCAGAGGCGAGATTTTCGATTGAGCTTGCAGGCTCATTCGTGAGGCGAATGTGACTTCGGAACGGCCATCGCGGCGACCCCAACCGACGCTGGGTCAGTTTGACGCGCTCGTCACGCGACTTTATGAAGCCGCAACCGACGCCGAACTGTGGCCGCAAGCGCTTGAGGCGATGGTCCGCTTCGTCGGCAATTCCGGCGTTCATCTGTTTCTGACCGACGAAAACACGGGCCTCGTGCGCCAGGACGCCTACTTCGGCATGCCGGAAAAGCTGATGGTCGAATACAACAACGGGCAGGTCGTCGATTGTCCGCGTGTGGTCAATGCGTTGGCACACCCTGACTACCGCCTTCTCTATGACTATCAG
>DATKCJ010000175.1:0-3769 GCA_035513275.1 Opitutaceae bacterium
CAGTGACCCTTTCACGCTTGCCGACGGGCCAGCCGGCTCGCACGGCGGCATCGAGCCGTGCAAGGTTGTTGCTGCAGTTCGCCTCGATGATGGCCGACAGCGAGGGGCCCTTGGCGCTGGCCACAGCATTGATAATGACGACATCGCCGAGAGCGGTGGCAATCGTGTTGGCATCCCCGGCCTCGCGGATGAACACCTGTTTGAGCTGGCCGAGTCCTGACTTGAGTTGCCGAACTGCGCTGACCGCCCAAGCCGGGCCGAATCGCCCGGAGTCCTCGAACATCTCGAACGCCTTTGCCCGGATCAGCGTGCGAACGGTCTTGAAGGCATGGGACTTGTTGGCCTCGAGCTTCCGGATCTGCTCTCCCCACTGCATGCGATCCGCGGTCTCGTCGCTGAAGTCGGTCCGCCACTTCTCCCAAGCGTCCTTCACGCGGCCCACAAAGGAATTTGCCGGCCAGCGTTCGGCGATCCAGTCCTGTTTGACTCCCTCCGCGAGCGCATACGGAACATCGGTCAGGCGCTCCTGCTGTTCCTGCACGATACTGGTGTAAACGCCCTTCTGGTTCAATCCGTGCGCGGGCAGGAAGTCGCGGATGAGGTGTTCGCGCACCTGTGTGCCAAGCGCAGCATCCCCGGCCTTGGCGCGGATGGAGCCGACGACCGACTTCACGAAGTCCTCATCGGGAAGCGCCTCGCCCGTGCCGAAGGTCGTCAGGGGCTTCGCATTCTTGTCGATCCACTGTTGCACTGCCTGCAGGGCCAGTCTGTGGGTCAACACCTGCTTGATCTCGGGCAGCGGGACCTGGGCGGCCGCCTGGCCAAAGCTCATGAATGCAATCGGGTAATCGGCCCGGTCGTTGGCGGTGATCTGCTTTTGCACGTTGGCCCGCAGCGACCGCTTGAAGGTCGCGAAGCTTCCGGTGAATTCGTGGAAGATCGCCCGGTCGATCATCTTGTAGATATCCTTGCGGTGCAGATCCACGTAGGCGTTGCGGGAATCGAGCAGGTAGCAGAAGTCGAACGGAGGTTCGTTGTTGAATCGAACGCGATCCACCATGTTGCGCAGGTAGTCGGCGTCCCACGTGGGCTCGCCAAACACCGAGGCCAGCGGATTGTTCGAGGCGTATTTGTAGCTGAAGTAGTTCAGTTCCTTCAGTGCCGCGTAACCGTTGGCCAGGGCATTGGTGCCCGTCAGGTCCTTAAAGGCCTGCGGCAGGATGCCATATCCGATATACTGGTGCGCGCCGGAGATGCCGAGATCCTTGAGAATCTTCCGCACGAGGTAGGCGGTATCAAGGAAGATGCCCGACCCGGTGCCGCCGGCCATTCCGAAGATGATGTGGACGTTGATGCCATCATCGATTTCGGAGCCGTAGCGGTCGCGCATGACACTGGCGACCGTGGAGCTCTTGAGATCGACAAGCTGCGTGGTGATTGCGTCACGAATCTTGGCGTAGTGGTGCCAGAACGCGAGACGCGCCAATTGCCGCACCGTGCCAGCGCCATCGACGACGCTCTTCAGGTTTTCGAGGCGATTTACGTCGAACCAAGAGTAGTTCGGGAAGCTCCCGCGACGAATGCCGCTGTAAAGTTCGGCTGCACCGGGGAACTGAATATCGACGAACTCGTTTTCACCGATGCGTACGCGCTTTTCGACCTTCTGCTGGTGTTCCTGATACCAGCGCGGGTCGGTATCGATATAGACATACCGGGCGAGCGGCATGGCTTCCAAGCTGCCATAGTGCTCGATGATACGGGCGCGATTGCCAAGGATAGCCTCGGCGCCGGAGCCGCCAAGGCCGATGACCAAGGCACGCTGCATGTTCTGGGGCTGGATATTCTGGGTGTTGGTTTTCATAGGGTGGTGTGAGTTGAGGTTGGTTGGATGCTGTCTGAAATTCACGGGGTCACTTCCTGGGGCTTTCGTCCCAACCCCAGTCGAAATCGGCGCCGTCAGTGGCGGCTACTGCAACGGGGGCTAGGTCCGGCTCTGCCAGCGCTGGAACGGTCGCCTCTGCTTCCGGGGGCTTGGGCCGTTTGGGCTTTTCATGGGTGGCCAGGGCGACGGTTTTGCGAATGCCGGTTGAAAGGCGCACGGATAACTTCGCGCCTGCAGCTACAGGTTGCGTGTCCTCTTCCCGGCCATCAGGAAAGATGAGAACGGAGCCGTGCCGCGCCTCAGCTATCAGATTGGAACTCGCGCCGACGCGACGGAGCAGAACCTGAAGAGAGGATATCTCCTGCGATTCGTCCGCACGCGTGAAGTCGAGGCGCTGGCAGATGCTGGAATCATGCGGCCAATAGAAGACCGGCAGGCGGAGTCTGGCGTTGCGTCGGCGGCGGAGCAGTTCAGCCGCAATCGCCCCGAGCGAAGCTACGATACCAAGCAGCAACGTCACCTTGGCCCAAAGCGGCCAGGGCTTGGCGATTGAAAGCGAGAAGGTCTGTTCGACTGGAGCCGCATCGGGATCGGCCGGAATCGCGGTTACTTTCGCCGTGTGTTCACCGTGAGTAACATATTCGTGCTCCGGACTGGGTTCGACCGAGGTATGTCCGTCGCCGAAATCCCAGCGCCAGGCTTTGACGTCTCCTGAGCATTGGTTGGTGAAGGCAACGCGAAGCGGGGCGGTGCCGGAACGTGCCGACGCACTGACCGCGAGTTTGACCGGAGAAAAACGGGGCTGCACGACGAGTTTGCGACTGATCGAATGGACTCCACCGGGGCCTTTGACGGTAAGCGTCACTGTCTTTTCGCCGGCCGAGGAGAAGCGAAGGATCGGATTCCGTTCCGTAGGCGAGGCCTCGCCCGAGACCTCCCATTGCCAGCTATCGATCTGGCCTTGGCTGGTGTTGACGAGATGAAATCCATCGCCAACCCGCAGCCTGGATTCGATCACCTTGAAGTCGGCCACGGGTGCAGCGATGGCCATGAGCGCTTCCACCCTAACAGGATGCGACGAGCTGCGAACCGAGCGGCCGGCCGGGCTGGTGGCGCGCACGGAAACTGCAAACTCAGCGACGGAGTTCCCGCTCAGGTTGAAGGTGTGCTGCGGGTTCTTCTGCGTGCTCGTCGTGCCATCACCGAAGTCCCATTCCAGCGTTTCGACCGCGCCGTTGATTTCAGCGACAAATTGAACGCTCTGGCCTGAAGTAGCTTCACGCGGCGCCTTGACCTGGAGAGTCAACGGCGCTTCCGCGACGGAGACTTGTCTGGTCTGATAAGCCTCACGGTCTTCGGCATCCCAAGCGGTGAGCTTGATCGTGTAGTTTCCTTCCCGTGTGGGCTGCCAGGTGAAATCCGGCTCAGTTCCGCCTACCTCGCCGTCGATTTCCCAACGATAGCGAACTGCCTTTTCGCTTGGGCGGGCCACGAACTGAATTGTTTCCTTCGGTTGAAGCGAGCTGGCCGGAGCCAGAAGCTCGACCGTGAACGCGGATTTTTCCGAAGCGGCAATGACCACGACGCTGCTTTGCGCGCGGCCATCGATCCCTTTGACCTTGAGAACCACGCGGTGAAGGCGGGTGTCGGTGAATCGCCAGGAAAGGACTTTCTCCGTGCCGGCGGTCTGCCCATCGACGTGCCATTCGTAGGTGGAGTAAACCGACTTGGTGTTTTCCACGAACCGCACCTGTTCGCCGGCCTTCGGCCGCGCCGGGATGGTCAGGATGACCGGTGGAAACAGGTCGCTCCACTGGACGCTCTTGGTGGTCTCGAAGGCACCCTCGGGAAGAGCAAGCCGTGTCCGAATCTCCAGATCACCGAGCA
>DATKCJ010000176.1:0-9861 GCA_035513275.1 Opitutaceae bacterium
CATTTCCGCGCGCTCGAACGCGCCAAGGATCTCGTGGCGGATGCGCACGGCGTCGTCGATCGACTTGAGGCCCGGCGCGTGCTCTTCCCACTCGGGATGGCCGAAGTAGCTCGTCTGCCCACCCGCGGCGACGACCAGATAATCATAATCGAGCGCCGCTGTCCGGCACTGCACCCGACGGGAGGCGAGGTCGATGCCAGTCACCTCGTCCATGAGCACGGTGATGTCCTTCCGCTTCGCGAGGATTGAGCGCACGGGCTGCGCGATGTCGGGCACGGCGAGGCCGGCGGTCGCCACCTGGTAGAGCAGCGGCTGGAAGAGATGGTGGTTCGTGCGATCGAGGACCGTGATTTGCGCAAGCCCGCTCGGGAAGCGCTTGCAGAAGGTCAACCCGCCAAAGCCCGCGCCGATGACAACGATGCGCGGCAGGTTGGTCGGCTGGGTGTTCACGATCGAACCAATCTGTTCGCGAGCGGAGAGTCGGCAAGGAATCTGTGGGTAGTCCGCGATCCGGCCACGAGATGGGTCGCAGAGACGTAGGGCAGGTCTTTGACCTGCCGGCGCGGGTCAAAGACCCGCGCTACTTCGCGCAGCATCCCGCCGCTGCCGGATCACGCGTGCGATTTCCAGCAGAACCAGCGGCGCGAAAAACCACAGCGACTCGGAGTATCCTTCCTTCTGCTGCGCGGCTTGGTGGTAGAGGGCGAGCGCCGCCGCCAGATAAGCCGCACGGTGCAGGCGTTTCCAACCGCGTGCGCCCATCGCGCGCACGATCGCGTTGAGGCTCGTGATCGTGAGCACCGCGAGCACGGTCCACGCGGCGAGACCCGACCAGATGAATGGCTTGTCGATTTCCATGAGCACGCCGGACCAGCCGCCGACGTGCAGCCAGAAGTAGCCGAGGTGCAGCACGGCGAATCCAAACGCGGTCACGCCTGTGAGACGCCGGTGGCGGTTGAGTGCTCGCACGATGCCGCTCGCGGGAAAGAGCACGCGCAACGGCGTGAGCGAGAGCACGGCGACGAGGAATGCAGTCGCGACAGTGCCCGCGTGATCGAGCAGGTACTGCGCGGCGTTTGCGTTGGCGAACGGATCACCGGAGAGCAGTCGCGTCCACGGATACGCAGCGAGCGCGACGATGAGAATCCACAGCCACGCTTTTCCGCGGAGGATTCGCGCGAGCAGGGGCTGTGGCGTAGTCTTGGGGCCAGCGTCACCGCTCGCGGCCGTCGTAGGGCGGGTCTCCGACCCGCCGGCATTCGTGGCAGGTCGAAGACCTGCCCTACTTGTGGCGTCGTCACTCACACGCGCGCCTCGACATCAATACCACTTCCGCAGGTCCAGGTCCGTGTAGAGATGCGCGACCTCGGCCTCGTAGCCGTTGAACATGAGCGTCTCCTTGCGCGAGTCGAAAACGCCCGCGCCCAACACGCGTTCGCTCCCCTGCGACCAGCGCGGGTGGTCGACCTTGGGATTCACGTTGGCGTAGAAACCATACTCGCGCGGCTGCAGGTCGCGCCACGTGTTCATCGGCATCTTTGAAACGAACTCGATCCGCACGATGCTCTTGATGCTTTTGAACCCGTATTTCCACGGCACGATCAGGCGGATTGGCGCACCATTCTGGTTGGGCATCGGCTTGCCGTAGAGTCCGGTCGCGAGAAGCGCGAGCGGGTTGCGCGCCTCTTCGATCGTGAGCCCCTCGACGTAGGGCCAGTCGATCGAGTTGGTGCGCTGGCCCGGCACGTTCTTCGGGTCGTGAAAAGTGACAAACTTCACGAACTTCGCCTCCGCCTTCGGCTCGACGAGTGCGATCAGCTTCGAGAGCTCGAAGCCCGACCACGGCACGACCATCGACCACGCCTCGACACAGCGAAATCGATACACGCGCTCCTCGATGCCGCCGGCGCGCGTGATGAGGTCGTTCACGTCGAGCTTCATCGGATTGGCGACGAGGCCGCCGACCTCGAGAGTCCATGGCTCGGTCTTCCAACCCTTGTTTGCCTGCGTCTTGGGCGACTCCTTGTCGGTGCCAAACTCGTAGAAATTGTTGTAACTCGTCACGAGCTCGAACGGCGTGAGCTCGAGGCCGTCACCGCTGAACGCCGGGTTTCTCGTCGAGGGAAACCCGCCAGTCGCCGCGCGAAGAAGCGCGCCGCCCGCCGCCGCGCCCGCAAGGCCGATGCCGATGTTCCGCAGGAACCGGCGCCGGTTCATGAAAACCGACTCGGGTGTGACATCCGATTCCGAGAGCGAACCGGGGCGTTTCTTGGGCAGGTGCATGATGCGTTCGCTGTGGGAGGGCTGTCGGAGGGGAATATTCCCGATTGTGCAATTCAGACACCGTAGATCGCGCGCGCGTTCACGCAAGTCGGGTGGGCGAATTCAGACCTTTGGTAGCGCTGTCTTGTCGTGCCGTAGCACCGCGCGAAGACAGATGCGTGCGATTCTGCGCGCCGCAGGCGCCTTGGAGTGCGCCACTCCTGTGGCGCCTTCTTATGCACAATCATAATCGCGTTTCAAAGCGGCAGAGGACTGCCGCACTCCAAGATGCTGTCGCGCTGCTTGGGCGTCCCATTCGCATCCGACACCACTGTCAGGCGCTCGCCAGCGGTGAGTCGGGCAAAGAGCCAGACCACAACGAGGCAGTTCCAAGCCCGGGTCCTAACCTCGATGCGCGTGTTGCGCTACCCCGTGATCGATCGCCGCATTCCGATGCCCACAATCGCAAGCGTCAGCAGCGAGTTGATCGGCATGAGCACGGCGGCGACGAGCGGGTTCATCACGCCCGCGACTGCGAGCCCGACGGCGGTCGCGTTGTAGAGAATGGAGAATGCGAGGATGGCGATCTGGGTGGCGCGGCGGGCCGCGTCGGTCTCGAGAAGCGCACGCACGCCGCCGATGCCGCGGCCGAGGTAGTAGAAGTCCGACTTTCCCTCGAGCATGCCGCGGTGGATGACCGGCGTGCCGCGGCAAAGCGCGCTCTCGAATGCAAGGCTGTCGTTCGCGCCATCGCCGAGCATCAGCGCATTGCGCGCGTTCGCCTCGATCCACGCGGCCTTGCCGTCGGGACTCATGTCGCCGACCGCGTGTGCGGCCGGCAGTCCGAGCTCGGAGGCAAGCGCAGCGACTTTCTCAGTGCGATCGCCACTGAGGATGAACGCATCGAACCCGCGGCGCGCAAGAGCGGCCAGCTCGACCCGCGCGTCCGGCCGCGCCGCATCCGCAAACCGGAAGTTCGCGATCACCTCACCATCACGTGCCAACACCGTGCCGGCTGCCCCAGGACCAATGTCACCTAATAGGTGACATTGCTCATCGCCGCCACGCGCGAGGACCGGCTCCGTAACCCCCGGTGAGATGTCACCTATTAGGTGACATTGGTGATCGCGTCGCGCGGCCTCGGGTAGGGAGGCGGCCCCGGACTTGTAGGTTGTCGGATGACCTCGCTCGAGACCTTGGCGGGCAACATCCCCGCCAGCGGCCACAGAAGAGATGTCACCTAATAGGTGACATTGGTCCGGGCCCACCTCGGGAGGTGTGTCACCTATTGAGTGATAAGTGGATTGGGGTGTCGTGCGCCAACCGGGGCGGCCGAGTGTCCACGGGCCGAGTTCGACGCCTTGTCCGATGGTCTCGTGCACGGCGCGTTCCGCGAGTGAAAGTGAAGGTGAGAGTGAGAGTGGGCGGAGCTCGTCGGCAAAACTCAGTCTTCCACTTTCACTCTCACTTCCTCCTTCACTCGCGCTGCCCGAGGCGAGCAGGTGCTCGAGCAGGCACTGGCTGACCGGGTGCGGGTTGTCGCGCACGAGCGTCTGCAGCACGTGTCGCGCCTCTGGAGTGAGCGAGTCCATTGCCTCTGGGTTGAGGAGAACGGGAGTTTCGAGTGTGAGCGTGCCGGTCTTGTCGAAGACGAGCGTGCGCACGCGGCCGAGTCGCGACCACAGATCGCCATCGAGCACGAACACGCCGCGGCGGCGCAGGCCGACTGTCGCCATCTCATCCGCGAGTGGAAACGCGAGACCGATCGCGCACGGGCACGAGACGACGAGCACTGCAGTGACGACCGACCACGTCAGCACCGCGTCAACCGTTGTGAACCACCACCACGCGCCGGCGAGCGTGGCGATGGCGAGGATGCCGACGAGGTAGCCCTTGACGATGTTCTCGAGAAGTCGGTGGCGACCGCCTTCGCGCACGCGCGTCTCGAGCAGTCGCGCGAGGAGCGATTCGCTCCAGCCTTGAAGTGCGGTCAACATCTGCGCATCGCGACCCGCGTTGACGGCTCCGGCAGGCACGCGCTGGCCACCGCGGAAGAGACGCGGCTCGGACTCGCCGTTGATCGACGCGAGCGAAAACTGCGCCTCCGCACTTTCAAGCCGCGACTCGACGGGTAGCGTCTGGCCCGATCCCAGGTGGAACGACTGGCCGGTTTGGAGCTTCTCGGGCGCGACCTCAGTGCCGTCGGCGAGTTTCACACGCCGTGGCGTGGGTTGCTGGTTGAGCAATCTGCGGCGATTGCGCTCGACGGCGGCCACCTGCGCCCAGCGACCGATCAACATGAGGAGGATGAACGCCGACAAGAAGTCGAAGTAGACGAGCTGCTCGATTCCCGCGAGCCAGCCGTAGATCGAGCCGGCGAACGCGCCCAGGATTCCGATCGCGATCGGTAGATCGATGTGCATCGCGCCCTCGCGCAATGCGCCCACGGCGCGACCGAGAAAGTAGGTGCCGCCCACGAGGAAGCTCAGCGTGCCGAAGAGCGCGGTGAGAATGCCGAAGAGCTGCGCGTATTCGAATTCGGCGTTCATTCCGAAATACGCGGGCAGCGCGTAGAGCATTACGTTCATCGCGAACGCCGCGCAAAGTCCTATGCGCCTCACAAGTGCGCGGCTCTCGGGCTCGGCGCCGGTCGCGCCCGCCGGGCCGGTGAGATAGCCGAGCGATTGGAGCTTTCGCGCAAACGCTGCCGCGGAGAATTCACCAGGCGCCCACCGGAGTCGCATCGTTCCGTGGTGCGGACTCACGACGATCGAGCGCGCACCGGGTTGCTGGCGGAAGACGCGCTCGATCAGCCAGACGCAGCCCGCGCAGGAGATGCCCTGCACGGAGAGGGTGAGTTCGGGCGGATGGGACGAATCGGGCTGATGGGAGGAATGGGATGAGCGGGCTTCTGCCTCGCGCTGGAGTTCCTCCAGCCACGAGGTGTCGCGCGGGTGGAAGACCGCTGGGTCCGCCGGGCTCGTGATCGGATCCTTCACATTGTAGTAGCCCTCGAGCCCCTGATCGTGCACGAGCCGATAGACGTAACTGCAACCGTTGCAGCAGAAGCCCGAGTCAACGGCGCGGGCATCGAGGAGAGGCGAGCCGCAGTGCTTGCACGTTGACGATTCCGTTTGTAGCCCGCCGCGTGAGCGGCGGGACCTGGCTTGAGGCAGGCGCGGTCTTGTCCCTGCGCTCACGCGCAGGGCTACATTCTGCAAATCGCTCAGCGCGCGCATGGTCAGTGGCACACCAAGCCCGCTGGGTCGGGTCCGGGGAGTCCGAGTGTGGCGCGCAGTCGCCATGCGATTGCCGCGGCGGTCACGAGCGCGAGCGTGATGCGGGTGCGCTCGATCCAGACCGGCGAGAGCCGGTGGCCGAAGCGGTTGAACTGCGACTGCACGAGCCAGAGAAGCGGCACGGTGCCGAGGCCGAACGCGAGCATGAAGCCGAGTCCGTCCGGCACCGAGCCGGAGAGAAGCGCGAGGGCGAGGAGGAAGTAGAGCGGCCCGCACGGTAGCAGTGGCGTGACGAAGCCGAGAAGCGATGCCGCGATCGCGGGCGGCCGACCGCGCACCCATCCACGGATTGAGAGAAGTGCGCGGCCCGGTAATGCAGTCTGCGGGATGAACCGGTCCCACCGAAGTGCGAGCGCGAGGAACAGCAGCACGAGTGCCCAAGGGAGATAGCGCAGCGCGGAGTGGGAGACCCACGTGAGCGGCGCGGCGCCGATGCCGCCGGCGATTGCACCAAGGAGCGCGTAGGCGCCGAGGCGCGAAAGATGGTAGGCCGTGCCAGTCGTCATCGTGTCTGCGCCCGCCGGCGAGCGCAGCGGCGAGAGCGAGCACACGAGCGGCCCGCACATGCCGACGCAGTGCAGGCTCGTGACGAGTCCGGCGATCAGCGCGGTGGCAGGGGAGTTGACGGCGGCGAGGTCCACGAATTTTCGATTTTGGATTTTCGATTTTCGATTGGACTCACCGGGCTTGCGTGCGGACGACTGGCACTTCCTCGACGGGGTAACGTGCGGCGATGGTGAACCACGCGGCCCATGCGAGTGCCTGGATCACGAATGCCGCGACGATCCAGAGCCAGAGGCGGGAGGGTTTGGAGGTAGGGCCGGTCTTTGACCTGCCTTCTGTATTGTCCGTTTCCCGTGGCAGGTCAGAGACCTGCCCTACGGGGGATGCGCCGGCTGCTGCATCCTCCAGTTTCATTTCGCATCCTCCCGCAGCAACTGCGCTTCGGGGCCAAGGAAGTCGACGTCGCGCTTGAGATCGAAAGTCTGCGCCTCGTCGGCAACGTGCACTTCGAAATGAAACGGGCCGGCGTAGGTGTCGCGCGGTTGTTGGATGATCAGCGGCTGCACGAGTTCGCCGAGTGGGCCGACCTCGACGGTGCCGTCGAAGCCGATCGCGCTCACAGTCGCGGGCGCGCCGTCCACGCGGACGTTGAACCGCGCGGGTTCGCTGCGCTTGTTGACGATGCGCACGAGGAACTGGTTCCGCACGTTGGCGGAGTCGACGATGTAGGGCGCGCCGGTCATGCGCGTGACGCCAAACGACGCGCTGTGCACCGTGGAGAGCGCCCACGTCGCGACGCTCGCTCCGATGAAGAGCAGCACAGAGTAGAGGATGGTGCGCGGGCGGATCCAGCGGGTGCGCATCCCGGCGAATGCGGATTGCGAATCGTAGCGGATAAGGCCGCGCGGCCGCTTGAGGCGCGTCATCACCTCGTCGCACGCGTCGATGCACGCCGTGCAGCCCACGCACTCCATCTGCAGGCCCTGGCGGATGTCGATGCCCGTGGGGCATACGTGCACGCAGCGGAAGCAGTCGATGCAGTCTCCCGTTTGCGCCTCAGCCGCCCGGGTGGCGGGCGGCGATTCAGCAATGTCACTTAATAGGTGACATTGTCCCTGGGAGCTCCCCCCACCAGAGATGTCACCTAATAGGTGACATTGCGATTTTTCCGTGTGAACGGGAGCAGGGGCGCGCTGCAGCTTTCCGCGCGGTTCGCCGCGGGCGGAGTCGTAGCCGATGACGAGCGAGTGGTCGTCGATGAGCGCGGATTGGATGCGGCCGTAGGGGCAGATGACGATGCAGAGCTGTTCGCGGAACCAGGCAAAATTGAAGTAGAGGATCGCCGTTGAGACCGCCATGAATACGAACGCAGTCCAGTGGGCGAACGGCGCGTGCGTCATCATCGACCACACCTCGGGGAGCGAAACGAAGTAGGCGAGGAACAGGTGCATGATCGCCGCTGAGACGACGATGTATGCCGCGTGCTTCACGATTCGCTTCGTGATCTTCAACGGCGTCCACGGCGCGGCGTCGAGCGCGCGGCGCTTCACGGCGTCGCCCTCGATCCATCGCTCGATCCGGCGGTAGACATGGTCGAGGAAGACCGTCTGGGGGCATGCCCACCCGCACCAAATGCGGCCGAGCAGCGCGGTGACGAGGAAGAGCGAAAACCCAAGCCCGGTGATCACGAAAAACAGGAGCCACATGTCCTGCGCGGCGAGTGTGATTCCGAAGAGGTGGAAGCGGCGCGCGGCGATGTCGAGAAACACCGCCGGGTAGCCATTGATGTGCACCCACGGCAGCGCGAGGTAGAACGCGATCAGCAGCAGCGCCACGATGCGGCGCGTGAGAGTGAACCGGCCGCGCGTGTCCGCTGGAAACAGGAACGGCCGCGAGCCGTCGTCGCGGATCGTGGTGACGGAGTTGCGGCTCGGTGCGGACGGGCGATGCCCGATTGCGCCCTCCTTCGTCCCGCCATGCGGGACTTCGGCGGGCATGGATTGCGGATTGGGGACCGAGGATTGCGGATTGGGGATTGCGGATTGCGGATTGGCGGAGGAAGCCTCCGCGTCTTGGAGCGGCTTGCCCTCAAGACGCTTGTCTTGGGTGGTTCCGTCGGAAAGCGCGTTGAGGGCAACGCGCTCCACCTCGGATTCGCTTGAATTGGCGGGCGTGTCTTTCATTCCGCAATCCGCATTCCGCAATCCGCAATGGAAGCTCCACGATTCATCGTGGAACTTCCACGACGACCGGGTCGCCTTCGTTGTGGACGCTCAGGACGTAGGCAGTGACTTCGCTGATTTTGCGCGCGCCGAGCACGGGGCCCCAGGTGGGCATGCCTTTCTCGATCACGCCATGGGTGACGACGTTGTAGAGGTTGAGCGGTTTGCCGCCGTGAATCCATGCGGTGTCGGTGAGGTCGGGTCCGATCGCGGTCGGGTTCTCGGCCTTGCCGCGCATGCTCGCGAAGTGGCATGCGACGCAGTTGGCGATGAACGTTTCCTTGCCACTCGCGATGACTGCGGGGTTGCGGCTGAGCGTCCAAAGAGTGGCGTCGTCCATCGTCGCGACGGTGGCGAGACGCTCGGCCTCGATGAGTGCCATTGCGGCGTCGACACTCTCGGCATCGCTGGGTGCGGTGGGCACCCACTCGTAGTAACCCCAGTATCCGATCCAGAAGACAATTGTGATGTAGAGCGTGTAGAGCCACCAGTTGGGGAGGCGCTTGTCGTATTCCTGGATGCCGTCGTAGCTGTGGGGGCGGACGGGATCTTCGAGGGGAGCAGATGAGGGATCAGGATTCATCGGTCGGAAGATTCTTGTAGCCCGCCGCGTGAGCGGCGGGATTCACGGGTTTCGTCCTTCTCGGAAGTCCCTGCGCTCCCTCCTTCGCTCGTCGAGCTATGGAGGGCAGGCACACGCAGGGCTACAGATTCAGGAGTCGGAGTCTCGAACGGCAGATTCTCGAAGTGCTCGCACTGGCGGCGGCTCATTCGAATCGCGCGCCAGACGAATGTGATGAATATCGACGCGGCGACGATGAACGCGGCGAGCGTGACCAGTGTGGTCGAGTCTTCGAGGATGAGGCGGCGGAACATGGGAGGAAGTGAGCGTGAAAGTGAGAGTGGAAAGTGGGACGGAGGTCGGAGATCGCAGTTCGGAGATGGGGCCGACGGTATTTTCGATTTTGGATTTTCGATTCTCGATTGGGTCTGTCATTGCGAGGAGCTTGGCTTGGCGGGCGGGGAAACAATCCAGATGGATCGCCACGGCCCGCGGTGCGGGCCTCGCGATGACAATCAATTTTCTCGCATGGCGGTCTCCTGGCTGACGTCCTCGAACTTTCCGAGGTGCTGGAGGTAGGCGATGAGGGCGATGATCTCCTTGTCGGGTGCGACGTAGGCGCCGGCGTCCTTCAGGCCGGTGGCGATTCCGGAGGACTGCGTTGCGACGGACGTGGCGATTTCCTCGTCGGTCCACGCCGGGTAGGGCACACCGAGTGCGCGCTGCGCGGCGATCTTAGAAGGGAGCGCTGCGACGTCGGCGTCATTCTCGAGCAGCCACGGGTAGGAGGGCATGTTCGAGCCGATCGAAATCGAGCGCGGGTCCTCCATGTGGCGAAGGTGCCAGACGTCGGGATACTTGCCTCCGACGCGGGCGAGGTCGGGGCCGTTGCGCTTAGAACCCCATTGGAACGGGTGGTCGTAGATCGATT
Source organism: Opitutaceae bacterium (assembly GCA_035513275.1). GTDB lineage: Bacteria > Verrucomicrobiota > Verrucomicrobiia > Opitutales > Opitutaceae > DATKCJ01. The sequence continues at coordinate 9,781 of DATKCJ010000176.1, forward strand.
CGCCGAGGCGCGAGTAGTCGCCGTAGCGGAGCACGTCGGGCACGAGCGTGCGGATCATCTGCGAGTGGCAGGTGTAGCAAC
>DATKCJ010000177.1:0-10184 GCA_035513275.1 Opitutaceae bacterium
AGTGGCATTTCGAGCACGTGGCCGGAACCGTCGGGTGCTCCGCGAATTCCAATGAAGCGATTCAGGACAAGATCGGGAAACAGCATCGGTTGAGGTGCCCTCAATTCACCTCATAAACCTCGACCAAGGCAACTCCAGTTGCGCCGCCGACTCCTGTCACGTGCGCCGTGTAGCCGCCGGGAGGCAGATGCAGGAGGAACGACGCGTCTTTCGATCCATCCGGCAGCGTGAATGCGCCCGCGAGGAGCGCGGCATCGCTCGCGATGCGAGGATTCCGGGCGTGACCCCAGTCGTCGATTGTCGCGATCGGCACATTCTCGCCCGCGCGGAAAAGCACGAGCCGCGGATCTGCGAGCGAGCCATTCACGTTGTACTCGGCGAGCGTCGGCCCGACCGCGCGGACGAGCACGAGCTTCGGCTCCGTGCCTTGGATCACGAAGCCGGCGATCAGAATTCCCTCGCCGGTGCCGACCTGGCCGCGCGTGGAGAGGTTGATCAAGCGTCCGCCCGTGATCTCCTGACTCGCGTCGTAAACCTCGACGAGCGCGATGGCCGAGTCGCCGCCGACATCTTTTACTTGTGCGGTGTAGCCGGCGTTGCCGGGCGTGATGAGCAGCGCGGAATCCTTCGATCCGGCGGCGAAATCGAAGGCGCCCGTCTCCAGCGCCGCGGCCGCGATCGCGGGTCCGTTGGGAGTTTCCCAATCGTCGTTGGATGCGATCGGCGCCGCACCACCGAGCGGCACAATCTCGATCTGTGGGTTGGAGATTGGCTCTTCAGTGAGAAAGTCGGAAAGCGCGGGACCGGCGGCACGCACGAGGACCTCCTTCGGTGTCGCGCCCTCGAGCACGAAGCCGCCCGTGAGGATCTGGTCGCCGGGGCCCGTGAGCCCGCGTGTGGAGACGTTGATCAACCGTGTGTCGCTCGAGCGCACGAACGATCGTGCCGCGGGAGCAGGCGTGCCGCCGACGATCGCGCGCAAACGAAATCGCGAGGCGGTCTCGCCTGCGAGTGGGTGCGTGCTCGTGACGAGGGTCGCTGAATTTCCGAGAATGGGCTGGCTGTTCTCCGTGCGCGGCACGGTGGGCGTCCAGTTCGTGCCGTCGGTCGAACGATCCCAATCGAGCTGCACGTCGGATGTTCCGTTGCGCAACGGGTGGCTGAGCACGAGTTCCATTCCGGCGGGACCGATCGCGCGCGTGTAGCCAAACGGCGTGGCGAGGTCGGCGACGAGTGGATCGGTGGCGAGTGGATACTCGATGCCGTTGGGAAGGCCGTCCTCATCGGGGTCGGCGCCGATCGCGTAGACTGCGGCGTCCGCGTTCTGCGCGGTCGACATCATCGCGCGACGCCATGCGGCGTAGTCCGCGGTCTCCGCCGGCACCACGCGCGCGGAGAACGGATCGGCATTGCCCGTGCGCGTGTCGATCCAAAGCGCGACGGGCGGCGCGTCGGGACCGGCCGGCATGGTGAGTCCCTGATAATCGCCGAGCATGTAGCCGCGGTCGGTTGCCTGGCCGAGGCGCACGTCGGTGACGACGTCAGTGACTGTCGTCGCGGCGGTCCATGTGGTGCCGCCATTGAAAGAGTGGACGGCTCGAATGTTGACGTAGTTGAGCGAGTCGGGCGCGGAGGCCTTCTCGTAGTAGATGATGCTCACGGTCATGCCGTCGTCCGAGATTGCGACCGCGGGGTTGCAGACGGAGATCGAGCCCGGATTGTCGCTCGCGATGACCGGGCCGCTCCATGAGACGCCGCGATCGGTTGAGGTGAAAGTCGCGATCCTCGGGCCCGAGCCGGTGTCCATCGTCGCTGCAATCACGATGCGGCCCGAGCTGCGTGCGCTCGTTGCGGAGATCAGGAACAAGCCGTCGCGCAGGACTGGATCGTCCCAACCCGTGATGTTTGCCACGGTGCGCTCGGGCCCGGGCCACGTGTGGCCGCCGTCGGACGAGTGCTGGTATTGGATGCGGATCTGCCGCACGTCGTTCTGATCTAGAAACGTGATGTAGGCCATGCCTGCAGTGCCGTCGGAGAAGAACATCGGCTGGCTTCCCTGCTTGCTGGTGCCGACAGCGGTCACGTTGGCGAGCGCGCCCCAAGTCACGCCGCCGTTGTCGCTCGAGCGCGCGACGAGATTGTTGCCCGTCGACTGGCCCGACGAGTTGCGCGTGAAGTTTGTCCACGTGACAAGCAAGCGGCCCGTGGAGAACGTGCCGGGAAAATCATTCACGGCCATCCAGTTCTTGTCGGGAAACGTGAGCGTGTTCGGCGGCTGGTAGACGGTGACAGGCGTCGCGAATGTCTCTCCGCTGTCGGTGGACTTGCTCACGACGACGGCACCGAGGCTGAACGTGCTGTCGACCGCCACGAGCGAGTTGAGGTAGATGTTGCCCGCGCGATCGAAGCCGGCGACAGGATCGGTCGCTCGAAAATACGGGCCGTTGTTGACGATCGTGAGTGCAGGGATGAGGGCGCGCGTCCACGTGAGCCCTCCGTCGCGAGAAACGCCGTAGCCGTTGCTGCGCGCACCGCCCACCGTGCCGAAGCGACCTTCCTGAAACGTGGCGACTAGGTAATCCGGATCGACCGCGCTGCGCACGACATGCGGCTCGGCCTGCTGCCTGCCGTCGGCCGGGAGTTGCGCCGGATCCGCCCCGACCGGGACGTTCGCGCCGATGCGCGGATCGAGCACGACCGGCTGAGCGGTCGCACCGGGGAAGAGCGTTGCGCGTTCGGTGCGCGGGACCTTGCCGAGCATTTCCGAGAGCGAGGCGTAGACGCCGCCCGAGAGCATGTCGGGGTTGATGCCCGGGAGCGCCGTGTCCCAGGCCGTCGGCTCGCCGGCGCGAAGCGTGTCGAACGGCGTGAGCGTTGCAGCGGCAATCAGGGACGCGACGATCCGACGCCGCATGGCCTTCAGGACACCGAGATAACCTTCAGCGGCCGTGCGCCCGGCACCGGATCGGCAGGTATCGTCTCGCCTGCGCGGCGGCCGAGAAGCTTGCGGCCGAGCGGCGATTGCGCGGTAAGCACGGTCACCTTGTGGCCGTTGAAATTGACCACGATGCCACCGCCTTTGGGGCCGAGGACGAAGTAAGTCGGATCGCCGCGCACCTCGACCTTCACGAGCGCTCCAAGTGTGATCGGCTCATCGGGAGCAAACTCATGCACCTCGAGTCCGCGAAAAGAATCGGCCGCCTCGCGAAGTTCCGCGGCGACTTTCACCTGACCCTCGGCGAGAAACGATGTCTCGAGCCCGGGAGTGTCGAACTGGTTCTCCTGTTTCTCGTTGGGATGAGTCGCCTCGTCATGGGCGGACATCGCCGACTTGGCGATCGACTCCATCTCGGTGGACAGTTGTTCGACAATGGATGCGATGAGGAGCTTCTTGTCCACGGGCGTGCGGCAGTTGAGGTTGCCAGCGTCAGGCGGGGAAACCGCCGGTGACGTAGTTGCGGAGCGCCTCGGCCTCCGCCTTGTGTAACAGGACCATCCAGCGATTCACGTCGCCGATGGAAATGAGCGAGACGACCTTGCCGTTTTCGGTGACGGGGATGTGGCGGATGTTTTTTTCAAACATGAGCGCCATCACCTCATCGACAGATGTCGAGGGCGTGACGGTGCGGACGGGGGAGGTCATCACGGCGCGCACAAGGGTGCTCTTCGGGTCGAGCCCGGACGCAACGACTCGCGCGAGGATGTCGCGCTCAGTGAAGATGCCGACGAGAGCGCCGTCATCGAGGACGATCGTGCAGCCGATCTTGTGTTGGTTCATCACGAGCACGGCGGCCTGCACGGTCTCGGTGGGCGATACGTAAACGAGACGCTCGGGCTTCGATTTCAGGATCGAGAGAATCGGTGTCGACATTGCTCGAAGGGTAAGGGGTTGCCGAAAACGTTAACGACGCGCGTGATCATTGCAATGGTGCATCGCCGTCCAAATGGCGCGGAATTTTCCCCGATGAGAGGCGTAGGAAGACGGCGGTCGAACTCGCGTAGTAGGCCGCCATGCCACACTCGAAGAGCGCCGCCACGAGCACGACCGCGCCGAGCGTTAAGCGCAGGCCCGTGCGCAAATACGCCTCCGCTTCGCCTGGGCCGGGGTAGAGCATGAGCACCGTCTCGCGGTAGGATTCGGGCAGCCACGTGAGCACGAGCGCCGGCGAGAGCGCCGCAGTGCAGCGGAGCGCCAGGCCCAAGACCGAGAGCAGCGACGCCACCTGGCTGGCGACGAGGAATCGCGGAGTCATTGCATCGTGGCGCGCCGCGCGCACCGAGCCGAAAATCTCGAGCATCGCGCCGCCGCATAGGCCGAGAGATGCGAGCACCGAGACCAGATCGCGTGCGTAGAGCGAGATCGCCAGCGCCAGAACGCCGATCGTGCCGTTCGAGATCCCGTTGGAACGCGCGAGGATCGTGATTCGCTTCGCGCGGCGCGCGTCGGCCGGATCGCTCATCACGCCATCATCCGGCGAGGGTGGGAGGATGCAATCTTCCCGTCGGCACCGTGCGCGGGGCGAACGACGCGGGTGTTAAGGAGTGAAAGTGAGAGTGAAAGTGAAAAGGGAAAGAGGGAGTGAGGGAGGAAGGGAGCGGGAGGAACTGTCGCTCGAACTGCGCGGCAGCGTCTTGGAGTGCGGCAGTCCTCTGCCGCCTTTCGGCTGCTGCCGAGCCCCTCCGGCCTTGCCGGCTCGCGGGGCGCGCTTATCCTGGGCGCATGATCACACGCTTGGTCGTTGCGGTTGTTATTGTGTTTGCTGCGGCCGGTTGCGTTGAGGAACGCAAGCCGGCATCCGCGACGAATCCGGCACCGCCTCCTCCCACCAAGGAGGCACCCGCGAAAGAAGCGCCATCGGCCGGGGAGATCGTGCACGACTACGCGAAGAACCTGAGCACGGCGCCGGCGCGAGCGGCGGCGTTGATCGACATCGCGTCGATCGACAAGGCGGTCGGGGCATTTCAGGCGATGGAAGGCCGGAATCCGAAGAGCCTGGAAGAGCTGGTGTCGATGCGTTACCTCCCTCAACTCCCGCCTGTGCCACAAGGCAAACGGCTGAGCTACGACCCAGCGTCAGGCAAAGTGGAACTCGTAGCGAAATAGCCGGGTTCAAGCGGCCTAATGCGGCCAATTCAGTGGGGTTTTGAGTGGCTGAATTGGCTGGCTACAGGGCTGTCTCGAACCGAACATTCAAGTCCCCCCACACGGCCATCGGGCTGCTTTCCGAGACCTCAAGTTTATGAAGAAATCACAAGGCGCAAAGGCGCCGTGGGGCATGGCTGTCTTCGCAGCAGTTCTGTGTGCGCTGCTATGCGCGCGCGCGTCGGCCACGACGGTCGTGGCGCCGGAGTTTGAGGAGCTCGTCAACGTGTCCGACTGCGTCGTGCGTGCGGTGGTAAAGTCCGTGCGCTCGGAGTTCTCGAGGCCCGGAGGCAAGTCGATCGTCACCTACGTCGAGCTCGAAGTGAAGGAAGTGATCACGGGCAATCCGCCGTCGCCGCTCGTGCTGCGGATGCTCGGGGGCCGCGTCGGCGACAAGCGGATGGTCGTGAGCGGCGCGCCGGAGTTTGTCGTCGGCGACGAAGACATCCTCTTCATCCGCGACAACGGCAAGGTGTTCAATCCCCTCACCGCACTCATGCACGGCCGCTACCCAATCGCGCGCGACAAAGCGACCGGCCGCGGCTACATGATGCGCAACAACCGCGCACCGTTGAAGGGCACGAGGGAAGTATCGGGCAAAATGGACCACGGCGCGCACGCGGCCGGCGAGCACGGCGAAGCCCATCGCGAACCCGCGCTCACCGAGGTGATGAGTCCGGAGGATTTCGCCGCGGCGATCCGCGCCGCAGTGAAGCCGGGATCACGGAGGCCGAATGAGAAGTAGTGGTTTCCTGTCTCGCCCGTTGCTCCTGGCCGTGGCGCTCGGCATCGCGGGGCAAGCGCCTGGTTACGTGTTCCTCCTGGACGAGACGAACTGCGTGAGTACCTGGCCTGCGGGAACGATTCCGCTTCAAGTGAAACTCGCCACGACACCAACGCTCACCGACGGCTCGAACTACCGCTCGAGCGTCATCGCCGCGATGGCCAGTTGGAATGTTCACCTCGGCACTGTTCAGTTCGCCGGCAACGGAGCCGCACCGAGCGCTTACGCGATCGGTGACGGAATCAGCGAGATCGCGATGGACACCGAGCTCGAGGTTGAGGAGGAGAGATTTCCGTTTGATGCATACACGCTCGCAATAACGATTTCTTACGAAGAGGCCAATTTCGTCCGCGAGTCAGACATCATCTTCAACTCCAACCACGAATGGGACTCGTTCAGAGGCGGACAATTCGGTGCGAAGCACGACATTCGCCGTGTGGCTGCACACGAACTCGGGCATGTGCTCGGACTGGGTCACCCAGACGAGGCGGATCCGCCGCAATATGGCGCCGTCCTCATGCACAGCGTTGTCCTCTACGGACCTTCCATTGAGGGACCGCAGCAGGATGACATCGCGGGCGCCCAAGCACTCTACGGCGCTCCCGGCTTTGTTCCGCAAAACGACAACTTTCTCTCGGCTGAGAACGTCGCCCTCACCGCATTCAACGAAACTGCCGTGATGCTCGGCACAAATGTCGCGGCGACGAGCGAGGCGGGCGAACCGCAGCTTGATGTCGACGACCCCGGGGGGCGGACGGTCTGGTGGAAGTGGACGGCGACCAGCAGCGGCATCGTAACCCTGACGACAGCCGGAAGTAATTTCGACACGTTGCTTGGGGCCTATACGGGGACTTCAGTTGGTTCACTCACGCAACGGGCACTGAACGATGACGTCGAGTCCGGTGTCATCCGGCATAGCGCGATCACGTTCAACGTCGACTTTGGCACGACCTATTACCTCGCGGTCGACGGCTGGGGCGGGCGGGTCGGGACGATACAATTGAACATGTCGTTCGCCCTCGACCCAGAACGCGCGCCCCCGACTTTCTCGAGCCGTCCGTTCGCTCGAAACGCAATCGTCGGGCAGGCAACGGTGCTTGCGTTCGAAGTGGAGAGCCAGTTTCCGGTGAGTTTTTCATGGACGAAGAACGGAGTGCCGCTTTCGAGCCAGACGACTGGCACTCTTGCTTTAGCATCGGCCGCGACGCACGACAGCGGGATCTTCGAGGTCGTCGCGACAAGCATCCACGGGGCGACGCGATCGTTGGCTCGATTGAAAGTCGTTCATGATGACATGACTGCGGTCGTCTGGCGCCAGGGGTATTTGGCCGCGTCAGCTATTCCCGTCGGAATGGGAAGCCTGCTCGCCGTTTCCGCGGGGGGTGATCATGTGCTCGTGGTGAAAGCAGATGGGACAGTTGCGGCATGGGGTGACAATTACAGACGTCAATTGGACGTGCCCGTGGGGTTGTCGGATGTCGTCGAGGTCGCCGCTGGAACGGAGTTCAGTCTGGCGCTGCGTGTCGATGGCAAGGTGTTTGCCTGGGGAGACGTCATGCACGGCGGAGGTGCAACTGAAGCTCGCGTGATACCGCCGGCAGATCTCGACCAAGTGATCTCGATCGCCGCGCACGGCAAATGGGCGATGGCCCTTCGTGCCGATGGGAGCGTGGTCACATGGGGCGAGATGGTAGGGTTCAAACCCGACAACATCGGCGTTGCGTATGCGGTTTCCGCAGGTCCGGCGCACGGACATGCAATCCGGCGGGATGGAAGCGTGGTGAGTTGGGGGGATTACTCCGGGGATGGTTATCCGACTCCGGCCGGCGTGGGTTCTTTGAGTGCGATTTCGGCGGGAGGCACACTTGCCGCTGGTCACAGCGTGGCGCTCCGGCGTGACGGAACGGTAGCGGCATGGGGATACAACTACTACGGCCAAACCAATGTGCCAGCAGGGTTGACAGATGCCGTAGGAGTGGCGGCCGGTGGCACCTTCAGTCTCGCACTCAGAAGCAATGGAAAAGTGATCGGGTGGGGAACAGGGTTCCTGGGCGCGCTCGAAATACCTCCCGAATTAGAAGAGGCCGTGTCGATTTCCGCCGGCTACAATTTCGGAGTAGCGCTGGTGCGGTCCCAACCGCCTGCGATCGTCATCAATCCGGCGGACACTGTCGTTCAAGTGGCAGACACAGTCTCCCTGACGGTCGGCGCGACTGGTTCGCGTGATCTTTTCTATCAATGGAAGAAGAACGGAACGAACCTAACGGACAGCGAACGGATGACGGGTTCTTTGACCGACACACTTCGTATTGCGTCGGCTTTGACCGGCGACACGGGTGACTACTTGGTCGAAGTCACGAATCTGGCAGGCGTGGCGGAGTCGACACCGGCTCGACTGACAGTGCTCAGCCCGCCGGAGATCATTCACCGTTCTCCAAGCCGACTGGTGCACGAAGGCGAGGAAGTGTCGTTCTCAGTCAGCGTTGGTGGCGGTGGTCCGTTCACCTTCAGTTGGAGCCACAATCGCCGACTCATTGAAGGTGCGACAAATTCGTCGATCTTGATTGGAGGCGCTACGATCGCGGACGCCGGTTACTATGAGGTGACGATCACCAATTCTGAAGGTGGCGCATCAACCGGTGTATTCTACCTAACCGTGGCAATCGATGAGCCCTCGATCGTATCATGGGGAAACCCGCCTGCCGCCACTCCGACGATCGGGGGTCCGATCGCAGCGATTTCGTGCGACACGTTCGCGGTGGCGTTGAAAGGCGACGGAACGGTGGTCGCCTGGGGTGACAACGGGTATGGTCAGGCAACGGTTCCGGCCGGGTTGGTCGATGCAGTCGCGGTCTCTGCGGGAAGCGAATTCGCGATCGCGTTGAAATCCGACGGAACTGTTCTCGGATGGGGGAGGAACGACGCTGGTCAAGCAACGCCACCGCCTGGACTCGGTGACGTGGTGGCAGTCTCCGCCGGCCTGAATCACGCGTTGGCTCTCAAGGCGAACGGCTCGGTGGTGGCGTGGGGCGATCCTTACGAGGGAAACACCGTCGTGCCAGCGGGACTGAGGGGAGTGGTTGCCGTCGAGGCTGGAAACACCATCAGCTTTGCGCTGAAATCCGACGGCACAATCGTCACTTGGGGATTCAATGGCTACTTGGAGCCATACCCACCTGTCGGGTTGTCCAATGTGGTTGGTGTAGCGAGTGGCTCCTCTCAGCATCTCGCCTTGAAAAGCGATGGAACAGTCGTCACCTGGGGATTTGCATACGGAGAGGACACAAGCGCTCCGGCGGGCCTTTCGAATGTCGACGCGGTGGCCGCTGGCTACGGATTCGATCTCGCGCTTACCTCAGGTGGACGGGTCGTGGGCTGGGGGGCGAACAGTTACGGCGAGGCGACTCCTCCGGAAGGCTTGAGCACAGTGGTTGCGATAGCGGCCGGTAGAAATTGGGGCTTGGCTCTCACGCGGCTGGAGCTTCCGAAAATTCTCGCCCAGCCGCCGGAAGTAGCCGTCGTGACCGGGGACATCGCACAATTGTCAGTGTCAGTGAGCGGTTCCATTCCGATGGCTTTCCAGTGGCGGAAGAACGGTGTTATCCTGGTGGACGGCAATGGCATCTCAGACGCGACTTCGCCGACATTGTGGATTGATCCGGTGAAGGGATCAGACGCGGGGCAATACGATGTCGTGATTTCCAATCCAGCCGGATCACTGGTTTCCGCCCCGATGACCTTGAATGTCACCTTATCGCCCGTCTTCACGACTCGACCGCTCTCGCGCTTGGTTGCTGCAGGAGAAGCAGTGACCTTCGCGGCTCTGGCGATTGACTCTGAGGATGTCCATTATCAATGGCGGCGCCACGGTCGCGACATTCCCGGCGCAACCAGCCCGACGCTGACACTCTCCTCGGTGTCATACCCGGACGGCGGCTATTACGAAATCGTTGCGAGCAATTCAGCCGCAGCTTCTCGATCAGTGTTTCATCTCGATGTCGGTCCGGTCGGTGGTCCGGGGCTGTCCATTGCGCCTTGGGGGGAGTCTCCAGACAACGGGTTTGGTCCTACGAATGTCCCGTCAGGGCTGGGCGATGTCGTGGGAATGGCATCGGGATCGCGGCACTCGCTTGCGCTTCAGGCCGGCGGAACTGTTGCCGCGTGGGGAGAGGATTCGGGCGGATCGACCAAGGTTCCAACCGGGTTGTCGGAAGTAGTGCAGGTCGCAGCGGGTGAGCATCACTCGCTGGCTCTTCT
>DATKCJ010000178.1:0-11201 GCA_035513275.1 Opitutaceae bacterium
TTTACGCTCGGCGAAGAGACGCGCGAAATCGGTCCCGGCGACACGGTCGTGATCCCCGGCGGCGTGCCGCACGGTGTGTCAACCAAGGAGGCCTGCAAACTCATCGACGTCTTTGCACCGGCGCGGACAGATTACAAGTGAGGTGGTAGCTGCAGCGGGCCGCTTCAGGCCCGACGCATGCCCTCCATCGCCCAAGGGCTACGGCGGGCAAATTTCCTTTCCGCTTCGGAAAGGAAATTGGTGGAGGTGAGGGGAGTTGAACCCCTGTCCCTCTGGGCTTTGCGCCCCGCATCTACATGTTTATCCCGGGATTAATCTCGCCGCCGCAAAGCCCCCGGACGGGCTCATGCTGCAGCCAACCGATTGATGAAGTTACGACCCGGCGGCAACCGCTACCCCGCCGGGCTATACCTGCTGTCGTCGCCCCGTCCGCCTAGCAGGTGTTGGCGGCGGGACGTGGCTGCTATTTAAGCAGCCAGAGGCATCTCTTCGTAGTTGCCTGTTATTTTTTTGGTGGGCGATTCACGAGGCCAACCACCATCCTCGACATGCAGCGGTGCACTCCAACCAAAGGTCGAATCCGGAACACCCCCGTAAAAGTGACGAGTGAAAGTGAAAGGGAACTGTGACCAATTGCGTGGTGCGCCAGTCAAAGAACGAGCCGCACAAGTTGCCACGCCGAGCCGGCTCTTGCAAGCGGCGATAAGGGGTGGGGGCCTGTGCGCTTCGATCCGAGGTAGCGCTCCTCTCGCCGAGAGGAGCGTTTGAGTGGGGCAGGCCTTTGACCTGCCGACGCGGGTCAATAGACCCGCGCAACAACGCGCCCCTCGGAAGGATGGGCGCTCTACCTCGACAGCAGGCTTCAGCCCTCTTCCTCTGGCCGGCAAATCGAGACGCCGGGGGCGAAATTGCCTTCGCGCTCGCCGGTGATCGAGTATTTGCGCATCGCCTGAAGCGGCGGCGAGTAGATGTGGAGCGTCACGAGGCCTTCGCCTGGCGCCTGGAGATTTGAAACCTGATGCGTGTCGGTGTCCTGCGACGCTGCCATGTAGCCCTCGGGCAGACTCCGACTCTCGCGGGCGACCACCTGGCCGCATGCAGAAAAATCGAACACCGTCTCCGTGCAAACGCCCTGCAACACACGGAAGCAGCACGTCGAGTTGGCGTGATCGTGGATCGGGCTTCGCTGGCCGCTTTTCCAGCACACGACGAGCATCTCGTAGTGCTCGCCTGCGCAGATAAGGACGCGTTGGTAGGCTTCGTCTCTAAAGCGGATGTAGGGCTGCAAATCGTCCAGTGTGACCGGGCTCGCTCCGAGCAAGTCGCGAAGCGACTCGATCGATGCGCGCGTTTTCAAACCGTCGAGATACTCGACGAGCGATCGAAGCGGAGCGGGAGCGGAACGCGTTTCGGGCATAACGGAAGTGAGAGCTGCGAACGACCCTGCGACTTCCCGTCTATCGCGAAATTCCCGGGGCATACAGCCCAAAACCGACGATCATCGAGCGCAGGACAAGTTCATGGCGGTCCGACCGTCCTCGATACAGATTGTGCCGCCGCCGGGCGCTAACTGAGCATCTCGGCGATAAGGGAGCGTTCGTCGGACAGTTCCTTGTTCGTTGCAGCGATCTTTGCCTTCGCAAAGTCGTCCATGGGAAAGGTGGTGATTGGCTCGACCGTCCCCGGGGAAACTGTTCGCACTGGCATGCCAGCCCAGACGTCGGGGTCGAACCCATAGGCGCCGTTCGACTTCACGGCGACAGAGTGCACTGCGCCCGGAGTCATCAGGTCGCGCACGTGGCCGACAAGCGCGTTTGCGGCTGAGGCCGCCGAGGACGCGCCGCGGGCGGCGATGATCGCCGCACCGCGCTTGCCGACGATTTCGCAGAACGGACCTTGAAGCCACTCATCGTCGCTGATGACCGTTGCAGCAGGCCTGCCGTCGATCATCGCATGGGCGAACGCAGGAAACATCGTCGGACTGTGATTCCCATAGATGAAGATGTCCTTCACCGAATCCAGATCCACCCCCGCTTTCCTGGCGAGGAGTGACTGTGCGCGGTTTTGGTCGAGCCGCACCATCGCAGTGAACCGATCGGGGGTGAGCCGCTTCGCGCGTGAGGCGGCGATCATGCAGTTGGTGTTCGCCGGGTTGCCGACGACGGCCACACGGGCGTCGTCCGCCGCCACTTCGTCGATGACTGAGCCCTGCTCGATGAAAATGCGACCGTTGTCCTTGAGCAGGTCGGCGCGCTCCATGCCGGGGCCGCGCGGCTTCGCGCCGACGAGCAGGCACCAGTTCGCGTTTCCGAAGCCGACGCGCGGGTCGGAAGTCATCACGATCCCTTTGAGCAGGGGGAACGCGCAGTCCTCGAGTTCCATCGCGACGCCCTCGAGCGCCTTCATCGGCTTCTCGAAGGGAGCCTCGATGAGCTGTAGGATGATGGGCCGGTCCGGGCCGAACATCGCGCCTGACGCGATCCGAAACAGGAGCGAGTAGCCGATCTGGCCTGCGGCACCGGTCACCGCCACGCGAATGGGTGAATTCATGGCGTTAGGGTCTTTCATGGGGGTCGGCAGTTCTGTTTTAGCTTCGGAGCGGATGCAAAGGGAAATTGAGACGCGTGTGAAACTGACACCGCGATCAACCCATCCGTTCCGCGACGGCTGCGTGAGCAGACCGGATGCAGCGCTCGGTGGTTTCCCAGTCGATGCAGCCGTCCGTGATCGAGACGCCGCGCTTCAGTCCGGCGCCACGCGGGGTGAGCGCCTGGCTGCCGCCGTGGAGATTGCTCTCGAGCATGAAGCCGACGATCGACCGGTCTCCGGCCTTGACCTGGTCGAGAACGCTCTCGAGCACAGCAGGCTGCCGCTCGGGATTCTTGCCGCTGTTGTCGTGGCTGCAGTCGATGAGCACCGCGGGCTGGATGCCTGCCGACTCCAGTTGCCGCTGCGCGGTGGCGACGCTCTCGGCGTCCATGTTTGGACCGGACGCACCGCCGCGCAGCACGATGTGGCAGTCGCGGTTGCCGCGGGTCGAGACGATCGCCGCTTCACCGCGGAGCGTGATGCCGAGGAATGTGTGCCCACCCGCGGCCGCTTTGATCGCGTTCACGGCGGAGGCGATCGAGCCGTCCGTGGAATTCTTGAACCCGAGTGGCATCGAAAGGCCCGAGGCCATCTGCCGGTGGATCTGCGACTCGACGGTGCGCGCGCCGATCGCGGACCAGCATACGAGGTCGGCGATGTATTGCGGCGTGATCGGGTCGAGCAACTCCGTGGCGGTCGGCAGGCCGAGGTCGAGAACCTCGCCGAGGAGCTGACGCGCGATTCGCAGGCCGCGTCCGATGTCGTTGGAACCATCGAGCCCTGGATCCATGATCATTCCCTTCCAGCCGATGGTCGTGCGTGGTTTTTCGAAATACACGCGCATCGCGACGACCAGCCGGTCCGAGACTTCGCGCGAGAGCTTCGCCAGCCGGCCGGCATATTCGAGCGCAGCTTCAGTATCGTGAATCGAACACGGCCCGACGATGCAGAGCAGTCGCGGGTCGCGGCCATGCATCACGTCCGCGATTTCGTTGCGGGCGCGAATCACGAACTCGGATTGCGAGTCGGTCTTGGGCAGATCGCGCAGGAGCGTCTCGGGCGGGGGGAGAACGCGCGTCTCGATTACGTTGATGTCAGAGGTTCGCTCCATGGGAGGCGCAACCTTGGAAACCCGCTGAGGTCTGGGCAAATCCCATCTCCTGCGACTTCGTAGCAGCGGGAAAAAAAGCTCCTGGCGAACTCGAAAAATAAAGGGGGCCGGCTACCCCTAACCGGCCCCCTATTGCTTTCTTGGTTACCCCAAATCCTCCGCTATGCGGAGGAAGTGTGATTGATGACTGCACGGTATGACTGAAGTTCCGTTGGTCAATAAAAAGGTCAGAAATTTTCAAACTTCCTCTTAACCTATTGCAGGAAAACAACCTGTAGGCTACTTTCGCCACAATGACCGCGCCACGAGCCCTCGTTTTCCGACCGTCAGCCGTCCTCAATGCCTCTGGAGAAGACGCGTTTGCCTTCCTCCAGGGGCAGTTGAGCAACGATCTCAATCCGCGCGCCCCGGGGAGTGTGACCTACGGGCTCTTCCTTGGCGCGAAAGGGAAGGTCGATGGCGACGCGTTTGTCTTCGAGCGGGCGGAGGGAAAGTTCCTCATCGTGAGCCCGCACTGTCAGGCGACCGATCTAAGGAAGCGGCTCGAGTCATTTGTCGTCGCGGACGACGTGACGTTCACAGACGCCACGTCCCGTTGGACAGGCATCGCAGTCTGGGGCGCCGGATCGGAAGCATCGGCTGAGTTGCTCGGCGCGCAGCTTCCCCCGGAACGACGTTCGCATGACAGCGAAGAGATTCTCGGATTTCGCACGCACCGCTTTGGCGCGGACACGATCGAGTGGCTGTTCAGGTCGGATGAGGAGGGCGTGTTCAACGCGAGCGACAAACTCGTCGCATCCGGTTTCTCCTTGTTCACGGAAGCGGGCGCCGAACAAGAGCGGATCCTGCGCGGCGGCGTTGCGGTCCCGGCGGAACTCGGGCCCGGCGATTTGCCACAGGAGGCAGGCATCGAGGAAATCGCGGTCTCGTTCAACAAGGGCTGCTTCATCGGCCAGGAAGTCATGGCGAGGCTCAAGTCGATGGGCCGCGTTCGCCGCGGGCTCATCCGCGTGCGTGGCGAAGGCAAGCGACCGGAGATCCCCGCTCCATTGTTCGTGGGCGAGCGCAAGGTCGGGGAACTGCGTTCTGCGGCGCCACGCGAATCCGGTGGATTCGTGGGCCGCGCGATGGTGACGCTCACCGACCTGCCACCCGAGTTCACGCTGGGCAGTGCTGCCGCCGATGCGCCGAAAGTGACAAGGGACGACTCGTGAGCGCCGACGGCGAAATGGAAATGCTTGTGCGACTTTGCACCGGGCTCGGCGCGAATGAGGAGCAAGCGCGTGCGATGGCTGCGCAACTCATGAAGCGAGCCGATCAACTCGCCGAGGAGCGGAGCATCCCGCGCGAGGAAGCGATGCGCTACCTTCTCGAAGTCGTCACGAAGGGTCGCGCCGGCGGTGTCGCCGCTGTTTACAATGCGGTCCGACCGCCAATTTCGCCGGGCGTAGTTTCAAATCCAGACGGAAGTTGACGATCTCGATACGGTCTACTCCGGCAGAATCCTCCTGTCGGGCTTTATGCCCGACTCCGTGATGAGCATCGGCCGGTTGGCGAGGGACACGACCGTCACTCCATCGCGATCAACGCCGCGATCGAAGCAAAGTATTCGTCCACAAACGGGCTTGCCCAGAGCAGGTAGATCACCGCGCCGCCGGCGAGCATCGGGCCAAAGGGGATCGGGACACCGAGTCCAGGCTCGTCGGGCAAGGTCTCGCCGTCCTGCGTAGTTTCGGGCGCAGGCTTCGACCCTTTGCCGCGGAGTCGGACAACGATCATCCACACGCCGAACGCCACGATCCCGAGCACTGCGCCGCCGAAGATTGAGAACACCGCGCCTTTCCAGCCGCAGAACGCGCCGATCGATCCCATCAGTTTCACATCGCCGAAACCCATCGCCTCCTTCTTGAGGACGATCTCTGCGAGCAGCGCGATCCAGAGCACAACCGCGCTGCCGATAAGCAGCCCGGTGAGGCCGGTCGTCGCGGACTTCAAGCTCGCGAGCATGAAGATCTCATTCGCCTCGCCGTGCAGCGCAGGCACCGCCGCCGAGAGGATCACACCTGCGACCGCGCCGCCGATGCTGAACCGGTCGGGGATGATCATGTGATCGAAGTCGACGAAGGTCGCGCAGATGAGCGTCGCGAAGAAGAACATGATCACGCACGCCTTCGCCGGTTCGAAACTCGTCCACGCGCCGAGGAAGAGCAGGGCAGTGAGCAGCTCGACCGCAGGATAGCGGACGCCATACGAGCGCCCGCAGCAGCGAGCCTTTCCGCGCAGGATCAGCCAACTGAACATCGGAATGTTGTCGAACCACGCGATCGGTTTGCCGCATGCGCAACGCGACCCAGGGTGCACGACCGACTCGCCCTTCGGAATTCGATAGATGCAAACGTTCAGGAAACTGCCGACGATCGCACCGAACGCGAACGACGCGACGCCGAAGAACCAAGGGAACGCCTCGTTGAATGCGGAGAGCTCGAACGCCATCGCAGAGGGTCTATCCGACGGCGGACGGTTGGCGACGATGAAAACTCATCGACTTGCGAGCGCCGCGCTCGCCGCGGCACTCATGACGTCCACCGGCACCTTTGCCCCGCTCCAGATCTCAAGTGACCGCACGCCTTGGTGCACGAGCATCGAGAGGCCAGACGCTGCGCGCAGTCCGAGGCGCGTGGCCTCTAACGTGAGCGCTGTATTCGCATGCGAGTAGTTCATGTCGTAGACGGCCGGCTTCCCCGGGAATCTCGCGAGGTCAACCGGCGGCGGATCGCCGGGCTTCAGGCCGAGCGGTGTCGCGTTCACGATCACCGCATTCGCCGGCAGATCGAGAGGCGGCTCGGCCAACGTGAAGCCGCGCACTATCGACGCACCGGCGATCGGCCTTAGAATTCCTCCCAACGCATCGAACGGCCCGGGGCTCCGATAGCCGATCGAGAGCGACCGGCAGCCGCGCTCGACGAACGCCACCGCTGCCGCGCGCGCAGCGCCGCCGGCTCCAAGGAGCACGATGTCCGCGCCAGCCACTTGGACTCCGATGCTCTCGCGCAGCGCCTCTATGATTCCGTAGCCGTCGCTGTTGAATCCTTCGTAGCCCGAAGGCGTGCGACGCAGCGTGTTCACCGCGCCCATCGCCGCCGCGTGTGGATCGATCGCGGTCACCAGACTGACAGCGATCTGCTTGTGCGGCATCGTCAGGTTGACGCCGACGAATCCAAGGCGGTGCAGCACGCTGAGCGTCTCAGGCAATGCCTCGGCCGACGCCTCAATCTTCCAATAGCGCCACGATGCGAAGCGCGCATCGACCTTCGCCATCTGCGCGAGTGCGGCATTGTGCATCGGCGGGCTGAGCGAATGCCGCACGGGGTCGCCGATCACGGCAAGGTGCGTGCCCGGCTCGCTCCAGTCGGCGAGATCCGCTGGCGTGAGAGTAGAGTCCGTTGATCTGAGGCTCATTCTGGACTTCAAGGAACGGACTGACACGTATTGCACGAATTGCCTCGAATGCATCCCAGAGTGCTTGTTCCCAAAACGAACCGCGCTCGGTTGGACATCAAGTCTGCCGTCTTTCCTTCGTGTGCATTCGTGAAATTCGTGTCTCCAACTTCTTCTTCCGGCTCATCCGGCTCGATTCAAGGGTATCTCAAGGCAACACTCCTCACGCCGATGACTCGCGCGCGTAGGTGTCCTCGAACTCATCGATGAATTCCGAGAACATCCGAGCGAGCTGCGTCTCGCCCGCGCCGGCGTAGTGGTTCGAGAGGTTGCGGCAGCAGCGCAGGAGCACTTCGCGCACGGGCGTCGGCGCGAGGTCGGTCACGCGCGGCGACACGTGGTTGCGCCTCAAGAGCGTGAACACGTCGTCGGTGGACAGCAGCCGTCCGCCGTCGAACACGTCGACGAAGAACGGCGATCCGTCGGCGTAGCAGCCGACCACGAAGTGCCCGGGCAAGCCCACCGGTTCGAGCGACATGCCGAGCCTTTGCGCGACGAGCAGGTAGATGATCGACAGCGAGACGGGCAGGCCCTTGCGGCGCTTGAGCACCTGGTCGAGGAAACTGTTCAGCGGATTGGAGTAGTCCTCGTTGTCGCCGTGGAATCCGAACTCGTGAAGGAGCACGCGGTTGAGGATCCTGCATTTGTCGCGCAGCGTGGCCGGTTCGATGATCAACTCGCGCGCGCGCCGCGCGATCTCGTCGAGCTGGGTGCAGCACGCGCCTACGTCGACATCCGTGTTCACCGTCCGGCTCATCAATAGCGCGCCGGTCTCGAGCTCGTAGTTCATCGAGCGGATGAACTCGACGAAGTCCGCCACCGGGTCAGCAAACTTGAGCTCTGCGAGGAACCAGCGCGCGTGCCAGCTAAGGATCCGGTTGGACCCTGCGACGACATCCTTGAGAAAACGCTCCGAGTCGCGCCCGATCGCCTGGAAGCGCGCGAGCATCGCCGTGCGAACCGCTGGCGACGGATCATCCAGCAGCGAGAGCAGCGCCGTCCTCAGTTGCAGGTTGAGATTATCCGGTTCCACGGCCCCGATTTTCAAATCGGCGGGCGCATCGTGCAACCGGTAAACGCGACGTGCGAAAAATATTAGGCTGGCCTCGATCCAAAAAGTGCCGTGCCCACGCGGATCATCGTGCTGCCTTCGGCGATCGCCTCGGCAAGGTCGCCCGTCATGCCCATCGAGAGTTCGCGAAGAGGAAGCGCGGGCGTAGCGAGCCGATCACGGATCTCGCGAAGCGCGGCAAATGTCCTTCGCGCGACAGCGGGATCGTCCGACAGTGGCGCGATCGTCATCAGCCCCTCGACGTGCAGGTGGGCCTTCGCCGCGGCGTGGGCGAGCAATCGCGGCGCATCTTCGACGGATGCGCCCGACTTCGTGGGATCGTTTCCAGCGTTGAGCTGGAGCAACACCGGCATCCTGCGTCCGGCTTCGCCTGCCGCGCGGTCGAGAAGGTCGAGGAGTTTCTCCGAGTCGACGCTCTGGATCCGGTCGAAGGCCACGGCGGCCAGTTTTGCTTTGTTGGACTGGAGGTGGCCGATCAGCTCCCAGCGCACACCCTTGCCGCGCGCGGCCTCGATCTTGGGCATCGCCTCCTGCACGCGGTTCTCGCCGACTGCCGGGAGGCCAGCTCGAGCCGCAAACAAGGCGGCATCGACCGGGTGTGTCTTCGTGACCGGCAGGATGGTCACGGTGCCAGCGTCCCGCCCCGCAGTGGCACAAGCAGCAGCGACCCGGTCGCGCAAGGCGGTCAGGCTCGACAGAAATTCCTCATAAGTTTGGACCATGTTTTGAAGCTCTGAGTGTTGCGTTGCTGATTAGGGCCCATTATCACCTCGATAATATTCGGGCACATGCAAATCGAGAACTTCAAAATATTTGCCGACCTGGTCGAGACGAAGAGCTTTTCGAAGGCCGCGAAGCTCAACGGCATCACACAGTCCGCCGTCAGCCAGCAGGCCCGATCCATGGAGCGGCAGCTCAAGGCGCTGCTCATCGACCGCAGCCAGAAGCAGTTTCAGCTCACCCGCGAGGGCACTCGGGTCTACGACGCCGCGAAGGAGATTCTGCACGCATTTGAGAAACTCGAGTGCGAGTTGCTCGAGCTCAAGAAGGTGATCAGCGGCACCATCCGCATCTCGACGATCTACTCGATCGGACTCCACGAGCTGCCCCCCTTCATCAAGCGGTTCCTGCAGACCTTCCCGGCGGTCAACTGCCGCGTCGAATACCGCCGCTCGAACCTCGTCTACGAGGACATCCTGCACAACTCGGTCGATTTCGGCCTCGTGGCGTTTCCGATCAAGTCGCGCCAGATCGAGGTCGTGCCGTTCCGCAACGACCGCCTCGTGCTCATCACGCATCCGCAACACCCTCTCGCCAAGGCTGGCGAGATCGATGTCAAGGCGCTCGCCGGCCACAAGTTCATCGGCTTCGACCCCGACATCCCGACGCGCAAGGCGGTCGACCTTATCCTTCGTGAGAACAAGCTTGAGATCGATACGGTCATGGAGTTCGACAACATCGAGACCGTGAAGCGCGCCGTCGAGATCGATGCCGGCGTGGCAGTCGTGCCTCAAGCCACTGTGAAGCAGGAAGTGAAGCAGGGCACCCTCAAAGCCGTCCTGTTCAAGGGCAAGGAGTTCTCCCGGCCACTCGCGATCATCCACCGGAAGGGCAGGGTGCTCACGCCCGCGATGAAGAAGTTCATCGCGACTCTCACCGAGGACAACGGCGACGAGGGTTGATTCGCGCGGTGCGGGTGCTCTGGAGTAGCGCGGATCTCCCTCCTTCGCTCTTCGAGCTTCGGCGGACAGGCTGACCCGCTCGGGTTTTGCTCCCGCGGCAGGTCAAAGACCTGCCCTACTCAAGTGATGACGGCTTTTGATTGGCCGCGGGCCCGCGGGCTGGGCACCGTGTCAGCCTGCACTTTCCCGCTCACCTTTTGTTTCCGCTCGGCTCCGCGGTTCTCTACGCGATCGGCGCGCTCGCCATCAAGAGGTCGAATCAGTTCGGCATCGGCCTCTGGCGGATCAGCTTCCTCGCGAACTGGGCGATGGCATTCTGCATGGCACCGGTCTGGCTGCTCGGCGGCGAGATTCCGCCGGGCTTGTGGTGGCAGCCGCTGGTCGTTGGGTTTTTCTTCTTCACGGCGCAGACGTTCATGTTCCTCGCGCTTACAAGGGGCGACGTCAGTGTCGCCACGCCGATCATGGGCACGAAGGTCCTCATGGTTGCAATGTTCTCGCTCCTCGTGCTGCCGGGCCCTGTGCCGTGGAACTGGTGGATCGCCGCGTTCCTGAGCACCGCAGGCGTGTATTTCCTGAGCCGCGGCGACGCAGCGGCCCGGCGCGGCGCGCTGAACGCTGCGTTGTTTGCATTTGGCGCGGCGACTTTCTTCGCGCTCAACGACGTGCTCGTCCAGAAATGGGCGCCCGCGTGGGGCATCGGGCGTTTCCTGCCGATCATGTTCGCAGGGGTGGCGCTGATGTCGTTCGCGTTTGTCCCGCTCTTCCACGCACCGCTTCGGCAGATTCCCCGCCAAGGTCGCGTGTGGGTCGCTGTCGGGGCAATCATCCTCGGCATTCAGGCAGTCGGCATCCTCTTCGCGATCGGACGGTTCGGCGACGCGACTGCCGTGAACATCGTCTACAGCGTGCGCGGCATGCTTAGCGTAATCTTCGTGTGGCTCGCCGGACACTGGTTCCTCAACGAGGAGCAGCAACTCGCCCGCCCCGTGCTCGTCCAGCGATTCATCGGCTCGGTGCTGATGGTCTCGGCGGTCGTGCTTGTGGTGGTGTAGCTGCCTGCCGAAGTGTGACCTGGTAGCGCTCAATCCCCGCTCAGAATCTCGCGCCCCTCGGAGATGGGCGCACTACCTCGGAACTTCGAATGTCCGACGAGGAGCGCGAAACTCAATTCGCCGACGCCACCTTCACCGGCTCGGCGGCGGGCGCGACTTCGGTGTAGAAAACCGTGCGCGTGAGCTGGGCTTTC
>DATKCJ010000179.1:0-2695 GCA_035513275.1 Opitutaceae bacterium
GGCGCCGGCAACATGGCCGGCTCGATGGTGGATGGAATCCTGCGCGCCGGCACGCCTGCCAACTCTCTCGCGTGCCTCGGTGGCGGCGGCGTGACTGCGTCAGCGCTCGCCGCGCGCTCCGGCATCCGGCTCGCAACTGGAGCCGCCGATCTCTGCCGTGGCGCAGGCGTGCTCGTCGTAGCCTTCAAGCCGAAGCACCTGCCCGCCGCAGCACCCGCGTTTGCGGAAGCATCCGCCGGCATGCTCGTCGTTTCGATCCTCGCCGGGCGCACGCTCGCCTCGCTCGCCACTGCCTTTCCCAAGGCGCGTGCGATCGTGCGCGCGATGCCGAACACGCCCGGCCGGATCGGCGCTGGCATCAGCGCGTGGTGCGCCGACAGGCCGCTCAACACCGACGACCGCGCGGGAGTCGACCGGATCCTCGGCGCCCTCGGCGAAGTGCACGAAGTGCCCGAGGCGTTGATGGACGCCGTCACCGCAGTCGGCGGCAGCGGTCCGGGATTTGTCTTTGAATTCACCGCGGCGCTCCGCGATGCCGCGATCGAGGTCGGCTTCCCCGCCGGGCTCGCCGACGCGTTTGCCCGGTCGGTCGTGGCCGGATCAGGCCGGCTCCTTGAGGGCGGCGCCGACCCCGACGCGTTGCGCGACCAGGTCACCTCGCCCGCCGGCACGACGGCCGCCGGCCTCGAGGTGCTGCGAAAGGCGGCCTTCAGGGAAGTCATCCGCAACGCAGTGCTGGCCGCGACCCGACGCGGCGGCGAACTGGCACGCGATTCGTAGATGATACCAAACGCACTTCACGACACCCGGAAGAGTTCCTGGATCTGTTTCACCGGGCTCTTCACAACCGAAGGCGCGAACACCGCGCACTGGATTCGCGAGTGCGGCGTGATTTCCCTTCCGCCGGCCACAAGGGCGGGCACCGTCTGCATCAAGGGCGAGTTCGTGCCGGCGCAGCCGCAGGACAGCACCGTGCGCGGACCGGTCGGGCTCGCAATCAGCCTGCGCGGCAAGCCAATGTGCGAGGACGCCGCGATCAAGCCGGGGCCGTTCGAGTTTTCATTCGAGCTACCCGATGGCGAATCGATGGGATACTCCACGCTCGAGCTGCGCATTCTCGGAGTCGGTTCGAGCAACACCTTTGCATGGCTCGGCCGCGTCACGCGGAAACTTCCGCTGCCGGGCGCGATCCGCAAGCAGCTCCAGCGGTTCCGCAAGCAAAACAAAAACCGGCAGCTTCGGATAACGAGTTTCTCGATCGGCGGCGACACGATCTTCGACTTCACCGACCGGCATATGCCCTATCGCTTCGCTGCGGCGCGCCCGTGGTTCAAGCTTGGCATGAACGTCGTTGGATTCGTCCTGGCGGATCTCGGCGTCGGCCAGTCGGCGCGCTGCATGGTGAAGGCGTGCGACGCGGTCGGCCTGCCCGTGTCGGTCGTGCCGCTGAAGCTCAACTGCAAGAACCCGCACGGTGACGACACGCTCCTCAGCCGCATCAGCACCGACAATCCGAACCCGATCAACGTCGTCCACATCGATGCGCCCCAGTCGCGCGACATCGACCATCATCACGGCGAGGCGTTTCGCGCCGGCAAATACAACATCGGCTACTGGGCGTGGGAGCTGCCCGAGTTTCCGGATGCATGGATCCAACACGCGAACTTCTTCGACGAGATTTGGACTCCTTCAAACTTCGTGCGCGACTCGATCGGCGCGAAACTTCGCCAATCGGTGCACACGATGCCGCACGCGATCGAGTTCGCGCGGCCGGTCGGCAATTTCCGCGAGAAGTTTGGCCTGCCAGAGAGGAAGTTTCTCTTCCTTTTCATCTACGACCTGAATTCCTACAGCGAGCGCAAGAACCCGCGCGCGACGCTCGCCGCGTGGCGCAAAGCGTTCGGCGACAGCGGCGACACCGGCCTTGTCATCAAGGTGCAGAACAAGGCCGACAACCACGGCGACTGGTTGCGCCTTAGCGAAGAAGTGGCCGGAATGCCGGGCGTCACCCTGCTTTCGGAGACACTGAAGCGCTCGGAAGTCTACGAACTGCAGTCCGCGTGCGATTGCTTTGTCTCACTGCACCGATCGGAAGGCTTCGGGCTCGCCATCGCCGAAAGCATGTATCTCGGCAAGCCGGTCATCTCCACGGACTGGTCGGCGACCGCAGAGTTCGTGAACAGCGAGAACGGATGCCCCGCGCGCTGCAAGCTCATCACCCTCGAGCACACCGTCGGCCCCTACGACAAGGGCCAGATCTGGGCAGACGCGGATGTGGATTACGCCGCGTGGTTGATGAAACAACTCTCCTCCGACCCCGCGCTCTGCGCGCGCCTCGGCGCCGCAGCGCGTAGCACCATCGAAGTGCGCTTCTCGCCAGCCGTGATCGGCCGCCGCTACCGCCGCCGCCTCGACTCGATCGCGACGTGGTATGGCTGAAGGCGCAGGTAGGTCAGCGGATCGAAATGTAGGAGCCCGCTTGCGGGCGATGGACTGGAGTGGCACCGGCCTTCCGCCTCCGCACTCCGCCTCCGTCGTAGCCCGCTGCGTGAGCAGCGGGACTCCGTCAGTTCGACGCGTCCTCCGCCTCATCATGTGGGTCGGGCTTTATGCCCGACAGATCGCTCGGAGCAGCATGTCGGGGATAAACCCCGACCCACAATCGGAGCCGCATTCCAGTAGGGCAGGTCTTCGA
>DATKCJ010000180.1:0-4012 GCA_035513275.1 Opitutaceae bacterium
GGGCCTCGACGGGCACACTGCCGGCCACTACCTCACCGCGCTCGCCCAGGAGTGGGCCGCGAGCGGCGACCCCGTATGGAAACAGCGGCTCGATGCGATGGTGGCCGGGCTCGCCGAGTGCCAGCAGGCCGGCGACGACGGCTACGTTGGCGGAATCCCGCGCGGACGCACGCTCTGGAACGACATCGCGGCCGGCCGCATCGACTTCCAGAACTTCAACCTGAACGGCGCATGGGTGCCGTGGTATAACGAGCACAAGCTCTTCGCCGGCCTGCGCGACGCGTGGTTGCTCGCAGGCAACGAGCAGGCGCGCGACGTCCTCGTGCGGCTCGCCGACTGGTGCGACACGCTGCTCGCGAACCTCACCAACGAACAGATGCAAGCGATGCTCGGCACCGAGCACGGCGGCATGAACGAGGTGCTGGCCGACGTCTACGCGATCACGGGCGATGCGAAATATCTGCGCCTCGCGCAGCGCTTCTCGCACCGCGCGGTTCTCGCGCCGCTGTTGCGCCACGAGGACCGCCTCACGGGCCTTCACGCGAACACCCAGATACCGAAGATCATCGGCTTCGCGCGCATCGCCGAACTCGGCGGCGACGCCTCGTGGCGCGACGCGGCCCGCTTCTTTTGGGACCGGGTGAGCGGCCCACGCAGCATCGCCTTCGGCGGCAACAGCGTCGCCGAGCACTTCAATCCACCGGACGATTTCTCGGCGCTGCTTAAGTCGCGTCAGGGTCCTGAGACCTGCAACACCTACAACATGCTGCGGCTTTCAGAGCATTTGTTCCGCGCCGGGCCGGCTGCCCGCTACGCCGACTACTACGAGCGCGCCCTCTACAATCACATCCTCGCCTCGCAGCACCCGGAGCACGGCGGCTACGTGTATTTCACGTCAACCCGCCCGGGACACTACCGCGTCTACTCGCAGCCAGAGACCAGTTTCTGGTGCTGCGTCGGCTCCGGCATGGAGAACCACGGCAAGTACGGCGCCTTCATCTACGCGCATTCGAAGGCGGACGATGTGCTTTTCGTGAACCTCTTCGTGGCATCCGAACTCGACTGGAAGGAGCGCGGCGTGCGCGTGCGGCAGGAGACCGCGTTCCCCGACGAGGAGCGAACTGCGCTGGTGATTCACACGGCACAGCCGCAGCGCTTCACACTCCGCGTGCGGCATCCCGAGTGGTGCGAGCGGCCCACCGTCACCGTCAACGGCTCGGCCCCTCCGTCCCATTCGTCACCTGTTTCCTACATGGAGATCACCCGCGAGTGGCGCGACGGCGGTCGCGTCGAGGTCGGCCTGCCGATGAGCACACGAGTCGAGACACTTCCCGACGGCTCGCCGTGGCACGCGATCTTGCACGGGCCGATCCTCCTCGCGCATCCAGCGGGCACTTCGGACCTCGACGGTCTGCTCGCCGACGCCGGGAGGATGTCGCACGTGGCCGAGGGCCCCGAGGTGCCGCTCGACCAGGTGCCCGTGTTGTTCGCCGATGCAAACACGATCGTTTCCAAAGTCGTCGCCGATCCGGCCGCAGGGCAGCTCCACTTCCGGCTCGTGGACATCGTCGAGCCGCCGGCGGAGGGCGGTCTCGCGCTAATCCCCTTCTTCCGGCTGCACGACGCGCGCTACCAGATGTATTGGGAGACGACGGATCGCGAGGCGCTCGCCGAGCGCTCGGAACAGCTCGCCGCGGCCGAGCGCACGCGGATCGCGCGCGATGCGGCCACGATCGACCGGGTCGCACCGGGCGAGCAGCAATCCGAGGTGGAGCATGCATTCGCCGGCGAGGAAACCCAGACCGGCATCTTCAACGGCCGGCGCTGGCGCCACGGTCGCGTGCTCCAATACACGCTCGACACCCGCGGCGAGAGAGCGACCACGCTGTCGATCACCTACTCGGGCACCGACTCCGGCAGGCTGTTCGACATCTTCGCCAACGACACGCTCGTAGCGACGCAAGAACTCACGGGCGAGCATCCCGGCGAGTTCGTCGAGAAATTCTACGATATACCTGCGGCGGTCCTTGCCTCCGCGCCGGACGGTCGCGTGACGATCCGGCTCGTCGCCAAGCGCGTGCTCGCCGGCGGCATCTACGACATGCGTCTGCTACGGCCGGAGAGCGCAGCGCAACCGCAGTGAGATCGCGCACGCACGCTGTCTCCGCAGAACCCCGCCCACACACACCTCCACCTTCCACGACATGAACGCTCGCATTTTCCGTCGCCTTCTGCCGGTCGCTCTCCTCTCCGCGGTCTGCATGCTCCTTTTCGCCGGCGCGGCTGCCGCGCCGGCTACATGGACCGCCGACAACGGCAACGGCACCTACACGAACCCGCTCTTCTACGACGAGTTTTCCGATCCCGACCTGATCCGCGTCGGCGAGGACTTCTACCTCGCCGGCACGACGATGCACTCGATCCCGGGCGTGGTAATCCTGCACTCGCGGGATCTCGTGAATTGGAAGTTTCTCAGCTACGCCGCGCCGCGGCTCGACCTCGGGCCGGGATTCAATCTCGAGAACGGCAAGGAGATCTACGGCCAGGGCATCTGGGCACCGTGCCTTCGTTTTCACGACGGCAAGTTCTACGTTTTCTCCAACACCAACAATCACGGCCTGCAGTTGTTCATTGCCACCGACCCCGCCGGCCCGTGGGAACACCGCACACTCCCCGGAATCCACGACCTGTCCGTGCTCTTCGACGACGACGGCCGCGTCTACGCGGTGCACGGCTACGACCAGGTGTCGCTCATCGAGCTCAAGCCCGACTTGAGCGGCTTCGTCGAGGGAAGCGAGCGCGTGATCATCCCGCGCGGCAACGCGATGGGCGAAGGCCACCACTTCTACAAGATCAACGGGAAGTATTACATCATCAGCGCCAACTACGCGCCGACCGGCCGCATGCAGGCCGCGCGCGCCGACAACATTCTCGGTCCTTACGAGACCACAGTCGTCGCCACCAACGAAACGCTCGGCACACAGCGCGGCTGGCTGCTGCAGCCGATCGGTCTCGGCATGGCTGTGCCGGAGCCCGGCGCGACGTTCCGTATGAGCGAGCCGGGTGGCAATCAGCTCGGCGCCGTGCCAATGCACCAGGGCGGCATCGTCGATCTTCCCAACGGTGACTGGTGGGGATTCTCGATGCTCGACTTCCGCTCGGTCGGCCGGACCACCGCTCTCTCACCAGTCACATGGCACGACGGCTGGCCCTACTTCGGGCTGCCAGGAAACTTGGGCCGCTCGCCACGCACGTGGACCAAGCCCGCGGTCGACGCGAAGGTCGAGCCGCATGGTCCATATGAGCGCAGCGACGATTTCTCCGATTCGACGCTCCAACCGATCTGGCAGTGGAATCACAATCCCGTTGCGGCGAAATGGTCGCTCACCGAGAAGTCCGGCGCGCTTCGCCTCCACACGATGCCGGCGAGCCAGTTCCTCTGGGCGAAGAACACGCTCACCCAGCGCGCGATCGGTCCGGTCTCCGTCGCCACTGCTGAACTCGACCCTTCGGGCCTGCAACCCGGCGACACCGCCGGCCTCGCATTGCTGAACATGCCGTTCGCGACGATCGGCGTCGCGCGCACCGAGGTGGGGCTCGTGCTGCGATTCTATGACCAGTCTAAGAACGAGACGATCGAGCAGCCGCTCGAGGCGCCACGCGTGTGGCTGCGCGCGACCGGCGACTACGACGAGGATTTCGCGCAGCTCAGCTACAGCACCGACGGCGAGTCGTTCACCGACATGGGCGACGTGATCCGGCTACCGTATCAGTTGAAGACGTTCCAAGGCACGCGGATCGCACTCTTCGCGTTCAACACCGCGGGCGACGAAGGTGGCCACGCCGACTTCGAGAGCTTCCGAGTCGACGAACCGCTCGCCGACCGCTCGGGAAACATCCCGCTCGGGAAGATCGTCACGTTCACGAATCTCGGCAACGGCTCCGTCGTGTGGGCCAATCCGCACGGCATGCTCCACTCGGCGCAGCCCGGTTCCGAGCAGGCGAAGGCTGC
>DATKCJ010000181.1:0-6037 GCA_035513275.1 Opitutaceae bacterium
ACGGCAGCCAGTTTCCCTACCTCGGCGAAATTCCATTCCTCGGATGGCTGTTCGGGCGGCATACGCAATCGAACACGAAGACTGAGTTGCTCATGTTCATCCGACCGACGCTTCTGTTGACGACCGAAAGAGCGGCGACCGATGCGAACTCGATGCTTCAGAAATCGAGGCAATCCGAGGACACGAAGGCCCGCATCGAAGGAAGCACGAACTGACGCGCGCCTCGATCGAACCAAACGCAAATGAACAACGGCGACCCACTCCACCGCGCAAACCGCGCCGCCATCGCGGCCGCGGCGATTGCGCTCGCGTGCGGCGCCTTCGCCGGCACGGAGAGCCTGGTGTCGAATTCGCCGTTCCTTCCGCAATCCGCAGTCACGCCGGCTGCGAGCAATGGTGTGCTCGACAACTTCGAACTCCGCGGCGTCGCCTCCTTCGGTGGCGTGGCGACGTTCAGCATCTACGATACCACGAACAACCGTGGCTATTGGATCCCGTTGTCTGGAACCGAGGCGGGAGTCCGCGTGGCCTCCTACGACGCGGCGACGGAGGCTGTCGTCGTCGAGGGCAGTGGCGGATCGCGCCGGCTCTTTCTGAAGGAAGCGCAGATTCAAACCATGATGCCGCCCGCGCCCGTGAACGTTGCCACCGTGCCGCCGCAGGGTTCGCCGCTTCCCGCCGCGGCTGGCGCAGTGACGACGGAGCAGGAGATGGCGGAGCGCAGGCAGCGCATCATCGAGGAGTTGCGCCGCCGCCGCGCGCTCAGGCAGCAGACCCAGGGACAACCCGCGCCGCAATGATTCCATCGCACACAGACACCCCTGCTTCACTCGCCCGGCTCGACGAGGCCGCGCGCACCCGCGTGCTGCAGGCGCCGCGATCCGCGCGCCTGTCGCGCCTTGCCGACGAGTTGCGCGAGACACCCGAGGCGGCGCTCGCTGCGCTCGCCCGCGAGACCAGCCTCCCGCTCGCCGATCCCGAGGCATTCGACCTCGAGAGGCTTGGCACGCTGCCTGTGCGCCTTGTCCACGAATTTTGCTGCGTGCCTCTCAAGTCCGACAGCACGGGTCCGCTTCGGCTCGCGACTGCATGGCCGCCCGAAGGTCGCATGGACGACTGGATCTACACCGCGTGCGACCGAGAGGCCGAGTGGCTCCTCGCGCCAAGCGACGCGCTCACGAAGTTCATCACGCAACATCTCGGCGTGGGCTCCGAGAGTCTCGACGCGCCCGATGCCACGCCAGAACTCGCTGCACACGCCGAGGACGAGGAAGACGAGGACGCCGCGGTGATCCGCTTCGTCAACCAGGTCGTCGCGCAGGCGGTCACCGACGAAGCGACAGACATCCACTTCGAGCCGCAGGAAGAATCGCTTCGCATCCGCTACCGGGTCGACGGCCTCCTCGTGCCCGTGCCCGTGCCGGACAATCTCCGGAAATTCCAGGATGCGATCACGTCGCGACTCAAGATCATGGCGCGGCTCAACATCTCCGAGCGTCGCCTCCCGCAGGACGGCCGCATCAATTACAAGGCGGGAAACAACCTCCTCGACATCCGTCTCTCGACGATCCCGACGATCTATGGCGAGAGCGTGAGCCTGCGTCTCCTCAACAAGAAGAACAAGGCGCTCTCGCTCGAGCAGATCGGCATGTCCGCAGACGATCGCGAGAAGGTCGCATCGGTGCTCAACCTGCCGCACGGCATCATCCTCGTCACGGGCCCGACCGGCTCGGGCAAGTCGACCTCGCTCAACGCCTTCATCCGCCAGATCAATTCCACCGACAAGCGCATCATCACGATCGAGGACCCGATCGAGTATGAAGTGCCTGGCGCGAACCAGATGCAGGTGCGCCCCGAGATCGGGCTCGGATTCGCCGAGGGCCTGCGCCACATCCTGCGGCAGGATCCGAACGTCATCATGGTCGGCGAAATTCGCGACCGCGACACGGCCGACATCGCGATCCGCGCGTCGCTTACCGGTCACCTTGTCTTCAGCACGATTCACACGAATGACGCGCCCGGCGCGATCACGCGCCTCATCGACATGGGCATCGAGCCGTTCCTCATCGCCTCCGGCGTCGAGATGGTAATCGCGCAGCGCCTCGTGCGGCGGCTCTGCCCGCAGTGCGTCGAGAAGGCCGCGGTCGATCACAACAGCCTCGTTAGGCAACTCGAGCTGCTCGGTCTGCCGCCGTCCGCGGCGGAAGGCGTCACACACCTTCCGATGGCCAACGGCTGCCCGGCCTGCCGCGGACTCGGTTTCCGCGGACGCGTCGGCGTGTTCGAAATCCTGCGCGTCGAAGACAAGCTCCACGACCTGATCGTGCAGCGCGAATCGGCACGCGCGATTCGCAAGGCAGCTGTCGATGCGGGCATGGCGCCGCTCGAAACGGCTGGCTGGAACCAGGTGCGGGCGGGGCTCACCGCGCTCGACGAAGTCATCCGCGTTCTCTCAATGGCGGAGGCGAAGTGATGGGCGTCGCGATCGACGCTGTGATTCTGTCGGAGTCGGGTTTGAACCTCTCGTCAGATGCGATCACACGACACTCTTGTTCCTTGCTGTCATTGCGAGGCTTCCGCCTTGGCGGGAGACGAAGCAATCCATCTGGATGGATCGCCACGCCCTCGTTCCTCGGGCTCGCGATGACAAGCGAGAGAATGATGCATCTGGTCTTGTCATGACGAATTTCTCCTACACCGCACGCGATTCGAAGGGCTCTGAAGTGCAGGGCTCGCTCGACGCTGCGACGCGGCGGCAGGCGCTCGACCAACTTAAGGCCATGGGACTCGCTCCGCTCCGGCTCAACGAGGCCGGCGCTTCGGTGGTGGCGCCGCGCGAGTCGCCCGGTTCGCGAAGCCCGCGGCGCAAAGCCTATTCGTCGAAGGAGGCGCTTCCATTCCTGCGCGCACTCGGCGGACTCGTGACGAGCGGCATCCAGGTAGGCGACGGCGTGCGGATGCTCAGCCGGCGCCTGACCGACGAAAAGTTGAAGTCGCTTGCCGTCGATCTTTGGAACGAGTTGAGCCAGGGCCGTTCGTTGTCCGCCGCGATGGCCGCGCGACCACAGGTGTTTGATCCCGCGTCGGTGCATCTCATCGAGGCCGGCGAGGCCACGGGCAACCTCGGCACGGTGATCGACCGGCTCATCGAGGACATGGAGGCCCGCAAGGAAGTTACCTCGAAGCTCGTCGCCGCGATGGCCTACCCGGTTTTTATCATGGGTGTGGCGGTGATTGTCATCCTCGTGTTCCTGCTGTTCCTGATGCCGCGCATCGAGTCGCTGCTCACGGCGTTGCGCGGAAAGCTGCCGCTCGCTACACGGCTGCTTATCAGTCTCGCGGATTTTCTCGTGACCTGGGGTCCGGTAATCCTTGTCGCAGTGACACTGGGCGGGATCGCGTTCTGGGCCTGGCGCAAGAAGCCAGAAGGCCGGATGCGCAGCGATGCATGGCTCCTGAAGTCGGCGGGCATCGGGCGATTTATTGCGAGCCAGGAGATCCTGCGAATCACGCAGACGCTCAGCCTGCTGCTCGAAAACGGAATCACGACGATACCGGCGCTGGCGATGACGGAGCGCACGCTGCAGAACCGGGTGCTGCGCGCGTCGTTTGCCGAGGCGCGTGCCAAGATCGCGGAGGGTGCACCGATCTCGGGCGCGCTGCAGGCAATGGGGCATTTTCCCGCGCTGGTGATTGACGTGCTCACCGTCGGCGAAAACACGGGCGACATTGTGCCGAGCCTCAAGGAAATCGCACGCGTCTACCGCCGGCAGATCACGCGCGACGTGAACATTTTCCTCAACGTGGTCTCGATCGGCGTGCTGTTTGTCGCATTCGCGTTCGTCGCACTGATCGCGTTCGGCATCATCCTCGCGGTGCTGCAGCTCAGCGCGAGTTTGCGGGTGCGGTAAAAGTAGGGCGGGTCTCCCTACTTCGCCAAGGCTTCGTAGGGCAAGTCGACCCGCCGACGCCGATTTCGTATGTAGGTGGCGCGCTTGACGCGCCACGTATGCCGGAGTTGCGCGGCAAGCGCGCAACCTGCTTCGGACGGATAACGCTCCGAGATGGGGCGTCACGCCCAGCGGAATATCTAAAGCGTCTTGAACGAACGGCCGCGAAAAGCGGCAGGAGACTGCCGCACTCCAAGGCGCCTGCGGCGCAGCAGCAATGATCACCGGAGTGCGCGATAGCGTCTTGGAGTGCGGCACTCTTGTGCCGCTTTGTGGCGACTCAAACCAAGTCGCTGATGGGTGCTGTTGGAGTAGGGCGGGTCTTTGACCCGCCGACGCAGGTCAGAGACCTGCGCTACTTTACTTCAGATGCAAGCCCTCGACTTCGATCACGACGCCTTTGCGACGCTTGTCCTCAAGGCGGCTCGCGGTGCCGTAGATGATCACGATCCGGTCCTCGAAATTCTGAACGTTCTCGGTGAGAAGCAGCCGGCTGATGTCGAGGTAGGCGATGCGCACGCCGCGAGTGTCGACGATTTGGAAATTATACGGATGGCGGAATCCCATGAAGCCGCGGGTGGCCGTGAAGCGTCCCTCGACGAAGCGCGGCACTCCGGTAGCGGAGATGTTGCTGGCGTCAGCCCGGGGCACGACACTCGCGCCCGTGATCGGAGACGGGGCGGTGGGATCCGCCGCCAGGGCAATCGGCGTGGCGAGCTTGATGAAGCCGGTGAGCGGATCCTCGTAGCTGTAGAGCGTCCAGTCGCCGCGAAGGCCTTTCAACTCCGCGCGGTCGCCTGCTTCCATGCGGCCGACGGCGGGCGCCGAAGTGTCGGGCGCGACGTAGAGCGAGGAGCCGGGCTTGATGTTGAGATTCTTGCCGACATCGCTGTTGCGCACGAACACGTCCTGCGGGCCGGGCACGAGCACCGCGAGCCAGCCATCGGGCGCGTCGGCAGCGGCGAGTTCAGGCGAGGTGCCTTTCGGAAGTGAGCCGAGGACCGGGGCCGACGGGTCGGGTGTGGCGTAAACTGTGGCGTCGCGCTCGAGCGGATTTGCAGAGAGGACCGTGGCGGCGGCCAAT
This sequence comes from Opitutaceae bacterium, assembly GCA_035513275.1. Lineage (GTDB taxonomy): Bacteria > Verrucomicrobiota > Verrucomicrobiia > Opitutales > Opitutaceae > DATKCJ01. Next base: position 5,035 of record DATKCJ010000181.1, read on the forward strand.
GCGAGGAAGAGGGTGATTTGCTTCATGATGACTCCTTTTTCTTTCGCGCGGGTTCTTCAGCGGCGAACAAAGATTCGATTTCACTACTACCCAGCACGCGGACCCCGCGCAACGGGATTCCTCGGAGCACGAGACGTCCGATTTGGAAACGGCGCAAGCGCTCGACGTCGTATCCGAGCGCGGTGAAGAGCTGGCGGATCTCGCGCTTCCGGCCGTGGTGCATGTGCACCTCGACACCGGTCGACTCGCCGGCGCGGTTCGCGTTGAGGAGATAGGCGCGCTCGACCTTGAGCCGCTCGCCCTCGATCACGATGCCGCGGATGAGAAGGGGCAGGCGCTCGCGTGCGATGAGTTGCTTGAGCGCGATCTGGTAGCGCTTCACGACAACGCTCGACGGGTGCATGAGGCGGTTGGCGAGATCGCCGTCGGTCGTGAGGATGACGAGGCCCTCGCTGTCGAGGTCGAGACGGCCCGCGCAGAAGAAGCGCAGTTTGTTGAGAGGGCGGGGCAGGAGGTCGAAAACAGTCTTCGAGTGCGCGGGGTCGTTGTTGCTGCAGATGAACCCGCGCGGCTTGTGCACGGCGACGGTTATCTTCTGCTGCCGCGCGCCGCCGACGGTGCGGCCGTTCACCGTCACGCGATCCACCGAGGGATCGATCTTCCGGCCCGGCTCGGGGCGCTCGCCGTTCACGAGCACCTCGCCGGCAGCGATCCCGGCCTCTGCCGCGCGTCTCGAGCAGAGACCGAGGTCGGCGAGATATTTCTGGATGCGAACGGGTTCCATCGGGGCATTGGCGGCTATTCAGCGTGCAAATCCAAGGAGAAAATGGTCCGCCGGGCCGCTGAGGTGGAGAGGAATAATCGCGACTGGCGCCTTGCCACGCGTAGTATCCTGATTCCGTATCTGCGGAACTCATGACCGTCGCACACGCTCCGGCCGGGACCGGCTACAACAAGGATCACCCGTTTCCATCGCGGTTGATCGAGAGCAGGCTCTTGAGCG
>DATKCJ010000182.1:0-6681 GCA_035513275.1 Opitutaceae bacterium
CCATGAACAAATACATCCTCGGTTCGTTTCTCGCAGCCCTCGCGTTCTTCCTCTGGGGCTATCTCTACTGGGCCGTCAGTCCGCTTCCGAAGTCGATCATCCACACCAGCCCCGACGGCGACGCCGCCGGCGCGATGCTCAAGCAGATGTTTCCGAACGACGGCATGTATACGGTGCCCGGGATGAGCCTGGATGAAGAGACGAGGCATGCGCACCACGAGGCGGGTCCGATCGCCACCGTGCACATCAAGCACGCGGGCGCGCCCGCGATGACAGCGAAGTATTTTATCGTCGGCTTCGCACACTGCTGGGTGTCGGCGCTGCTGCTCACCTTCCTGCTCGTGAAGGCTTCGCCGGCCGTGCTGGCGAGCTACGGCAGCCGCGTGTGGTTTGTCACGCTCACGGGCGTCGCGATCGCGGTGGTCAGCGATTTCAGCTTTCCGGTCTATTGGGGACACCCGTGGCCCGTCTACATCCTCAACGCCGTCCACATCATCGGCGGCGTGCTCGTCACCGGCCTGGTGCTCGCGAAGTTCGTGAAGCCCGCGCAGACATGAGAAACGCCAAGCTCGTCGCAATCCTGGTCATCGCGGTGCTGCTCGGCATCGTCGTGCTGCAGAATACAGACACGGTGGAGACGAAGTTTCTGCTCATCTCCGTGAAGATGCCGCAGGTGCTCCTGCTTCTCATCACGTCGGGCGCCGGCTTCTGCCTCGGCCTGCTGGTCGCCCTCGTGAGCCGCAAGAGTCCACCGAAATCCTGATCGGCGCCTCTACTCCGGCAGCTTGAAGCCCTCGACCTCGCGGCAGACGTCGCGCAGGAATGCCGCGCCGCCGGCGCCGTTCACGATCCGGTGGTCGAACGTGAGGCAGAAAGTGACGACCTCGCTGAGCCTCGCGGAGTTTCCGCTGCGGATCATCTCGTGGAACGACGTGCCCACGAAAAGCGTGCCGACCGAAGGCGGCACCACGATCGGAATTCCTCCGCGCACGCCAAAGTTGCCGAGGCTCGTGATGACGACCGGAGCACGGTGCTCGATGATCTTTCCCGCGCGGGCGGCCTCGACGGCGTTTCCGTATTCGCGAATGAAGTCGGGCCACGAGAGCCGGTTCGCGTTGGCGACTACCCCGGTCGCGAGTTTGTCGCCGGGCAGCGCGACAGCCATGCCGAGTTCGAAGTCCGTGACCTCGACGATCGAGCCGTCCTTGAGCCCTAGCCGGCGGAAAGTCCCGTGCTTCTCCATCGCGCGTGTCACCGCCCACGCGACCATCACCGAAGGAGACGGCGCGCCCTCGGGGTCGCGCTCCTTCGCGATCGCACGCGCGTCGCGGATCGGCGCCCAGAGCGCCTTGCTCTCGAGCGTCGCGGGAATCACCTGCTCGAGCCGGCGCGTGATCGCGGGTGAGAGAGCGGGTTCGACGCGAACCGAGCCCGCAGGCGCGCCGCTCGAGTCGACCGACTGTGCTGAAGGCGCCGCTGCGGCCGGTGTTTTCTTCGCCGGCTCGGGCGCGTCGACCGGCATCGCGGATGCATCGATACCCGTGGGCGCGAGCACGCCGATTTCCTGGCCGATGAGAACGGTGTCGTCGACGGCGACCTTCCAACCGACGAACGTGCCGCTGATCGGCGACTCGATCGGATAGACAGCCTTCTCGGTCTCGACCTCGCAAAGCGCATCGTCGTGTTTCACGACATCGCCAGGTTTCTTTAGCAGCGCGACGACGCGCGCGGTGCGGATGCCCTCTCCCATGATCGGCACCTTCACGATGTGCTGCGCGGCCGGCGCGGAGTGCGCGGGGGCTGCGTCGCTCGCGACGTGAGATTCCGTTTCCGAATGCGAGGGCGCCGCGGCCGCGCGCGAGGACGGCGCGGAGGTGGTGCCGACAGTGCGCGACTTCGTGGAGGACATCGTGCGGCGGAGCGCGTCGATCACGCCATCCGCGTCGGGTAGCGCGGCATATTCGTAGACCGGGTTGTAGCCGATCATCACGTTGCCCTTGGTAACGAGCACCGGCGGCGCGACGAGGCGGCTGAACACATCGGGCCGGCCGCAGATGTGGGAGATGATCATCTGACCGACGGAACAGTTTTCCGTGTCCTCCTGCACGACGACGAGCCGGCCGGTCTTGCGCACGCTGTCCTCGATCATCTCGCGATCCCACGGAACGATCGAGCGCAGGTCGATGAGCTCGACGTCGATTTCGCTGCCGAGGCGCTCGATCGCGTCGATGGCGAGTTCCATCGTGTTGCCCCAAGCGACGACGGTGATGTCGTCGCCGCCGCGGCGCTTGCGCGCGTGACCGATCGGAATCGACATGACCGGCTCCTTCACTTCGCGCTCGGCCCAGAGGAGATGCTTTGGCACGAGGAACACAACCGGGTCCTCGGCGTGCATCGCAGTCCAGAGCAGGCCCGCAGTGTCCTCGGGCGTGCTGGGGATCACGACGTTTATGCCCGGGAAATGCGCGATCGCCGCTTCATTGGCCTGACTGTGCCAGAGGCTGCCGCCCGGCAGGTAGGCGCCGTAGGGAGCGTAAACAACGCACGGGCATTTCCAGCCGCCGTAGCTGCGCCAGCGCAGCGTGGCGAGATTGGTCACGAGTTGGTTCCAGCCCGGGTAGATGAAATCGATGAACTGGATCTCGAACACCGGGCGCTTGCCGTAGGACGCGAGTCCGCACGCGACGCCGAGGATCGTGGACTCCGCGAGCGGCGAGTTGAACACCTGCTCCGGGAAATCCGTCGAGAGCTGCTTCGTGAGCTTGAAGACGCCTCCTTTGGGATCCTCGACGTCCTCGCCGAAGATGATCCGTCGCGGGTCGTCATCAAGCCCTGCGCGCAGCGTGAGATTGATGATGTCGCCGATGCGATACTTGCCAGCCTTGAAAATCTGCTCGTCGACCACGGGCGGCGCATCGACGACATTCGCCTCGAGGTCCGCAGCGACCGGGTCCTCGGCCTTCTCGGCGACGAGGTAGGCTTCGCGCACGTCCTCCTTCACGAGTGAGTCGAGCTTCGTGAACTCGTCCATTGTGAGCTGTCCGTCGGCGATCATCCGGTCGCGCAGGATCAATAGCGGGTCGCGCTCTGCGAGCCGTGCGATGTCCTCGGCGGGGCGGTATATCTTGTGGTCGTCGGAACTCGTGTGGCTGGAGAGCCGCGCCATCTTCATCCAAAGGAGGGTCGGGCCTTCTCCCGCGCGCATCCGCTCGATCGCCTTCCGGCAGGCTTCATGGATCGCATCGACGTCGCTGCCGTCGACAAGTTCCCAGTTGGCGGGGTTGAGCGTGCCGATGGCGAGCGGCGTAATGTCCTTCGTAGGCGTGCTGATGCCGTATTCGTTGTCCTCGACGATGAACATCACCGGCAATTTCCGCTCCTGAGCGAAACTGACGGCTTCGTAGAAGTCGCCCTGACGCGCCGACGCCTCGCCGATGCTGGTGACGACGATGTCGTCCTTCCCGTCGAGCTGGATGCCCCAGGCGATGCCGCAGGCCGGGAGGAGTTGGGCGGCAGTCGGCGTGGGCACGCTCCATATGTTGCGCTCGCGGTCGCTGTAGTGGCCGGGCATCTGCCGGCCGCGGCTGCCGGAGTCGCGCTTTGCGAAATAGTCGAGCGCCAGTTCGCGGGTGGTGACACCCTTTCCCATCACAAGCGCGCGGTCGCGGTAGTAGGGGCAAACGTAGTCGCCGGCGCGCAGCAACCGGCCGAGCGCCGCCAACCCCTCGTGACCCATGCCCGAGACGTGGAAGTGCCCTTTGCCCTGCCGGTTAAGACTTTCCTGACGCAGGTCGCCGTGACGCGACTCGAGGATGACGCGAAGAAAGTCGGCCCTCGTCTCGCGATCGAGGCCTCCTTCAACGGCAAGCGCCTGCCCGACGTCCTTCATTTGTGGGGTCTTTTTCCGGCTCATGGGACCCATCGAAAAAATGGGCGGCCGCGAGAGTTGGCAACCCGTTTCCCGGTTAAAACCCGCGGCGGTGGTTTAAAGCTTGCCAGCGGCCTTTGCCCAATGGGTGAGACCGCCGCGAAACGCCGGGAAACCCGTGCCGAGCAGCATCGCGAAGTCGATGTCGTCGGCCGATTTCACGACACCTTCCTCGAGGCAGCCGTGCGCCTCGCGTACCATCAGGTCGAGCAGCCGCTCACGGATCTGCGCGGCGGTGAGCGGCTCGCCGGACGGTGCGGCGCCCGCGATCGCGGCTGCCTCATCGTTCACGACCTCGCGCCGGCCGGAGTAAGTGTAGAAACCCGCGCCGCTCTTGCGGCCCTTGAGCGAGGCTGCGACGAGTTTGGCCGCCGCCGTCGCCGGGGTGAACCGGCCGGCGTAGTAGCCACTCATGCCTTCCATAATGGAGGCTGTGACATCGATGCCGACCTCGTCGATCAGTCGCAGCGGCCCCATCGGCATGCCGAAGTCGAGCATGGCCTCGTCGATCGCGCGCGTGTCGGGCTGCGTGCTCCAGACCCGCACGGCCTCGTTCAAATAGAAGAAGAGGATCCGCGTGACGATGAAACCCGGCGAACTCCTGCAGAACACGGCCGACTTGCCGATCGCACGCGTCCACGCCGCGACGCGATCCGCCGTCGCACGGGCCGTGCGCGGGCCGAGAATCACCTCGACCAGCGGCATCCGGCTCACCGGGTTGAAAAAATGGATCCCGACAACGCGCTCCGGACGGGGCACGTCGGCGCCGATCTCATCGATCGGCAGCGCGGAGGTGTTCGATGCGAGGATCGTCGACGGGGGCACGAGCGAGGCGAGCTTGCGAAAAAGCGCCTGCTTCGCGGCGAGATCCTCGATGATCGCCTCGATGATGAGGTCGCACTCCGCGAGTCCGTCCCACTCCGTCGTGGTGCAGATCGCGGCGATCCCAGCCTCCGCCTCCGCGGCACTCGTCTTGCCGCGGCGCACTGCCTCGTCGAAGAGGTTCGCAATGATTTCGCGCGCGTGGCCGAGGACCGGTTCGTCGACGTCCTTCAGCACGACCGCGAGTCCGCGCGCGGCGAGCCACTGCGCGATGCCCGAGCCCATCACGCCCGCGCCGATCACGCCGACGCGCGCGACAGGCGCATGAGCTTCCGCGCGCGTGCCCGGAAACCACGCACCGACGGCGGGTTTCTTGAAAGCCTCCTTCAGGAAGAATGTGCGCACGAGCCCGCAGCATTCCGGAGTGACAGTCACGCGCCCGAACTGCCGCGCCTCCTCGACAAGCGCGTTTTCGAGCGAGCCGCCAAAGCTGCGCGCGATGACGTCGAGCAGCGCGACCGGCGCGGGTTGCAGGCCGCGAGTTCGCTCGAGCACGCGTGCGCGGCGCGAGTCGATCGCCTCGGTGCCCATCTCACCGGGCGCGAGTGCGCGCGCTGGCACTCCATTCTCCGCGAGTCTGAGCGCCACGGCTCGCGCGGCGTCGCGAAATCCCTCCGCTGGCGCGAGCTCATCGACGAGGCCCACGGCCTTCGCCTGTTCCGCGGGCAATAATCGCGCTGCGAGGATGTGCTCAACCGCCGCTGAAACTCCGATCAGCCGCGGCAGGCGGGCGCATCCGCCCCAGCCCGGGATCGTGCCGAGGCTCACCTCGGGCAGCCCGATCACGGTCGCGGGGCTCTCGCTGGCGAGCCGGTAGTGCGCCGCGAGCGCGACCTCGTATCCACCGCCGGCGGCAGCGCCGTGGATCGCGGCGATGACGATCACTGGAAGATCGGCGATGCGCTGGAATAGTGCCTGTCCGCGGCGCGCAAACGCCTCGGCGGCTGTCGCATCGGGGAGCTCAGCGAGCGCAGCTATGTCGGCCCCTGCGATGAAGATACGCTCCTTGGCGCTCCACAACACGACTGCGCGCACCCCCTGCCGCGCGGCGAGCGCGTCGAGAACATTTTCGAGCGCCGCGAGAGTGGCGGAATTGAGGATGTTTGCCTTACCCGCCGGGTCGTCAAAAACTATCCACGCGAGGCCGTGCGGATCATGGTCAAGGGTGATTGGGGCAGCCATGGATCGGAGAAAGAGTCGGATGCCCCCCACCCTTGTTCAAGCCGCGTTTTCCGCCCTGCCCACCGGATTCGCCACACCTCCCGGGCGGAGCGGTGTCCTGCAACCAATAGAGAGCAAATGGCAGCAAATGCATAGTTCAGAATCCACGCAGCGACTACACTCTGCGCCAAGGTTTTCCACCATGTATTTGCCGACAGATTCAAACGCATCCCGAGTGGCCCACGCGGCCACAGGCACAGAATTGAGGACTCGCATATGAGACTTCCCCGTTTTCCAAAAACAAAGGGGGGCTGGCTGACTCTCGGAGTCGTTGCCTGGACCCTGCTGTTCATCTCCTGCGTCTCCATGGACCGAACGCTGGTCGCCCCGCCGATGATCGCGGGCGCGAACTTCGTCGGCGACAGCGAGTGCGCCATGTGCCACTCGGAGGTCACCGACGGATTCGCCGGCGCGACGCATGCCCACCTCGGCCTGAAAGACGACAAGGGCAGCGTGATCGGGTGCGAGAGCTGCCACGGACCCGGCAGCATCCACTCCGAACTTGGCGGCACCAAGGACTCAATCGTCAACCCCGGCCGCAATCCCGAGACCTGCTACCAGTGCCACCTCGACAAGCGCGGCGAGTTCTCCCAACCGCATGCGCACCCCGTCGCCACCGGCCAGATGAGCTGCTCGGACTGCCATGAGCT
>DATKCJ010000183.1:0-6940 GCA_035513275.1 Opitutaceae bacterium
CGCCCCACCTCAATCCAAGCAATCGCCCGCAAGCGGGCTCCTACATCGGAAAGGCGGAGCAAGAGCGTCTTCACAAGTTTCCTTTCCGCATTTCCTCGAGCATGAAATCTGCCGAGCGCCATGCGAGGGCCATGATGGTGAGGGTCGGGTTCTTGTCGGCGTTGCTGGCAAACACGCCGCCGTCGGTGACGAAGAGGTTCGGCACGTCCCACGTCTGGCACCACTGGTTGGTCACGGATGTCTTCGGATCGTTGCCCATGATCGTGCCGCCGACTTCGTGGATGATCTGACCGCCGGCGGCGATCGCATCGGAGCCGTCGGGCTTTGGCTTGCTATACACCCGCCCGCCCATCGTCTCGATGATTGAGGCGAACGTTTCCTGCATGTGTTTCGCCTGACGCGTCTCGTGCTCCGACCACTTCCAGTGGAAACGCAGCACAGGGATGCCCCACTTGTCCTTCACGTCCGGGTCGATCTCACAGTAGCAATCGTCATTGGGAATCATCTCGCCGCGGCCGGAGAACCACACGTTCGAGCCGTAGTAGCGGCGCGCGTCCTCCTTGAACTTCGCACCGTAGCTGCCGCCCGTGAGCCATTCGAGCCCGGCGCCCGTGCCCATGCCCGGCATCTGTCTTCCCCCGCCAAACTCGATGTGGTAGCCGCGCGCGAAACCGAGCCCGCCGGCGAGCTGCTCCTTGTAGAGCCACCACGGCACGTAGGCGTGCGCGCCGCCGGCGCCGTCCTCGTTGTGAGGCGGAAGATTCTCCATCGCTGGGATCTGGCCGCCGAAACCGGCGCCAACAGTGTCCATGATGTATTTGCCGACGATCCCGCTTGAGTTGGCGACGCCTTCCGGGTGGTGCGGGGATTTCGAGTTTAGCAACATGCGCACCGACTCGGCGGAGCTCGCCGCGAGCACGACGACGCGCGCCGACACCGTTCGCTCCTGGCCGGTCTTGCGGTCGATGTATGCGACGCCGGTCGCCTTGCCGTCGTTGCCGACGATCACGCGGTAGCCCATCGCATCGGTGAGGATGTCGAGGTTGCCACTCGCGAGCGCAGGCGGCAGGTGGACGGTCGTTGACTGGTAGGTGGCCTTGATCGAGCAGCCGCGTCCGCAAGGCGTCGCCCAGAAACAAGCCGCGCGCTCGCTCATCGCCTGCGCGAGCACGCGCTGCGCGGCGGGGTTGTTCGGGTGAAGTTTCGCCGCGAGGCGTGCGCCGTCCTGCCGCTCGGTGAGCACGGCGCGGTGGATCGGGATCACGGGGATGCCGAGTTTTCCCGCGTGTTTCTTCGTATAGAGTTCGCACGCGCGCATCCGCGGCGCGGGCTGGAGGACGCCATCGGGCGAGTCGGGTGTGTTCTCGAGTCCCTCGGCGGTGCCATAAACGCCGATGAGCATCTCGACCTTGTCGTAGTAGGGCGCGACGTCCTCGTAGGAGATAGGCCAGTCGAGGCCGAGCCCGTCGCGTGAGCGGGGTTTGAAGTCGTAAGGGCCGTTGCGCAGCGAGATGCGCGCCCAGTGGTTCGAGCGGCCGCCGAGCATCCGCGAGCGCCACCACATGAACTGGCGCTTCGGGTCGGCCGACGCGTTCGTGTAGGGTTCGCCTGGCACCTGCCAGCCGCCGTCGATCGTGGCGTCGAAGAATCCGAACGGCTTGTCGGGCGTGCCCGCGCCGCGTAGCGGTGCCGTGTCGTTCGTGTTGAACATCGGCGTCTCGGCGACTGGGTCGTAATTGCGCCCGGCCTCGAGCATGAGCACCTTTGCGCCCTCCATCGCGAGCGTGTAGGCGGTCTGCCCGCCCGCGGCACCCGAGCCGACAACGATCACGTCATAGCTTGGCTTGGTCTTTCGGGAAATGAGGAACGCCATGTGGAGAGCGGGGTGGGGGTTCGCGAATCGTGGAACGCACCGCACGACTCCGCAAACGCGAATTCGTTCCTCGGAGGAACCACCGAGGCACAGAGACCGGACGTTTTTGCCACGGATTGAGGATGTCGCTTCGCTCGGAACACAGATGGGCACGGACTCGGAGTTGGAACCACGAAACACACTAAACACACGAAAAGGAGATTCCCGATCAGACCATGTCGGAAGTCACAGAGCAGGGGGACACTAGCCATGCGCCATGGGGTTCGATCCGTCCGCGCCTGCGTAACGTGGACCCACTCGGCGTGCGTTCGATCCACTCAATGGCTGGTTGCGTCATTCAAACGCGAAAGGGTAGTTCGCATCATGCGCCTTCCTCTCACCGGGTGTCATTCGTGTGCGAAGTAGTCTGATCGTGAATGCCCCTTGAGCCCGTCCGTCCTGGACAAACAGCCAGTCTGTGATCCGCATGTCCGGGAATCGCACGGTGTCTCCGCCCTTTACCGATTCCAGCCAGATGGGCTCGCTCAGCAAAGTTCCGATGGTCTCGTCGGGACGGTGCTCAGTGACCGCGACCCACATATGTTCCCGGGCGTCTTCATCACCGACGTCCGTAAAGTAAACCTTCAGGAGGCCGGTGAACCGGTCTCTTACTTCATCTCGCTTTGCCCAAAATGTCGGAAGTGTTTCCTGCGCTCGCGCGATTGCTGCGTTCATCTCCGGGTCATCCTTTGAGACCGAGATGCCCTTGTCGGAGTCGCGAGCGCAAGACACCAGGAGTGTCGCCAGGTAGAGAACGATAAGTCTTTGGACGGTGTGCATGGCGAATCGTGAAAGAGATCTTGAACAACGACGCGTTTTGAAGCGAGCCACGCGCGCCCTCGGGAACGAGGAAATCACGAATCGCCAAAGGTAACAGGCATTTGCATCCGCACGTTGACCGGCACGCCGTTCTTGATTCCCGGCGTGAACACACTCTTCGACACCGCTTCGACCGCGAGACGGGATAGCTCCGGATGTGGTGATTCAACGGCGACTGGATTGACCACCCGACCTTTCCTATCGAGGAAGAACTCGACGATGACTCGCCCCCTGATTCCAGCCTTGCGAAGCTTTTCCGGATACTCGGCGTTCACTACCTTCAACAACTTGGGCCTAATGTCCTGCGAATCAGCCTGAGCGATTGCCGTGGCCTGTGGGATCGCTCCCTGTCCAACGGTGTTTCCCACGAGCGCGTAGCGCTCCATCAGTTTCCCCGCTTCTTCTTCGGTGATTCGAAAGAGCGGATCGGGTTCTGAGACCTGCTTTCCGGAAACCACATCGCCGAAGAATCCTCCGGCCAAGCTCATCGAGTCAGGACGAGAATTCAGGACATATTTCAGATAAACGATGTCCCCAGCCGCAAGCGCCACCCGCGTTTCGGCGATCATGCGGTGCGATACGAGCGCGTCACCAATCGAAATCTTGTAGACGCCGGGCTCGCATTGAAACCACGTGTAGCTGCGCAAGCTGAGCGCGCCGATCTTTTCCTCGTCGACGAAGAGAGGGACGTTCTCGCTCACGATCGCCGAAGTTGCCTGAAAGACATAGACCGACGCCTTGTCCGAGGTGGGTGGTGCCAGCAAGGACATGTCCGCGCTTGGAATCGTCGAAGCGCAACCACACAGGAGGACCGCAATCGTGGAACTGGCAATCTTCCAAGAGTTCATGATTCTTTCCCGCCGGGGTGAGTTCCAGGGCGGAGATTCAACCAATTTTTCATTGCTCACAATCCTGGGGGAATCAGCGGAGGTTCATTCGAATCGTGTCGCGAGGTGGCTACACTGTCACGGGCCGGCTTCTTCTTTCTGAAAACATCAAACAGCCCGAGCAATACTCCCATGAAACCGGCAAGCGCACAAACACCCCCAAGGAACCTCATTTCTCGATCGGCGATTCCGGATACTTGCTGACCGACCACCCAGAGGATGATTCCTACGATCAAGAGTGTGCCTCTTGGTGCGCTTCGGGAAATGAACCAGAACGCGACGATCATCCCGATCAGAACGATCACGGTTATCGCGATGTAGACCTTGCCGGTGGTGTCCATGAAGCTGAGTTTGCTTCGTTCGTTCAGTCCATCGCCCATTCAACCGACATCTCCCTGCAGCATGCTTGTCTTGTAGCCGCCGGAGATCGCGATGGCGTAGAAGAGCAGGTCGATGGGCGATCCGGTTTCGATCAGGATCGTCGGAACCTGCGCGTAGTCGAGGGCGCTGAGCGTCGCGAAGAACGACATCTCCTCGCTGATACTGATGAAGCCGACCAGGGTCAGGACGTTGCCGAGGAGGCAGCCTGCCAAAGCGAACACCGCCCCGATCACGCCATACACGGGCGTGTTCCCCATGCCGAAGCGGCGCACGGCAATGCCGACGAGAAAACCAACACCGACTGCCATCCAGCCGATCTGGTACTCGGTGGCGACTGTGATTGCCGCCCAGATTGCGGCGCCGACAATTGCGACGACGATGCCTGCGGCGAGTGCGAAGGGCAGATTTCCGGCTGGCAGAACTAAGGTGTCAGTGAGGGAGGCTGCGACCTCGGGGCTCGAGGATGCAGAGGAGTCGGGTGCTTCGTTTGTCATGGGAGGAGATCGACGCGGCAACACGCGTGCGGTGTGCCGGGTCGGGGGGGTGCTTGGGGTTGTTGTTGCGCGACGGACGCCCGTCAGGCGCCACAACACCGGTCGATTGTGACCAGACGCGGCGGCTCCCGGAGCGGATGCCGGGTGTGGGTCCCAGACGCTGGAATTCCACGCCGGCCGCTCGCGCGAGTCGAGTCGATAGATGGGTGAAGGAAGCAGAAAGCGGGCGACCGAAGACCCGCCGTCGCTCCGGTGGAGGTATGGTGCGGCGAGAAGGGGGCAGGAGACAGGAGACAGGGGACAGGAGACGGGCGACGGGCGACAGTTGTAGTTTGCCGGTGCGGCCCCAATCGAGAATCGAGAATCCAAAATCGAAAATTACCCCGCTCAGGGCAGGCCCATTCGACTTCGCTCAGGGCAGGCGCTGCAGACCCTCGGCGCGCACATGCCACGTGCCGTCCCTCGGAATGCCGGGAAACTCCTCGGTGCATCCGTCCCAGCCGGCGATCATGAGTGCGACGGCGGAGAGGAAGGCACCGTTTGCAGGCAGATAGACCGCGATCTCAGTGCGGCCGAGCGATTGGTGGACGCGCACAGCGTCGCTGCCCTGCGGACAGTGACCGTTCGGCGTGTAGCGGTTGTTGGGTCCGTCGCGCAGAAGAATTTCAACCGCATCCTCAGGTCGGCCGAGCCGTGTCGCCGCCATCGCGACCATGGGGTAGTCCCAACCCCAGATCTTCGCGTTCCAATCCCATTCCTCGAGCACCGCGGTCAACGTGCGGCCCATCGTCGCGCGATCGACGTCGGCGCCTGGCGTGAAGAAACCAACCGGCATCAGCATCGAGGGATGATCGTGCCGGCTGGCGAGGTTTGTCCACGTGTCGGGATGCGACTCGAGCGCCGTGTATTTGCCGTCGACGACCGGAAGCGGCGCGAGCTTCGAGAGCACGTTGTCCCATTTCGCCTCGCGCGTCATCCCGGAGCGCACGCGCCAGCGCTGAGCCGTCTCGATTGCCCAGCGGAAATAGGCGAGCTCGTAGGCGGGATTCTGGCTCGTCGCGGGATCGTGGATCTCCTGCGCGATCCAAAGCGGCGGGCCGAGCACGTATTGGCCGCGCTTCTCGTCGAGCTTCAGCATCGAGACGAGGCACTCGGCCGTTTCAGAAACGAGTTCGCGGTACTTCTCGAGAGCCTCGCCCGGCGGCGATTGTCGGAGCGCAAGCTCGGCGAGGAAGATCGGGTGCGGCTGGTTCCACACGATGAAAGGATTGCCGCCGGGGCTTTCGTGACCGTCGGGGCCGACCATCTTCGACCATCGCGCGCCGCGCAGTCCCCGCGCGGCCGCGGTGGCACGTGCGTTGGTCAGCTGGTCAAGGAACCAGTCGAGATTCTTCTTCGCCATCGCGGGCTGCCCCCAGAGGAAGAAGTGCGCCGTGTGCCACACGACCATCTCGGTGTGGTGCTTGCCATACCAGGTGTTGCACGTGAGCCCGCTCTCCTGCGGCGGCACATCGCCGACACACTGCACCGCGGTCAGGTAGCGCGAGAGAATGATCCGCTCCTCCATCTTCCGCGCGAGTGGATTGGTGCTGCCGGTGAAGTCGACCGCCGCGCCTGAGTGCCAAAACTCCTGCCAATGGGCTGCCGAAGCTGATTCCGCTGAACCTTTCGTTAAGAGCGGTGCTCCCACTTTACCCGTTTCGAGTTTCAGGATCGTATCGTGAGCAGTCTTCTCGCCAAAGAACCAAATCCCGAATTCGAGCCGTCCTTCCTCATCCGGAAATCCAAGAATGAATTGGTGTGGTGCGCCTGACTTAAGCGACGCCTGCACGATTGTATCCCGTTCGATCAATGGGACGGTTACCCCGACCATATAGTCGTCACCTGGGACCTTCCGTTGAACATAGTCAAAGCCGCCAAGCTCGGGCGTGATGTGTTCCGATTCATGTCCTTCGATGTTCCACTCCATTGCCGGTGTGTTTTTCACCGCGAGATCATGCCCACGTGGGAACGCCATCATCACTCGGAGTCTATCTTGCTTAAGTAGCTCGGACTCGACTCGGACACCTAGGAAATCGAGTTGGGAATGACATGCTGTCGTCACCTCCACCGGCACGCCGCGGAGTTTGTAATTGCTCGTGATGATTCCCGTCCACAAGTCGAGCGTCTGTTCGATGTCGGTCAGGTCCTCGGGTTTGATCGCAGTGCCGTCGCTCCATTCGAGCGAGATCTGTGCGAGCGGGTGCAGGCGCGGATTGCGACGGAGCCAGTCTGACGCCGGGGTGCCGAGCACGCTCGGCAGCGAAACCTTCGTGCCATCGGCCTGCGTGTAGTCGCGGCTCACGTCGGCCAGCGTGTAGCCGTTTGGATTTTCGTCGGTTGTCCAGCACCAGCGAGCGAGCGTCTCGAGCGGAATTCCGTTTCTGTGATAGTAGTCGGCAAAGGTC
>DATKCJ010000184.1:0-2948 GCA_035513275.1 Opitutaceae bacterium
CGCGCAGCGAGACGAAGATCCCCGAATACAAGAGCGGCTGCATCCTGGCTCTTGATATTCGGGGATCTTCGTCTCGCTGCGTGGGCCGCCTCGCGGCCCACGACGTCGATGCTCTGCCCACGGAGGACCCTAACGCTGCCCACGGAGAAATGCACACTCCGTGAAACTCCGTGTCCCCGTGTCTTCGTGTTGAGACGAGCCTCCTGCGTCTCCTAGCCTCCTAATCTCCTGTAAAGGCAGGACGGATTTTCGAAACTTTTGGGCGATGTTCGAAGATCGTTATAAGATCGAGGCTTCCCGAGAGGTCCTTTATGTACATCAATCCTGACAAGTGCGTCGCCTGCGGCAACTGCACCTACGTGTGCCCGATGGGGGCGATTTACGTCGATCCCACGATCAAGCGCGCCGTCGTGAACCGGCACGAATGTGTCGAATGCTACGCGTGTTACACGGGGCTCAGCCAGGAGCACCTGAATCCGACCATCGTGCGGACCACGCGCAAGATTTTCCAGATGATGCGGCTGCGCTTCGATCCCGAGCCCGATGTGTGCCCGACCGCCGCGTTCGAGCCCGATGAGCTCACCTGGCCGCGCGTGGTGCGCAGGGCGTTCTCGGATCCGCGCGTGCCCCACGAGTCGACCGGCGTTGAAGGACGGGGCACCGAGGAAGTGAAGACCAACGACATCAGCGGCCGCGTGAAGTCAGGCGAGGCCGGCTTCACGATTGAGTTCGGCCGCCCCGGCGTCGGCGTGTGGCTGCGCGAGATTCAGCTGATGTGCTGGGCGCTGGCCGACGCGGGGGTCACGTTCGAGAAGCGCAACCCCATCACGTCCTTGATGACCGACGTGCCCAGCGGCACGCTGCGCGAGGACATCCTCAACGAGAAGCTGATGTCGGCGATTGTCGAGATCAAAGTACCGGTCGAGCGGGTCGAGGAGATTGTGCGGCTGGTGTGGGACGTCGAAAAGCGCGTCGACACGGTCGTGGCGCTCGGCGTGGGGACGCGCTGCGACGAAAAAGGAGAAGAGAACATTGTGGCGCCCGTGCTCGAGCGGCTCGGCTACTCGCTGCACCGCGCGAAGACGAACGTCGGCCTCGGTCGCATCACGAATCCGGCCGCGGTGCAATCCGCATTGGAGATGGCAAAACCATGACGAATACCCTGCATCGCTCTGGCGACGCGCAAAGCTTCCGCGACGACTTCATCGTCTTTGCGATCGCGAGCCGCGGCAAGAACGACGAAAACTCGGTGCCCAAGCTGCGGCGGTTCCTCGAGATCGCCCTGCAGTTCAAGCCGGTGAACCTCGGCGACTCGCGGCACGGCGGCGCGTACCGCCCGTCGCGATCGATGTCGCCCCTGGCGCACTGGAACCGCGACAACTCACCCGATTTCACGCGCGTGATTGAAGGGCTCGACACGACCTGCACGGCGGCCGCGGTGTTCGACAATCTCGAAGCGGCCGAGCAGTGCACGAAGGCGGTGCGTGAGGCGGACATCGGCCTCAGCATCAACATTTCGACCTCGGTCGACGGCGCGGTCGCGTGCTGCAACGCGGCGGGCATCCCGCGTCACAGCGCCGGCTACTCGCTCGGATTCGAAGGAAAGACCGAGCATCTGCCGAACGGCGACGTGCTCGCCTTGTCGACCATGTGCGGGCACGGGATGGTGAGCCAGTCGCTCGCCAAGAAAATGATCGATTGGGTAAAGGAAGGGCGGCGAACGCCTGAGGAGGCATCAGTGGTGCTGACCCGGTTCTGCTCGTGCGGCGTGTTCAATCCGTCGCGCGCGAAACGGTTGCTCGAAGAGGCGCGGGAGCGGACGAAGTGAGGCGGCTCGCCTTCGCGCTCGCTCTTGCGTTCACGATCGGCGCGGCCGCCTGCGGTGGCGGCACGACGGCGCCCGCACCCTCGCAGGCTCCGGCGGCCGACGTGCTCGTCCTGAACAACTTCACGTTGATCGACGGCCGCGGCGGTCCCGCGGTCGCGAATTCCGCATTGATCGCGACCGATGGCCGTATCACCTGGGTTGGTCCGGCAGGCGAATTGAAAGCGCCCGCGGGCGCGACCGTCCAGGATCTCGCGGGCAAGTTCGTGATGCCCGGCATGATCGACCTGCACACGCACGTGTCCAATTCCGATGTTGAGGTGCAGGATCCGGTCAGGTTCTTCACTCGAGAAGGGGTGACCCGCGATCTGCAGCTGTATGCGAGTTACGGCACCACGGCCGTCGTCTCGCAGGGCACCGATCAGAAGCCGCTGGTCTACGAGATGCGCGAGGAGCAGCGCAAGGGGCGGCCCACTGTGGCGCGCATTTTCACCGCGGGCCGCGGCTTCACGGTGAAAGACGGGTTCCCCACGAATAAGGGGAACGTCCCCGGCATCCCGTACGAGCCATCGACTCCGGCCGAAGCTGCCGCGCAAATGGAAGAGCTCGCGGCGGACAAACCCGACGTCGTGAAGATCTGGGTCGACGATCGGTTCGGCGACTTCAAGAAGACACCGATCGAGATCTCAAAGGCGATCATCGACGTCGCGCACAAACACGGCATCAAGGTGATCGCGCACGTCTATTACCTGAACGATGCCAAGCAGCTCGTAGCCGCCGGGCTCGATGCGTTCGGCCACAGTGTGCGCGAGAAAGCCGTGGATGCCGAGCTCATTCAGCTGATGAAGGAGCACGGCACCTGGATCATTCCCACGCTCTACCGCGAATGGGCGACCTTCATGTTCGAAGAGCCCAAGCAGTTCCTCGACGATCCGTTCTTTGCGCGCGGCCTCGATGAGCGCCAGAAGACCGTCCTGGCGTCCCCCGAGTACCACAAGGCCTTGACGGGCGACAAATATTTCTCGAGATACCCGGGCATCCTGCAGACGGCGAAGGAAAATCTGAAGCGGCTCGCCGACGCGGGCGTGCGCGTCGGGTTCGGCACTGACAGCGGCGTGCTGAC
>DATKCJ010000185.1:0-5527 GCA_035513275.1 Opitutaceae bacterium
ACTCACAGGCACCGCGACCCAGCCCGAGCTCACGTTCACGTCGAGCCCTCCGCTTGGAAGCGACGTGTTGCTCGGCATGGTGATGACCGGTCAGTCTGCCGAGAGCGACAGCACAGCTCCCGGTGGCCGGCGCTATGCGAGGCTCGGCACGTATGTCGGGCAGGGCCTCCTTCGAAGCTTGGGCCCCGACGGCGGCAATTCGGAACGGCTCAGCCTTTCCTCCGGGGCGAATATTTCCAGGCAAGGGCGCGAGACCTACGGCATCGAATACCGCATGGATGAGCGTTTCAGCTTGGTCGGCGAATACGACGAGTTCGATGAGTTCAACTCGGGCGTGAAGTGGAAAATCATTCGCGATCGGCCCAAACCCGTGGATGAACCCGATGAGAAGGCGCCCGCTGGCGAGCGAGCGCGCATCCGGGTGGAAGGACTCGGGTGGCTGGGAAACTGGGAGCAGCGGCGTTCGCTCGAGAGGCTGTTGCGGGATCAGGTCGGAGAATCGCTGGACGCAAATGCGATCGAGGACGCCTCGATTCTCCTGCTGTCGGCGCTCGCCGACGAGGGATTCAAGGACGCTACGCTCGACGTGGAACTGACGGCGAAGGATGGCACCACGCGGCAGCTCAACGTCGACTCCACGCTTTCGACGCCGCTCCCGCGTCCCCTCCAGGCGACGTCGGCGGTCTTTGAGGTGAAGCGAGGCGAGCGCCAATACGTCGGCGACGTCACCATCTCCGGATTGACCGCGATCCCTATCGGGAGAGCGCGCGCGTATTTTCGCCCGACGGCATTTCTTGTGGCCAACGAGGCGTCGCGGCCGCACACAAAGTCGCGTCTCACGCGCGCGGTGGAGCGCCTTCAGGATGAGCTCAAGCAACTCGGATTTGCCGAGGCAGTGGTTCGAGTCGAGAACGAGGCCGTCGAGCCGGACTCCGGAAAAGTCTCTCTTGCGATCGTCGTCGAGGAAGGACCTCGCTGGCAGGTGCGCTCCGTCATCGTCTCGGGTGGCGACGATTTTGAAGAACCGCTCGACGCGCTGCAGAAGTTTGCGGCGCGCCCGTGGTCGCGGCTCTGGCAGCAGGATGTCCGCGAGGTGGCGCGCCGCGTTCTCTACGCCGGTGGCTTTCCCGATGTGGAGGTTGGCATCACGCATGCGGTGGGCGAGGTCGAGTCGCAGGTGAAGCCGGTCGATGTGACTGTCGAGATCACGCGCGGCGGGCAGGTCAAACTGGGCGAGGTGCGAATCGAGGGCGCGGATCACACAAGAGAGTCTGTCGTTCGGCGGCGCATCGGCTCGCGGGCTGGCGACGTGTTCAACCCGATTGTGCTCGAGCGCTCGCGCTACCGGCTGGCAAGGCTCGGGGTGTTCGATTCAGTGGAAATGAGCGTCGAACCGACCGATGGCCCGGAGCGCGATGCGGTCTTTGTTCTCAAGGAAGGGCGGCAGTGGGGCGCGGCGGTGCAGCTCGGCTACGGCACCTACGAGCAGTTGCGAGCCGGTTTGGAAGTGAGCAAAAAGAATGTCTTCGGGCTCGCGCATCAGACAAGGCTGGAGCTCGTGCAATCGATGAAGAGTTCGCGCGGTGAGCTGAGTTACACCGTTCCCGAACTCTTTGGTGAGTCGATCGACGGCACTGCGCGCATCTTCGGTCTGGAGCGCGAGGAGATTTCGTTCGTGCGAACCGAAGTCGGCGTGAACGTCGCGCTCCGGCGGCCGATCCGCCAGATCAATGGGGAGGCGAGCGTCGGCTACACGTTCCAGTCGCTGCGCAATCGCGAGAACGAGTTGAGCACCGCCCCGTTGGACAGCGAGGATGTGACGGTGGGCAGCGTCGATGTCGGAATCTCGTCGGACTGGCGCGACAGCCCGTTGCGGCCGCGTCGCGGCGCGAGTTTGTATGGGCGGCTGGAGGTGGCGTCGCAGGACTTCGGCGGCGAGTCTGATTTCCAACGCCTCGTCGTCGGAGGATCCGTTCACACATCGCTGGGCGCCGGGCGCTGGCTTCACTTCGCGATGTCGCATGGAGTCGTGACGACCGAGGGCAGCGAGAACGACGCGCTGCTCCCCGTGAACAAGCGCTTCTTCCCCGGTGGAGACGGCAGCATCCGCGGCTACAAGTCAGGCGAGGCGGCGCCGCGCGGTGCCGACGGCAAGTTTATCGGTGCGAAATCCTTCTTGCGCGCGGGTCTCGATGTCGAGCAGGCGTTGACCGAGACGCTTTCGATCGTGGCCTTCTTCGATGCAGTCGGAATCGCCGCGAGACTTGCAGACTATCCGTTCGAAGAGCGGCTCTACTCAGCCGGCCTCTTGCTACGCTACCACACGATCGTGGGACCGACCCAGTTGGGCTATGGCCGCAATCTCAACCCCCGCATCGACGATCCGAGCGGCACGCTCTTCTTCTCGATCGGCATCCCGTTCTAGTGGTGGAGGTGATGGTGCGTTTGTGCGAGTCTTTAAGGTAGGAGTCCGCTTGCGGGCGATTCATTGTGGCTGCATCCACCGCGAAATCACCGGCTGGAAGCCGGTGCCACGACAAACCATCGCCCGCAAGCGGGCTCCTACCTCAGGACAGTCTGCCCTCAATCGATCCCGCGGTTTGCGTTGAACGCGCGCGATCTCAGCGGGGCGTGCCGGACCAGCTCCGCGTTCGGAAGGCCTGCAAGCGCGTCGCGTCCCGGCGGCGCATACTCGATCCTGAAGCTGGCGGACCAACCGTCCTGGACCTGTTGCATCGGGAACGCTTCACCGCCTGGCTTGTTCGTGTCGACGATCCACCAGCGCTCCTTGGTCAGGTCGATGTGGATCTTGTGCGTCGCGCCCGGCTTGAGAATGACGATCGTGTCAGGCCGGAGCGCGGGGAGCTTGAACGTTTTTCCTTCGCCGGACCATGCGTAGTGGCTCTGCATCCAGCGGTTGTTTGGAAGGAGCCGGAAGGAGTGGTCGTCTGGCAGATCGACGATCGCCAGGTCGGCGTCGCTGTAGTTGTGAAGGTTGACAGTCAGCCCCGTCAATGAGGGTTGAACGTCTGGCTGACCCTGCTCCGCTTCGCGCGGTGGCACGGGGTCGAACTCGATCGTGATCCCGAGTGGCTCCCATTCGAAATCCCTCAGCACGCCGATGCCCGAGGAGGACGCGGCGACATGCACGTTCATAGGCGCCCCGACTTTCTCGTAGGTGGCCGCATGCTCCACGGCGACAGCCTGGGCCTTCTCCATGAAGAGGGCCTCGATCCCGTAGCGAACCTGCACGCTGCCCGGGCTCACTGATTCGACGCGTCCGCGCAGATACGTTCCTTCGGAGGGGCGCACGTCGCTGAGTGAAACGAGCTCCGCGATCCCATACGCGTCGATTCGGAGCAGGGCATAGACGACGCGATCGCGAAGGCGCCGGACCAAGGTGTAGTCGTTCACCTTGGTCCACTCGGCGGGCCCGTCCTTGCACAGTGCGGCGGGCACCCAGTTGATCTCGTAGTTCAGGCGCACGTAGGCGCCGCGCATCGGGTCGTTTGGATCGATCGGCGCAGTGCGCAGCGTGAGCTGGTCTCCGAAGCGCGAGATCCACTCGCGCTGACCGGCCATGAACGCGAGGAGGCACACCTGCAGCGCTGCGACGGCGATAGCTAGCCGCACTTTCATGGTGCGCCCTCCGTCTCGCGCTTGATCTTCCGGTAGTAGAGCGCCTCCGCGATGAAGATGCCGCCGAGAATTATGAATCCGAGCCCGCGCGACGCGAAGTTGTCGAACAAGTCGAAATAACGGGCGAGCACCACTGCAGCGAGAAGTAGCGAGCCGAGCACGGTCGGTCGCAGCCGGCTCTCGCTGCAACCGCGCCACATCCACATCGCCGCGATGCCGAGCAACACGAGGTTGAACGACCATGCAATCAGCAGCGCCCAATCGCGCGAGCCGAGCGCGGCGAAGACCACACACTGGAGGAGCATCACCGGCAGGAGCCACTCCTCGCGATTGATCTCGAGTTTGCGCTTGAGCAGCGAGCGATCCGCCAGCCACGCCCACGTTCCAATCGCTGCGACGGACAGCGTCCAAGTGAAAATCGAGGCGGTCATCCGATCCGGGCGAACTCCCCGCGCCAGATCCAGCAGGCGGCCCGCGGAATTATCGAAGGAGAGGATGTAGGCGCACACCAGAAACGCTCCAAAGCCAAGCGTCGTCAGCACACCGGCGCCCCCGGCGAAGTCGACGCGTGCATCCGCCATCATCCGCCCGGCCGCGACTAGCAGCACGCCGAGCGCGAGACTCGAGGTGAAGGCATGTCCCGCGCCGCCCCACGAAGCGACGTTTGCGGCGATGAGGAACTGGATCGCGATCACCGTCGCGGCCAGGAGCACTGCGGAGCGCTGTTTCCACGCGAGCGGAAGCAAGCCGATCGCAATCAGGAGGACCGCGGCATAGTGCGGCGCATGAAATTCGAATGTCTCATACGATGCCCAGAAGACGAGCAGGACGACTGCCATCAGGCCGTTCGCCGTGGAGCGGATTGCCCATGCCATCGCGAGCGCGCCGAGGGCCCAGAAGAGGAAGCCGTTGGGGAAGTGCTCGTCGATGTTGTAGATCTGGGCGACAAGCCAGATGCCCGCGCCATAGAGCATCGTGCCCAGTGCGGCGATCGCCTCGCCCAACTTCGGTTTCCAACTGTCCCCCGCGAGTAGGCGCACGGCGCACGCGTGGGCGGCGATGATCGCCCCGAAGACCAGCGCGAGTTTTCCGAACTTCGGAATCGCGGCCCAATTGTAGGCAAAGAGCAGGATCACACCGAGGCCGATGACCATCGCACCCGCAGTCGCAAAGACGATGAGACCCCACGGAGGACCCGCCTCACGAGCGGTGTAGCGCGACCGCAACCGCCCCGCCTGCTCCGGCGACACGATCCCCTCCGCCACCCAGCGTTCGATCTCAGCCAACAGCCATCGCGTGTGCTTTTGCATGGGGGAGGTCGGGCTGAATCAATCTGCGAGGCGAGGGTGGGGCAACGGATTTCTGCCCCAATGCGCTGACGCTCACCTCACCCCTCACCCTCAGTTCCCCAACGCCACGCCAAGGCTACGGAGGACCAAACGGCGCCGCACTCTTCGCACTGCGGAAGTGTGGCGCCCGGGATTGGATTATGGGGACGCCCAATGGAACCAGGCAAGGTTCGAGATTGCCGGCGCGCGGGCTTCTCCACCGATGTTGGCTCGCACGTCAACCTCCGAACAATACTCCGAGCCCTGTGAACGCGAGTGAGGTGAGGGAGAGTCCAAGGGCGATCCACGCGATCACACCGTGCGTCCAGAACTCCTGCAGGAACTCGCGCTCCTTGACCATCCGCAACGCCAAGTGCTTTTCGAACGAATACTCTTTCCGGTTCCCGGCGATCGCCAAGAGCCTTGCCGAAGTGTGCTTCCTGTATTCGAGCCTGAGCGCCTTTTCTGAGTCGTCCATGTCTGATTCTTTCTATGTAGAGGTTTGGGGTTCGGCGCGGGCGTTGTGCCCTGCCGGAACGCCCCTAGATTATCAGCCAGCG
>DATKCJ010000186.1:0-35749 GCA_035513275.1 Opitutaceae bacterium
CGTCGGTAAAATCCTCCCAGCGCCTGATATTTGCTCTTGGCGATGCTGTGCGCGGCCAGCCGGAAGATCTGGCCCGCGGTCGTCTTGCCTCGGCGCCGCGCCCGCCGCTTGCTCTTGCCGGACTGGTTTTTCCCGGGCGAGAGGCACAGCCATGCGCAGAACGCCTTCTCATTGGGCCAGCGCGACAAGTCCGTGCCCACTTCGCTGAGCAGCTTGAGCCAGTTGCTCGGCGTGAAGCCGGGCAATTGCGCGGCATCGCAGCCGCCGCTGAGGGTCAGCAAGCTGGCGTGCAACTCCGGCACTTGGGGCACGTGATGGCGCGCGTGGTTTTTCTTCTTCGGTCCCGACGGCGCGTGCGGTGGCGGTGGCAAATCGCGCGTGAGCGCGGCCAGTTGGGTGGTCAGGGCCGCATCGCACTGGGCCACCTGCGCCTGGCAAAACTCCCAGCCATCGAGCGCCTGTTTGAGCGCAAAGAGGTGCTCGTCCTTCCAGACTCCTTGCAACGAGCGCTCCACTTGGGCCCGCTTTTTGTTGAGGATGCGCTCGTCGCACAGCCTGGCCAGCTGCGCCGCGTCGCGCTGGCCTTGCAGGATCGCGCGCACCACGGCCATGCCCGACACGCCTTGGATCTGGCTGATGACGGTGTGCAGCTTTACGTTGAGCTGATCGAGCGCCTTTTGCATGTGATGCACATACATCGCCCCGGTGCGGATATGGTCGTCGCGCAACCGGGTGTAGCTGCGCAGCGCGCGGATCTGCCCGGACGGCACGAAGCTTTTGCGCAGCAGACCGTGGGCATGCAATTGTTGCAGCCATTGGCAGTCCTGCACGTCGGACTTGCGCCCGGGCACGTTTTTGGCGTGTGCGCCGTTGACCACGCACACGTCGATCCCGGCCGCTTCGAGCACTTCGTGCAGCGCGAGCCAGTATACCCCCGTGGCCTCCATCGCCACGGTGGTCACTGCGTGCGCCTTCAAGTGATCGCGCAGGCGGTAAAGCTCCGCCGTGAAACTCTCGAAAGAGGTGACTGTGCCCTCGGGCACGGCCACAAAGAAATGGGTGCTGCCGGCATCGATGCCGGCGGCGTGAGTATTGAGTGTAGGGAGCATCGTTGGTGGTCGAACCGGTGTCGTGCCCGCCGGGAGCAAAGGGCAGGATATCCTGCTAACCGGGCTTGTCGGCCTTGCGACCGAACGCACCAAACAACCACGCTCGGCCGGCGGAACCATTCTCGCACGCGGGCACGAAGCACCAGGGAGAGCACGGTCACACTGCACGACACCACTTCGACTGCCCTCCAGCATGTTCATCGCCTCCACCACGCAAGCTCCGCTTGCTCCAGCTCTCGCAATGACAGACAGGGTGTAGGGCGTTCACGAGAGAGTGTGACGCATCCGGGTTAGCGTCCATCAGCGTTTCAAGACTCCGGGTCTGAGGTCTCTTGGCTTGCCGCGCCGTAGCCTCGGCGTGCCCGCGATAGCCTTGGCGACGGCGGGGCGAAGGCGGGTCCCTGGTCGCATGGCTTGCCGCGCCATCTCGTCGCGCCGTAGGCTACAGAGGCGGAAGCTCGCAGAGCGACGGCGGGTCAGCTTTTCGTGAAATTCCCACGCGCCTTGGACCCTTTGCTGGCAAGCAGAGTCGGATACCGGTCCCCCCTTGACGTTCTAATCTGGCCCCGGAGCAGCGCTTTCGCATGCTAGGGCGGTCTAACTGCATGCCAATGCCTGAAGAGATTCTCGTTGTGACAGCCACCCTCGGGAACTCGCGGTGGCTCGGTGAAACTGTCGCGTCCGTCGCGCGTGTTCGAGCCGCGGGGCTGGCTGGCATCCGCCACAGGCTCGCCGCTCCCGCCGAGGCTGTCGACCGACTGCGCGCTCAGTTTCCGGAATGCGAGGTGATCGAGTCGCAAGCGAAGGGTGTTTACGGCGCGGTCGCCGAGGCCGCGGGATTCGCGGGCAGTTGGAACTGGATGGCCTGGCTCAACGACGACGATCGTTGGGAGCCGGGGTTTGAGCATCTGATCCGTGCGGCGTTGATCACGGATGATGCGGGGTGCGGCGTGATCTACGGCGGGGTTCGTTACGTGAGCGATGCCGGGGTGGACCTCGGCCCTTTGCCTTCCGCACCGGAGCGCGCGGCGGCGGATGCGCTCGCGTCGGGTCGTGTGCCGTTCTCGCAACAGGGGATTCTTGTTTCGCGAAGCGCGTGGGAGAAAGCCGGTGGTTTCGACGCGCGCTGGCCGCTCGCGGCCGATCACGACTTCTGGTGCCGGGTCGCCGCACTTGGTTTCTCCTTCAAGAAAGTGCGCACACTTGCCGCATCGTTCCGACTTCGGCCCGGCCAGTTGTCGTCGGGTCGGGGAGCGGTCGCGGCGGAGCTGGCGCAGATCCGCGCTGAGCTTTCAACGAAGCCCGCCCGGCCGGCGAAGCTGTTTCCGATGATTCTTATGCGCCTCGGCACGGTGAGGTCGGCGGCAGTGCGCTGGTGGCGTGCAGGTGTGTGTAGATCGGAGGACCTCTACGCGCGTTACTCGGGCGACCTGCCAGGAACGGTTCTCGTGAATCCGCTTCTTTCCTCGCAGCCGACAGGGATGGAGGTCGCGGCAGCCGGTGCGCGAGCGCTCCTCGTGCCGGCGATGGTACGAGAGTCGACCGCGCTCGACGGCACTTTTCGATGGATCAACGACAAGATTCCGTTGGCTCCGCTGCGCCTTGTCGTGCGTTTTCTGGTGGCGCAGGCTGTGCCTTTCTTTTTCCGGGGAATGCGGCTCCTCTACACTTCTCCCCACGCACCGGCATGGCGCACGCGGAGGCACATCGCGATGGTCTACGATTTGGTCCCCCTTGAGTTTCCCTGGCAGTCGAAGTCGCAGGCTCTTTACTGCCGCTACGTTCTCCCGACGGTAGTTCGTCGTGCGCAGCGTGTCGTGACGATCTCGCAGACGGTCAAGAGCGAGCTGCTCGCGTTCGTCCCGCGACTCGCTCACCGGAAGGTGATCGTGATTCCGGTCTATTCATTGCAGCTCGAAGAGGCAGCGCGCGCGACACACGAGGAGCACGATAGTAAGTCGAGCGCGGGTTCGCCACGGCCGGTCCTGGTCGTGGGTGCGCGATCCAGGCACAAGAACCTCGCTCTCGTGTTTCGGGCGCTTGCGTTTCTGCGAAGGCGTGAAGGCTCGGCACCGCCGCTCGTCGTCGCCGGCTGCAAGCCGGACCTTTGGAAGTCATACTACGGCTGGGAAGAGCTCACTAAGAACGAACTCCTCACGATCATCGAGCGACCGTCCGACGCGCAGATCCGGGCGCTCTATCGTCGCGCGCTTTGCCTCGTGTATCCCTCCCTCGCCGAGGGGCAGGGCCTGCCGCCGCTGGAGGCGCTCGCGTGTGGACGCCCGGTGATCTGCACGGACCTCCCGGTGTTGAGGGAGACTTGCGGGGACTCGGCCACCTATGTGGGCCTGCGCGACGCAGAGGGACTCGCCAGTGAGATCGATGCACTGCAGAAGGGGCGGGTCATCAGCGACGCCGCTCAAGGGTCGCGCGCGGACGAGACAGTCCGGCGATTCCTAAAGCCGGCGATATTGCCGCGATGGGAAGCGTTGCTGCAATCCGGCGGCAGCCCGCCGGCGAGTGAGACTCACTGAGCGCAGATGAACCAACCGCTGATGTAAGCTAGTGAACGCTCATCAACCTCCAAAAGAACGCAGGGCGTTTACCGCTAGTCTTCGCTCATGAACGCTGATCAGACAATTGAGTCCAGGAACTATGCGAGGGCGCTTGACCTGATCCGTGAAGCGCTGACCAGGAGTCTCTTCTCCTGCAAATTAATCAGCGCGGATTAGCGAAGATTAGCGTTCACCCACTCTGAGCCTTGGATGAATCCTCTCCTCTCCAGACGTGCTGTTGTACCAGAATCGGGGATCGTAGCGGCGAAACCGGAACTACTCGGAAGAGGCCACCACGAAACACACGAAACGCAGGGCCATGACGTCGACCCCTTGGAATGAATCCCAACGCGCTTTTCGGAAATAAGGAATATCTGATCCGATACCCGCTGCGATTCCGCCATTTCGTGTGTTTGGTGTGTTTCGTGGTAGAAGTCCGACTGCCTTGACGCTGCCAGGAAGCACAAGCCAGCACTTTCATGATCCCTCTGCTTTCAGTCATCATCGTCGCATACAAGTCGCGTGAGGAGATCCTCGCCTGCGTCAATTCCATCCCGACGACCCTCCCGGACCACGGCGTCGCGCGCGCTGTGGAGATCATCGTCGTCGACAACAACCTGAACGCCGATGGCGTCGCCGATTTGCTCGACGAGCATGCACCGCACGTGCGCTGCGAGCTGCCTCCGTCGAACCTGGGCTTCGGCCGCGGCAACAATCTCGGCTGCCACCACAGCCGCGGCGAATGCGTGCTCTTCCTGAATCCCGACACGGTCTCAAACGCCGCGGCGATCAGGCACTGCGTCGAGCGCATCCGCACCGAGCGCACCATCGGCCTTATCAGCCCGAGGCTCGAGCTGCCCGATGGGTCGATGGACCTCGCGTGCCGGCGCTCGATCCCGACGCTCTGGGACGGCTTCTGCCGCGCCAGTGGACTCGCGCGGTTGTTTCCGAAGTCGCGGAATTTTGCGCGCTACAACCTCACCTACATGCCGGCGGGCGACACCTACGACGTGGGTGCGATCAACGGCGCTTTCATGCTGACGCGTCGCGAGTGTCTGGACGACGTCGGCTTGTTCGACCCGACGTTCTTCATGTATGGCGACGACCTCGATCTTTGCATCCGCTTCTCGCGGCACGGCCTCCGAATCGTCTACGACGGTCGCGTGTCGATCACGCACATCAAGGGCGTGAGCGTCGGCCGCGAGCACGCGTCGATGTCGCACGCGATCTTCGACGCGAACCTCGCGGTTTACCTGAAGCACTTCAACCCGCGCGGCTCGCGCCTGGTCGAGTGGAAATACCGGGCTGCGTTCGGACTGTGGAAACGCATCGCGCTCCTGCGCGGCTGGCTGACGGGACGACGAAAAGTGCAGCCGGCGTGAGGGCGCGCAGCGCGCGAGTGAGAGTGAAAGTGACCCTCCTTCGCCCCGCCGTCGCCAAGGCTATGGCGGGCACGCCGAGGCTATGGAGGGCGCGGAAGTGAAAGGGGCGGAGAGACCGCAAGACCACGGACCACAGGACCCGCCGTCGCTCCTGCGGAGCTTCCGCCTACATTCAAGCTACGGCGCGACGAGATGGCGCGGCAAGCCAAGGGACAACTGACCACGGGACCGCTGCCGCGAAGCGCGAAGCTCCAACAACCAACCTTCCGCCAGAGAACCTTCAAGGCGGGGAAGTTGCGTGGGAGGCGTGAGGAACGAAGGGGGTGGCTATCGATGGTTCGCTCAATACCGGCCTGCCGGCTCTGAATCGGGATTGCGGGCGCACGGATGCTGGATTGAAATGCCGCCATGAGGGCAGCAGCGTTTCCTATCAGCTTTGACCGCGAGAAGGTGGCGTCCTTCTGCCGTGCGCACGGCATTCGACGCCTCAGTCTCTTCGGTTCAGTTCTCCGCGAGGACTTCGACCCTGCGCGAAGCGATATCGACGTGCTTGCCGAGTTTCACTCGGATGCGCTTCAGAATGTCGGGTTCCGTTACTTCGGCTATGCGGACGAGTTGGCGGAGATACTTGGCCACAAGGTCGATTTCTGTTCCCGTCTCCACCCGGCGCTTGAACGCCGGATCCGTCAGGAGGCTGTGCCTATCTATGAGCAGGCATGACCCTCGGGTCACATTGATCCAGATCCGGGATGCGGCGGGTCGGATTCAGGTGATTTGCACCGGGAAGAATTTTGAGGAGCTCGTAGCGGACTGGATCGCCATCTCGGCCTTGGAGCGCCAGTTGGAGATCGTCGGGGAAGCTGTGAAGAGACTGCCAATGGTGCTTCGGGATGGGCGTCCGGAAGTTCCTTGGAAGGAAATCGCCGGGATGCGCGACCGCCTGAGTCATGGCTATGACGAGATCGACCACCGGGTGCTTTGGAACGCTGCAAGCCGTGACATGCCGATCTTGCTTTCATGCGTGGTGTCGATGCTCGCGGAACTGCGGCAAGACCGCGGAGAGTGACCAAGCTCGAATGAAGAAGCACCTCAATGTCCATCCGGGAGAACTCCTCCGCGAGGAGTTCCTTATTCCCCTTTGCATCACTCCATACCGGCTCGCGAAGGACGCGAAGCTGCCGCATCAGCGCGTCAACGAGATCGTGAACGAGAAGCGGGGAATCTCGGCCGAGACCGATCTTCACCTTTGCGCCTACTTTGGGCAGGCCCCCGGTTACTGGCTGCGCGTCCAGCTCGACCATGATCTGCGTGAGGCTCTCAACACGGTCGGCCCGAAGGTGAAGGCTGATGTTCGCCCGATGAAGGCGGCGTGACCGCGCTTTGCGCGCAGCATCGCGCGAGTTGAGGCTGGAAGTTTAGGTTGACCTGACTTTGCCCCCGGAGTCGCGGGGCTCCGGGGCGGCGAGGAGGCCGGCAGCGCGGAAACACCAAGCGCCAAGCTCCAGAGAAATGCCAAGACGGAATGAAGCATGGAGCCACAGAGGGCACAGAGGACCAAACCGAGATCACAGAGCGGCGAGGCTGACGGAGGTCGCGGCGTAATGCCTACGGAATTGCACCGCAGAGAAACTGGGGCGCAGAGGAACGGAATCCTAAATCTGGCAACTGATAATCTGGCATCTGGCATTTGGAGGAGCGGCCAGCGAGGTAGCGCGCCCCTCGCCGAGGGGCGCGAGAGGAGTCGCGCTCGATGGAGCGCAAGGCTCCGTGAGGAGCGGGACAAGGGCGCGTTAGGGACAACGCGCCCCAACTCGGACGCAAACCATCGCCCGCCCTTCGACTCCGCTCAGGGCCTTCGGCAAGCGAGCTCCTACAGCCGGTCGCCAACAAATCGAAATTTCCAGACCCGCGCTCGGAGTTCGCGGGCTACCCGAGACCCTAGAGCCAAGACCCACTTTCACTCTCCACTCGCACTTTCCACTCCGCCGCCAGCGGCGGCGGCGGGCTTTTGCGCTATCACGAGGAACTGCTTGCCGAGGATCCGCCAGACCCAGGGGAATGCGATGTAGAGCCGCACGAAGAGCATCGGGTATTGCGGCGCTTTCACCATCGTGAAGGGGAGGAACTTCGGCGTGATGTGCTCGATCCGGAAGCCTTCGACCTCGAGCGCTTCGCCGAGCGAGGCCTCGGTTAGGTAGATGTGGTGGTCGTAGAAATCCCAATAGATCCCGTGCAGGAACTTGATGTTCGGCCCGACCGCGATCAGTCGTCCGCCGGGCTTCAGGCAGCGAAGAATCTCACGCAGCGTGAGGTCGAGCTGAGCCTTGTCGGGCAGGTGCTCAAAAAAGTTGCTTGAGAAGACAACGTCCAGGCTGCTGTCCGGCAGCGGCCAGCGCGTGGCGCTGTTTTGCAGGAGGAACTTGGTTCCCGGCGCGATGTGTCGCGGCGCGTCGGGATTCAGATCCATCGCGAGCTTCTCCCGCGCGACGATGTTGTTGATGAACTCCCCGTAGCCGCATCCGAGGTCGAGCACCGTCGACTCGGGGGCGATCCACCGGCTGAAGAAGACGCGCGTAAGCACCGCCCAGACGCGGTTCCGATACTGCATCGTCCGTGCGAAACGGCGGTGGTAGATCTTGGAGACGTCTTGGTGTTCGGACGACATGAAGTAGGGTCTAGGGCCTGGGGTCTAGGATCTAGGGGTATCGGAGGAGAGACACGAATTCCACGAATTCACTCGGATCTTTGCAGGAGGGAACGAAGGGGGAGATGGCCGCGAAAAGGCGCGAAGATACGCGAAAGGGACAATCCAGCCGGAACTCATAACTTTTGTGCCTTCTGAACCATTTGAGGCCAATCTAAACGGCATTCATCGGTTCGCATCTGTGTAATCCGTGGCCAAGAATTCTGAATTAGAAGTCTTTTGGTCTCTTTGTCCCGTGGTCAGTGGTCTTTTCTTCACTCTCACTCTCACTTTCACTTTCCACTTTCCACTCCGCGCGCAGCGCGGTCACGCCGGTGCCCGCCAGCGGACGAATGTCAGCAGCATGATTTGCAGGTCGAGCCAGAGCGACCAGTTCTCGATGTAGTAGATGTCGTATTGGATTCGCTTCGCGAGGTCGCCTTCGCCGCGCTGGCCGTTTACCTGCGCCCAGCCCGTCATGCCGGGCCTCACGAGGTGGCGCGGCATGTAGTGCGGAATCTCTTCCGCGAGGTGATCCACGTGGTGCGGCCGCTCGGGCCGCGGGCCGACAAGACTCATGTCGCCCACGAGCACGTTCCAAAACTGTGGCAGCTCGTCGAGATTCCAGCGTCGCATGGTCCGGCCGATGCGCGAGAGCCGCGGATCATTCGGCGATGTGCTCTGCGCGAGATGATCGCTCACCTCGGAGCCGGCCGCCATGCTTCGCAGCTTCAGCATCGTGAAACGCCTGTGGTTGCTGCCGATCCGCTCCTGCCTGAAGAGCACCGGGCCGGGCGACTCGCGTTTCACGAGCACTGCGAGAATCGCGATCACCGGTGCGGACAGGATGAGGCCAACCAAGGCGCCGACGATGTCGATCGCGCGTTTCAAGATGCGATTCAGCAGACGCTGCATCGGCAGTTCCTCGACGCCGAGAAGCGGGACGCGCCCGATCGTCTGCAGCCGCAGACCGGACACGAACACCTCGAACACGCCGGGGATTGCCTTGAGCTCGACGTAGCAGCGTTCGCACGCACCCGTCACGGCCTGCAGCAATGGACGCGGCAGGTCGGCGCGCGAGAGGAGGAGCACGTCGATCCGGTGCGTGCGCATCGTTTCCTCGATGTTGTCGAGCGAACCGAGCACGAGCGCGGGCAGATCGTCGCGCGACGTCGGTGCGCCGGGCGCTCGCACGATCCCTACAATGCGCAGCGGATGCGCCGGTTGCTCGCGGATGTGCTCGATGAGACTCCCGGCCTCCTCACTCCATCCGAAGACCGCCACGCGAAGTTGCACCCGCTCGAGCGTGCGCCCGCGGCTGATGAGCTTGTAGAAGACCGAGCGCCAGATCCACAGCAGCACCACGACCAGCACGACGGCGACAACGACGAAGAGTCGTGAGATCGGCGGCTGAAATTTCAAGACGAGAGAAATCCCGAGGTAGGCGACGAGCCAGAAGAACGCAGCCTTCAGGATCGTGGCCAGTGCCTGGTAGCGGCGCAGGAGCAGCTTCTGGTCGTAGAGCCCGAGTTGGGCGAATGTCGCGGCGAGCAGTAGCACGCCCGTGAGGAGCAGCGGCAGGTAGAGGCTGAACGTCGCATGCGGCACGGGAATGCCGAGCCGTTCGAGCCGCGTCTCGTAGCGCAACCAGTAGCCGAGGCACAACCCCGCGAAACATACGACCAGATCGCCCGCAAACAACACCGCCGGCAGCACGACCTGGCGGAGGCGGTTGTCTTGGTTCGCGGGTTTCATGCCATGAAACGGAATTTAACCACGAAAAACACGAAACACACGAAAGGGAATTTCACGGGAGGGCGCGGAGGGAACGACGAAGAGGTGAGACACGAATTTCACGAATTCACTCGAAGGCAACGGAAGGGTTGAACCACAGATTGCACGGATTGGCACGGATCAGAGATGATTAACCACGAAATACACGAAACACACGAAATGAGCCTGCAGAGCAGAGTTTCGACACGATGTTCCTTTCGTGTGTTTCGTGGTGGCTCCCATGTCGGTCGTCCGAGCTCCTTCCTCTATCCGTGTTCATCTGTGTGATCCGTGGTCCCTTTGTCATTTGGTCTTGTGGTCTCGAAGCGCCAACAACCAACCTCTCCAGTTGGAAGCTCCAAGCAGCAACATCCAAGCTCCAGTGAATCACGAAGCCGCAAACTGCCAGAAATTCGATGTTTCGTAATTGGAGTTTCTTTGGATGTTGGAGGTTGGATGTTGGTGCTTCGCGTTCCTCCGTATCGGTCAGTGGTCTCGTGGTCCGTTGTCATGTGGTCTCTCAGTCTTCACCCACGAGCTTGCGCATCTGCGGGCCAGTGAGCCAACCCTTCGCGGGGAACAACGGTGCGAGACGGCGTCGCGTCGTGGGATCGTCGATCACCATCAGCACGTCGACCGGCGCGGGCATGTCGGCGTTGCGCATCAACAGCGGGTAGCCGGTGCGCTGCCGGCGCACGCCGCTCGCGGATTCGATCGGCGGGTTGAATGCGTCACGCGTGAGGTCGGCAGCGGGAGCGGGCTGGGAATCGTCTCCCGCGAGCCAGCGAAACAGCGCCGCGACGCGACGCGCGCGTGCGTCGTCCGGTGCGATCGAGTCGAGCTGGTCTGCCGCGATGAAGAGCGTTCCTGCACGAGCAAGCGTGAATGTCGGCGTGCTCCACAGCGGCGACGCACAGAACGCAGGATCGCTGACCATCTCGGCGGCGAGCGCGATCCGCGCCTGCTCGACCTCGCCTTGCGCGAGGAGAGCCGATGAAAGGCCGAGGTAAACGCCGCCCTTGTCGGGCACCAGCCGCGCTGCCTCGCGGAAATGTTGCGCCGCTTCCGCGGGATCGGATTTCAGGAGGAGCCAACCGAGATTGAAGCGTGCGATCTCCTGGTCGCGATTCCCAGCGAGCGAAGTGCGCAGCAGATCGATCGCCGTCGCGCTTTCAGGCGGTGCCTGGATGCCGTAGGCCGGAGGATCGGCGAGGATCAGTGCAGTCGAGTTGAGGATCGCATCGGAAGGCGGCGAACTTCCCTCACCGGCAATCGCCAACGATCGAAACTTCGCAAAGTCCGAACGCTCGAGCGCATCGATCGAGGCTGAATAGCGCGCGCGCTCGACCATCGGACCGCGTTGAGTCCAAACAACGAGGAAGAGCCACACGACGACAGCTATCATCGTTGCGACGGGGGGGATTCGGATGCTTTCGAATGTGGGTCGGGGTTTAACCCCGACTTCAGACGCGTCGATGTCAGGCGTGTTGGCCGACGCAGAGATGTCGGGCGTCCCTCCGTCGCTCTTCGAGCTATGGAGGACTCGAAAGCCCGACCCACAAGAAGCCGAGCCTTCGCGCGCGCGCAGCGCGAGCGCCGCGGTCGCAGCGAGTGCTGCGGCGATGACTGGCACATCGAGTTGAAAGTCGGTCATTGAGAATGCCGCATAGCCGATGAACGCGATCGCGGCGCATCCGGCGACCGTGAGACGCGGCTCGCGCGACTCGGCGCGAAGCCTCAATGCGACGAGCGCCGCGAGGAGCAGCGCGCCGGCGAGTCCGGTGAATCCTGTGTCGGCGAGGATCTGTAGGGGAGTGTTGTGAAGCTGGAGCGCAGTTTCCACGCCGCCCGTGAGCTGGGCGCGAAACGCGGGGTAAGCGAGCGGCGTGGCACCCGGACCGAACCCTAGCAAAGGCCGCTCGCCAGCCATGTGCACAGCGGCCTGCGCCATCGAGAGGCGCTGCACGTCGCCCGTGTTGAGCGCTCCAGTTTCCTGAAACAGCTCGATCACTACACGCGTGCGCGGGTGCGCGATCGCGAGAGCGATCGTGGCAAGCGCGACGAGCGAGACGCCGGCGAAGATTCGCCGCCTGTTCGCGCCGCGCCGCACCATCCAGAACCAGGCGGCCGTAGCCGCGAGCACGGCCAGGCCGATCCACCCCCCGCGGCTGCCGGACGAGAAGAGCGTGGCGAGCGAGACTGCCGTCGCGGCGATCCAAACCTTTCGCGCGCGCCCCGCCGCGAGACACGCGAGTCCGCCGGACCAACCGAGCGCGAGCACTGCGATGCCCGCAGTGTAGTTCGCATGGCCGAGCGGACTCTCGTTGCGAACCGCGAGAAAGTAAGTGAGCGCGTGCCCCTCCGAGTTCAGCCAGCGACCGATCACATCGAAGGAGAGCCACCACAAGAAAGAGAGCGCGCAGAGCGCCGCGAGTCCACCGGCGATGGCGCGGGCGATTGTGAGGTCCGTGTTGGCATCCCCTTCCGCGGTCGCGCGGCCGACCGTGAGGAAAAGCAGCAGCGGCCCGACGCCGAGCGTGAGAAACTCCGACGAGAATCCCGAATACGGTCCGGCGAGTGCCGACACGACCGATGCGCCGAGAAGGAGCGCGACTGCCGCGAGCACGGGCACGTCGAAGCCCGAGCGACCGTCGGGCGCAGCAATTGCCGAAACGAGCAGCCACACCGCCGGCAGCGCCAGCATGAGTTGGACAAGAACCGGCCGCGGCCATTTCCAAAGGAGCGTCGGGCTGTGGTCGGGAATCGTCAGTATCGCCAGCAAGGCGCATCCGAGAAGGGCGATGACACGCAGGGAGGCTCGTGCGGCGGGAGGCATCAGGCTGCGAGTGAAGGTGACGAGTGAGAGTGGAAAGTGAAGGTGGAAGTGAGTTTGGGTCCTGGGTCTTGGGTCTGGGGTCTAGGCAATTGGAACTCGGAATTCGAAGTTGGGGATCTCGGGAATAAGGGAGTGAGGGAGCGGGCCGGCCAAAGCTCCAAGCACCAACATCCAAGCTCCATTGAATCAAAAAACGGCAAACTCCAAATTCGATGTTTCGTGATTGGGGTTTCTTTGGATGTTGGAATTTGGATGTTGGAGCTTCGAAGGCTGAGCTTCACCCGAGAACCCAGACCCCGGACGCCAGACCCGACTATCACTCTACCTTTCACCCTGCGCGTCCCGCAGCTTGACGCTGCGGGACACGCGCAGGCATCGTCGCGCGATGTCCCTGCCTCGACCTTCCACGGGCACGATCGTGAAACTGGCGGTTGTCCTTGTTGCGCTTGCGGTGCTCGCGTGGTTCGCGCTTCGCGGGATCGATCTGCGTGCGGCTGCGGAGACTGCGATCAACTGGCTGCGCGAGGCTGGGCCGTGGGTCTTCTTCACCGCGATGGCGATCCTGCCGGCGTTTGGCGCGCCGATCAGCGTGTTCACACTGGTCGCAGGTCCAGCCTTCGGACTCGCGATCAGCATCCCCGCTGCGGCGGCCGCGATGCTCGTGAACATGACGATCAACTACTGGATCGCGCGCCGCTGGCTGCGGCCGGCCGTCGAGTGGTTCTTCAGGCGCACGAGCTACAAGATTCCGCGGTCGAAGGCCGAGAACCACCGGATGCTCACGGTGCTCGTGCGACTAACGCCCGGCCTTCCGTATTTCGCCCAGGGCTATGTGCTCGGTCTGGCGGAAGTGCGGTTCTGGGTCTACCTGCCAATCTCCTTCGCCATCCAATACTTGTTTGCGCTCGGCTTCCTGATTTTTGGCGAAGCACTGATGAAGGGCCGGGTCGGGATGATCGTTGCCGCCGTCACCCTGCTTGTCGTCGCGACGCTCGCGTTCCAGTTGCTCCGCCGCCGTTATGCCCGTGGAAACCCAACTCCAACTTGAGCCTGCAGGCGGCGACGAACGCGTACAGTCAGTCAGCGCGCTGACCGCGCTCATCAAGCGCCTGCTCGAGGAAACCCTCCCGTCGGTGTGGGTGCGTGGCGAGCTTTCGAACGTGCGCGCGCAGTCGAGTGGGCACGTTTACTTCACTTTGAAGGACGAGGGCGCGAGTCTCTCCTGTGCGATCTTCCGCAACGACCTCCGGCGGCTCACTGTGCAACTGCGCGACGGCATGCAGGTCGTGGTGGAGGGCAAGATCTCCGTCTATCCGCCGCAGGGAAAGTACCAGCTCATCGCGCGGTCAATCGTGGAGGACGGCGTGGGCCGATTGCAGCAGGAGTTTGAGCGACTCAAGGCACGGCTCGACGCTGAGGGCCTTTTCGATGCGGAGAAGAAGCGCGAGATTCCGGCGATGCCCGAGACGATTGGCTTCATCACGTCGCCGACGGGAGCAGCGGTGCAGGATTTCGTGCGCATCCTGAAGCGCCGCGAGTGGCGCGGCCGCGTGGTCGTGTTGCCTGTGAAGGTGCAGGGCGAGGGCGCGGCGGCCGAGATGGTCGAGATGCTTCGCTTTGGGCAGGACGCGCAGGCGTGCGGAATCAATTTCGACTTGTTCGTCATCGGTCGCGGCGGCGGCAGCCTCGAGGACCTGTGGGCCTTCAACGAAGAGCCGCTCGTGCGCGCCGTGGCGGGCTGCGCGATCCCGATCATCTCGGCAGTCGGGCACGAGATCGATTTCACGCTGTGCGACTTCGCGGCGGACCGTCGCGCAGAGACGCCTAGCGGCGCGGCCGAGTTGATCTCGAGCGGATTCATCGACTGCCTCGAACGCGTTTCCGGCGCGGTGGATGCGATCGACCGGTCGGCGGAGTCGACCCTCGAGCGCTGCGGTTCACGACTCGACGCCGCGCGTGACCAGTTGCGGATCCTCTCGCCCGAGTCGGCGGTCGAACAGGCGTGGCAACGAATCGATGAACTTGCGATCCGGCTCGGCTCGGCGATGCGCGCCGGCGTGAACGAGCGGACCGCGAAGCTCGCCGAGGTGCGAGCGCTTCTCGGACGGCGCTCGCCGGAGTTTCGGGTGAGGCTCGAGTCGCAGAAGCTGCTCGGACTTTGGAAGCGGCTCGAGTCGGTGAGCCCGCCATCGGTACTCAACCGCGGTTTCGTGATCATGCGCGACGAGCACGGCGCGCCTGTCGCGCGAAGCGTCGCGGTATCGGCCGGTCAGCAGCTCGAAGCCGAGTGGGCGGATGGGCGGCGCCGCGTGAAGGCGGAAGGGTAGGGCAGGTCTCTGACCTGCCTTCTGGACAAGTCATAGATGCCGACGGAGAAGCCGTTCAGGACGCCCTACTTGGTCCACAGGTGATCGCTCCAATCTGCGACCAAACCGGCCTTCACAGGGTTGTTTCGGACATAGCGGACCATTCTCTCCCATTCGCTCTCCGTCCGAACCCATCGATCGAACCACTCACGCTGCCATACCGCGCCACCGTTGCCGAGTGCCCGGCGAATTCGGAGGGCACTGCGTCCTTTTACTCGTTTCATGATCTCTCCGAGCGAATGGGCACAGTTTCGCGATGGAACAATCAGAGCATGCCAGTGGTTCGGCATGATCGTCCGATGAGCGACCTCGACATGCCAATCGTCCAGGCACTCGAGTTCTTCGACGACAATTCTCGCAATTTGAGGCTCGCGCAGCAGACAGCCACCAATTCCCGAATCAAGGTATTTCTCGAGTGAGAGAAAGTAGTGGCGCTGAAGCTGCGCGAACTGCGCGGATTTCGGTTCGATGCTCGCCAAGCTTGCGTGGACTTCCTGCAATCGCAGCGCGGCCTCGCGCGGAATGCTGTCTGCCAGGCGAACGGTGAGAAAATAGCGGCCGTCCTTGATTTCCCA
The DNA here is from genome assembly GCA_035513275.1 of Opitutaceae bacterium. Lineage (GTDB taxonomy): Bacteria > Verrucomicrobiota > Verrucomicrobiia > Opitutales > Opitutaceae > DATKCJ01. Next base: position 15,280 of record DATKCJ010000186.1, read on the forward strand.
GTGTGGCAGCTTCCCGCGGCTAAACCGGGTGGTGACGACAGACATGGATGACCTGGACGGTTTGAAATTCTTCAGGCTGCCAAATCGGAAGGCGGGTCAGAGACCCGCCCTACACCTTCGGAAACTTCACCCACTTGGCGCCGCGCTTTGAGGATTTCACGACGCTCTCGATGAATGCCATGCCTTCGATGCCGTCGTCGATCGTCGGGAAATCGTAGCCGACTTTCGGCGGTTTGCGTCCGGCGACCTGGTCGGCGATGGCGGTCGCTGCGGCGCGGTAGACGTTGGCGAATGCCTCGATGAACGCTTCCTGGTGGCCGAACGGCGTGCGGCTGTTCTGCTGCGCGATCGCGCTGAGATAGCTGTTGCCGCGGCGGTGAATCTGGCGCGGCTGGTTGACGGACTTGAAGATCAACTCGTTCGGGTGCTCCTGCAGCCACTCAAGGCTGCCCTTGGTGCCCCAGACGCGGATGTTGAGATTGTTCTCGTCGCCATTCGAAATCTGCGAGGCGAAGAGAATGCCCTTCGCGCCGCCCTTGTAGCGCACGAGGCAGTTGCCGTCGTCGTCGAGCGGACGTCCGGGAATGAAGGTGGAAAGCTCGGCACAAATCTCATCGATCGAGAGCCCCGTGATGTATCGCGCGAGATTCTCCGCGTGCGTGCCGATGTCGCCCATGCAGTTCGAGGTGCCGGCGACCGTCGGGTCCATTCGCCAGTTCGAGATCGCGCCATCGCCTTTCTCCTCGAGCGCGGTGATCGCGTAGCCTTGCGGATACTCGACGACGACCTTGAGAATCTTTCCGAGTTTTCCCGAGCGCACCCACTCGCGCGCTTCCTTCACCATCGGGTAGCCGGTGTAGTTGTGCGTGAGCGCGAAAATTTTCCCCGACTTGCGAACGACTTCGCGCAGCTTGCGCGCCTCGGCAAGCGTGTAGGCGAGCGGCTTGTCGCAGACGACGTGGAAACCGGCCTCGAGAAACGCCTTCGCGACGGCGAAGTGCGTGTTGTTGCGCGTGACGATCGAGACGAAGTCGATCTGCTGGTCCGCCGGGAGCGCGGCCTCGCGCTGCGCCATCTCCTGGAATGTCGCGTAGACGCGCGAGGGGTCGAGGTGGAAGTCCTTGCCCGAGAGGCGCGACTTTTCGGCGTCGGAGGAAAAGCAGCCGGCGACGAGTTCGATCTCGCCGTCGAGGCGTGCGGCCATGCGATGCACGGCGCCGATAAATGCGCCACGGCCGCCGCCGACCATGCCCATGCGGAGTTTTCGTTCTAGTTTCATAAGGAAGTGGAGAGTGAGAGGGGAGGGAGGGGGAGATCGGAGATGGGGATTTCGATACTGGTGGAGAGACACAAATCCCACGAATTTACACGAAAGGGATTTTCACAGGAGGGCGCGGAGGGAACAGAGGAGTTGAACCACGGAGACACCGAGGCACAGAGAAGAAATTGACTCAGAAGGCTCAGAAATCTCAAAAGGATCCGATTCCTCAGCTCTGTGTCTCTGTGGTTCATTCCTTTTCTTGATGCTTCACTGGAGGTTGGCGCTTGGATGTGGGGGCTTGGTGCTTCGCCTCTCTCACTTCCGTGCCCTCCATAGCCTTGGCGAAGGAGGGTCACTCTCACTTCAGCGCCACCGGCCTACCCGTCGCGCTCGACTTGTAGGCCGCGTCGATGATGCGCATGAGGGAGAGCGCTTGGGCGGGTGTGTTGAGCGGGGGCTCGGTGCCTTCGATGGCGCGCACGAAGTTCATCGCGGAGCGCAGGCGGCCCATGGCCTCGTCGGGCGGGACGACGATGCTGCGGTTCACCATGAGGCCGTTCTCGAGCGTGTAGAGTTCGCACGCGTCCTGGCCCGTGGAATCGATGCCGTCCACGCCGAAGAGGCGGCGAACGAGTCCGCCGGCTTTCGTTCCTTGGAAGGCGACCGAGACCTCCTCGCGGTGGTTCATCTCGGCCCACGAGACAGCGAACGACATCGCCTGGCCGGACTTGAAGGTGATGAAGCCGTGCGCCGCGGCCTCGACATCGGTCGTGCCTTTCGCGACATCGGGGATGCCCCACGGACCCTTGAAGGCCTTGTTGTTGATGTGGTCGGTGTAGGTGCGCGCGAGCACGTGGGCTGGATCGGGGTAGCCCATGAAAAACAGGCCGAGGTCGATCATGTGGAGCAGGTCGATCATCGGCCCGCCGCCGGAGAGTTCCTTCGTCGTGAACCAGCCCCCGAAGCCGGGGATGCCGGCGCGGCGGATCCACTTTGCCTGGCAGGTGTTGATCGTGCCGACGGTGCCGGACTTCACGTAGTCCATCATCGCGTAGCTCTCGGGCCGCGCGCGGTTGTTGAAGTTGAACATCAGCGTGCGCTTCGCCTTCTTCGCGGCGGCCTGCATCGCCGCCATCTGCTTCGCGTTCAGCGCGGGCGGCTTCTCACAGAAGACATGCTTGCCGGCGCGCAGCGCCTGCAGCGAAAGCGGCGCGTGGAATTTGTTGGGAACGATCACCGAGACTGCGTCGAGCTCGGGCATGCTCTTTAGCATGTCGGCCACGTCGTTGAACACGCGGCCGATGTTATGCTTGGCTGCGGCTCTTTCAGCCGAAGGCTTGCTTACGTCGCACAAGGCGACGACTTCTGCGCCGGCCTGACGGAAGCCGGGAATGTGATAGTTCGCCATGCCGCCGGCGCCGATGATTCCAATTTTGAGACTCATGAGAGGGAGGGTGGAAAGTGAAAGTGAGGAGAGGGAGTGAGGGAATGAGGGAGGCGGAATCCGGAGTGCGGAGTGGGTCTTGGATCTAGGGTCTTGGGTCTGAGGCGGAAGTGGAGTGCGAAGCTCCAACATCCAAAGAAGCTTCAATCACGAAACATCGAATTGGGAGTTTGCCGCTTTGTGATTCATTGGAGCTTGGATGTTGGGGCTTGGAGGTTCGTCCCTCATTCCCTTACTCCCTCATTCCCTTCATCCCTTTTTCTCAAACGCTGCGTCGAACGCGCGGTTGCTTGAGGGGAAGTCGACTTTGCGCACGAACGCCGCGGCCTCGGTGGCGCCGTGCTCGCGATCCATCCGGATGTCTTCCCACTCGACGCTGAGCGGTCCGCGGTAGCCGGTGTCGTTGAGTGCGACGATGATGTCCTCGAAGCGGATGTCGCCGTGGCCGAGTGAGCGGAAATCCCAGAAGCGACGCGCGTCGCCGAAGTTCGTATGGCCGCCGAAGACGCCGGCGCTGCCGTCGCCGTGGCCCCACCACACGTCCTTCATGTGCACGTGAAAGATCCGGCTGCCGAATGCGCGGATGAACTTCACGTAGTCGACGCCCTGGTAGCCGAGGTGCGACGGATCGTAGTTGAAGCCGAAGCGGCGGTGGCCTTTCACAGCGTCGACCGCGCGCTGCGCCGAAGCGGTGTCGAACGCGATCTCGGTCGGGTGCACCTCGAGGCCGAAGTTCACGTTGTGCTTTTCGAACTCCTCGAGGATCGGGCCGAAGCGCTTCGCGAAGTCCGCGAAGCCTGCGTCCCAGTATTCCTGCGACGTGGGCGGAAACGCGTAGATCGAGTGCCAGATCGACGAGCCGGTGAAACCGTTTACGACCGCGGGAAAATCGTCGCGACCCTTGCGGCCGGGTTTCGCGTCGAAGAAACGGCGCGCAGCCTTTGCGGCCTTCGCGAGTTTTTTCGCGGCGCGGCGGCGCACGCCCTCGGGCTTGCCATCGCCCCAGACATCCGGCGGCAGGATCGATTTGTGGCGCGCGTCGATGTTGTCGCACACGGCCTGACCGACGAGGTGGCTCGAGACCGCGAAGCATGTGAGGCCATGGTCGGCGAGCAGCTCCCACTTGGCCTTGATATAGGCCTTCGATCCGGCGGCCTGGTCGACATCGAAGTGGTCGCCCCAGCAGGCGAGTTCGACGCCGTCATAGCCCATCGCCTTTACTTTCGGCGCGAGCTTTTCGAGGGAGAGATCGGCCCACTGGCCGGTGAAGAGTGTTACAGGGCGGGGCATGGCGATGGATTTGAGGGTTGCCGTGAGAGTTCGGGATTAGAAAGCGGAAAGCGGGTTTTGAAAACTGGAAAGTAGGGGGGAGGGTTCAGGGTCTTGGATCTAGGGTCCAGGTTCCAGGGTCTGGCGATTGCGGAGTGGGAAATCGGGTTTCCGAGGTAGCGCGCCCATCTCCGAGGGCGCGAAAGGAATTGGCGAGCTCAGTCGCAACGCGCCTCTCGGAGAGAGGCGCGCTACCTCAAGGGCATTTCTCGAAGCGCGCCACCGTGCCAGCCCGAGACCCTAGACCGGACCCACTTTCACTTTCCCCTCTCTCACGGCGGATACAGCCAGTAGCGACGGGATGATTGCTGAAAGGCGGTCGCGCGCCGGCTCCATTCGCCGACATAACCGCCGACGTTCACCCGCGAGCCCTCGTGCGTGATCGCCTGCCACCAGGCGGATGAGCCTGTGTGTTTGTTGAAGAGTTCGGCCTGCGCGGGGGTCGCCGCGAGAAACGGATTCGGCGGGCTCCACACACAAGAGAGCCGCATCAGGTGGAAACTCAGCTCGGTCGGTCGCCACGCGTTCCAATCGCGCACGTCGACGTAGGCGCCTTTCACCGGCTTGCCCTCGGGGCTTTGCACCGTGAGCACGCGGAAGCCGAGACCCGGAATGTTCAACGCGCTCAACTCCTGCACGATCAACTCGGGTGTCTTGCCCTTGAAACCGATCCCGCGAAACGGATGCGCGCGCCCGATGCCGTGCGTGAACCCGCCGAGTTGGCAGCCAAGACCCGTCATCGCGTAGCCGACCGTCGAGTCGAAATCCTGCACGTAGGGCGAGGTGGGGACAAACTTCAGCCCCGTCTCCGGCCACCGCATGCCGCGCCGCCAGCCTTTCATCGGCACGACCGTGAGTCGGCCGCGTTCGCGAATCGCGTCGCTCACCTGCAGGTAGCCGGGCACGCGTTTGCCGATCTGCGCGAGCTCGCCGATCGTGAGGCCGTGCACGTAGGGCACCCGCCACGCACCGACGTAGCTCATCCACTCGCGATCCAGCGGCGGTCCGTCGACCTTCAGCCCCCCGAGCGGATTCGGCCGGTCGAGGACGACGACTTCCTTCCCGTTTTCGAAGCAAGCCTCCATCGCGAGCCGCATCGCGCTGACGTAGGTGTAGCTGCGCGAGCCGATGTCCTGCAGGTCGATCACGAGCGTGTCGATGCCCGCGAGCTGTGCGGGAAGCGGCTTGCGCGACTTGCCGTTGTAGAGCGAGAAGACCGGTAGGCCGGTGCGAGGATCGGTGTGGTCCGGGATGATCTTGTTCGCAGGCAGGTCGCCGTAGAGGCCGTGCTCGACGCTGAAGAGCGCCACGAGCCGGACGTTCGGCGCGCGGCGCAACACGTCGACAGTCTGCACGCCCGCGCGATTCACGCCGGCGCGGTGCGTGAGCAGACCGACGCGTTTGCCCTGAACAGGCGCGAACCGCATCTCCTCGAGCACGTCGATGCCGAGCATCACGGGATAAGTCCGGGCGTTTGATTGCACGACCGGCACGACGACTTGCGCCGGTGGCGAGTTTGCCGGCGGTGTGTTGGCCGGCCGCACTGGGGGACCCGGCGGCGGCGCGCCGCAACTGGAAAGGAGCGCAGCGGTGAGGCCAATGAGGACCTTGCCCGCTGCGATGTGGTTGCGTTCTGCCTCAAACATCGCGGTTCACTTTGGGAGCGGTTCCCCGCCTGTCGAGCCCGGGCTCGCCGGAGGCGGTGCCCCCGGTTCCTGTGGATATCGGAGGCGACCATGCTGGCGCGTCAGGCGGTAGCTGACATCGAGTGCGGCACCGAGAAGTGCGCCGCAAACGACGCCGCCAATCACCAGCGCGTTCACGACGCCTGCGACGCGCGACGTCCAGCGGCGCGGCGCGTCCGGGTGCGGCGGATTCACCGACACCGGCACGATCTCGACTTCCTCACCCGCCGCGAGACTGCCGGCGAACTCCGGCTCGACGTCCACTTCGGGAGCGAGGCCGGTGCGGTTGACGATCGCCTGCCCCACGATGTAGGTGCCCGCGTAGATCGGCGCGGCCGTCGCGGGGTTTGTGATGAACTGCAGGCCGCCCATGACCATGAGATTTGTGCGCAGCAGCAGCGCCAGCCCGAATGCGAGCGGCAACTGCACGCCGAAGACCGGCAGGAGTGAGAGAATCGAGCCCGCGTAGAACGCGGTCGTGAGATTGCGCGGCTTCATCGACCACAGGTAGGGCCGCGCGCGTGCCATCTGTGCGAACCGCCCGATGAATGGGTAGCGATGAAACACCGCGCGCCTCGGCATGTAGCGCAGGAACGCCTTCGCGCGGCGGAAGCGCGAGTGGCGTTGGCGTCTGTTTTCCTCGTGGCTCATCTGGGTGAGTGGACAGCAAAGGGCTCCGTCGGAGCCGCGCAAAGGGATTTCGGAGGATTCGGTCTTGGCGGCATTCTTTGTGGGTCGGGCTTTACGCCCGACATCTGGTTGGGCCGCGCCAAGCAGTCGGGGATAAACCCCGACCCACATAATGGATCTCCGGAATCGTGGCGCTCCTGTCCGGTTGCCATGCCGCGAGCCCCTGTGCATCCTGGGCACTCAACTGCACCGTGAAAACGCGCACGCTCTCAGGCACAGTCGTCGACGTGGAGAACCGCGAGATGTTCGCGGGCACGATCGAGTGGGCCGACGGAGTGATCTGTGCGATCCACCGCGACCGGCGCTCGCGCGGCCCTGGGCTGATCATGCCGGGGTTTGTCGACGCGCACATCCACATCGAGAGCTCGCTGCTGCCGCCGGCGGAGTTTGCGCGGCTCGCGGTCGTGCACGGCACTGTCGCAACCGTCTCCGATCCGCACGAGATCGCCAACGTCCTCGGCGTCGCCGGCGTAGACTACATGATCCGCGACGGGGCACGAACGCCCTTCAAGTTCAACTTCGGTGCGCCCTCGTGCGTGCCGGCGACGACGTTTGAAACCGCGGGCGCCTCGCTCGACGCCGCTGCGGTCGACGCGCTTCTCGACCGGCCCGAGATCCGCTACCTTAGCGAGGTGATGAATTTTCCCGGTGTGCTCGCGGGCGACCCAGGCATGCTCGCGAAGATCGAGTCGGCGCACCGGCGAGGCAAACAAGTCGACGGCCACGCGCCCGGTCTGCGCGGCGCGCGGGCCGCGGCCTACGCCGCTGCGGGCATCACGACAGACCACGAGTGCATCACGCTCGAGGAAGCGCGCGACAAGCTCGACGCCGGTATGCGCATCCTGATTCGCGAAGGCTCGGCCGCGCGGAATTTCGATGCACTCGCGCCGCTACTCAAGACCGACGCTTCGCACTGCATGTTCTGCTGCGACGACCTGCATCCCGACCTGCTCGTGAAGCACCACATCGATCACCACGTGCGCCGCGCGTTGAACGTGGGAGCCAACCGGTTCGATGTGCTCGCGTGTGCCTCGGTTCACGCGGTGCAGCACTACGGGCTCGACGTCGGCTTGCTTCAGCCCGGCGATCCCGCGGACTTCATCGTCGTCGACAACTGGAGTCGCTTCAGAGTGCAGCGCACCTACCTGCGCGGCGAACTCGTCGCGAGCAACGGCCGCACACGGTTGGCGCGGCGCCCATCGCGGATCGTAAACCGCTTCCGCGCGCGTCCACGGAAGGCAGGTGACTTTGCCTTGACCGTGCCCGCTTCCGCAGAGCGAGAGAACTGCGGCTGCGGCGCGGTTGGCACCGGAAGAACCTCCGTCGTGGCCCTGCGCGTGAGCGCAGGGATCCGGATCCCGCCGCTCACGCGGCGGGCTACATTGTCCAAGCCAGTCCTCAATGTCATCCAGGCGATCGACGGCCAGCTAGTCACGCGGCATGAACGAATGGAGGCCACGATCGTCGACGGACTCGCGGTTGCCGATCCGAAGCGCGATCTGCTCAAGATCGCGGTCGTGAATCGCTACGAGCCGCGCGCGCCGGTCGCAGTCAGTTTCGTCCAAGGCTTCGGACTCCGTCGCGGCGCGATCGCGTCGTCAGTCGCGCACGATTCGCACAACATTGTCGCCGTCGGAGTGGATGACGCCTCGCTGGCGACCGCGGTGAATCTCGTCATCAAAGGGCGTGGTGGCATGAGCGTCGCCGAGGGCGCGCGCGGCTCGGTGCTGCCGCTGCCGATCGCGGGACTGATGTCGGATCTCGACGGTCGCACGGTCGCGCGACGCTACGCTGCACTCGACGCGAAGGCGAAGCGACTCGGCTCGCGACTCGGTGCGCCGTTCATGACGCTTTCGTTCATGGCGCTGCTTGTGATTCCCGATTTGAAGCTAAGCGATCGCGGATTGTTCTCCGGCTCGAAATGGGCGATGGAGCCGCTGTTTGCGGAGTAGGGCGGGTCTCTGACCCGCCGCGTCTTTTCCAACCGGCAGGTCGGAGACCTGCCCTACGTTTCTCAATACCGCACCTTGTCGTCCTTCGCGTGCCACTCGGCGAATGCGTGCCGCGCCTCGTCGCGCAGCAGCGGGAGCATCTTCAGCGTGCGCTCGCCCGGCGGCAGGGGGATCTGTCGGTAGATGAAATCGTCGTCGAAGCCAATCGCTGCCGCGTCGGCGCGCGTGTTGCCATAATAGACGACCGGAATGCGCGCCCAGTAGATCGCCGAGAGGCACATCGGGCACGGCTCGCAACTTGTGTAGAGCTCGCAGTCGGCGAGATGAAAAGTGCTCAGTGCCTTGCACGCCTCGCGGATCGCGCTGATCTCGGCGTGCGCAGTCGGATCATTCGTCGAGGTCACGCGGTTGTTGCCGCGCGCGATGATCGTGCCGTTGCGAACGATCACGCAGCCGAACGGTCCGCCCCGGTCGTTGCGAAGCCCGTCCTCGGCAAGCGCGATCGCGGCGCGCATGTGGTCTTCGTGGCTCATCCAGCTCCGATAGAAGCGAGACACCTGCGGCATGCGAGCATTGGATTTTCCTTGGCCTGAGTGTAGGAGCGGCTTGTAGGCGATGACATGTGCCGAGGTAGGAGCCCGCTTGCGGGCGATGCGACTGAGGCTCGAAGACCCTGTGGTCATGCTTGCGATTGGAATCGCCCGCAAGCGGGCTCCTACCTCCGGAACGAACTTCCGTGATTCAGTCTGGTGCTGACACAATCCGCGGCGATGGTTTCCCTCCCCCCATGCCCCTGAGCCACGACCATGCCGGCCTCGAGATGCTTGGGACGATCACGCCTGCGTTCGCGGAGATCCTCACGCCTGAGGCCTGCCGTTTTCTGCGCGGACTGTTCGACACGTTTGAGCCACGTCGCGTCGAGCTGCTCGCGCGCCGCGCAGCCCGCCAGCGCGAACTCGACGCGGGCGCGCTGCCGGATTTCCCGGCGGAGACAGCCTCGATCCGCAGCGACCCGTCGTGGCGGGTCGCGCCCGCGCCGGCCGATCTGCTCGACCGTCGCACCGAGATCACCGGCCCGGTCGATCGCAAGATGGTCATCAACGCGCTCAACTCCGGCGCTAAGGTTTTCATGGCGGACTTCGAGGACGCAACGGCGCCGTCATGGGAGAACCTGCTCGAGGGTCACATCAACCTGCGCGACGCAGTCCGTCGCACGATCGCGCTGGATGTGCCGGGCGGGAAAAGCTACCGGCTCAACGAGCGCACCGCCACGCTGCTCGTGCGCCCGCGCGGCTGGCACCTGCCGGAGAAACATGTGCGCCTTAGCGGCCGGCCCGTGAGCGGAGCGCTCTTCGACTTCGGTCTCTACTTTTTCCACAACGCGAAGGAGCTGCTCGCGCGCGACAGCGGCCCGTATTTCTACCTGCCGAAGATGGAGAGCCGCCACGAGGCGCGCTTGTGGAACGACGTGTTCATACACGCGCAATCCGAACTCGGCGTGCCGCATGGCAGCGTGCGCGCGACGATGCTCATCGAGACGATCCTCGCGACGTTCGAGGCCGAGGAGATGCTTTACGAGCTGCGTCATCACGCCTCCGGCCTGAACTGCGGCCGATGGGACTACATCTTCTCGCGCATCAAGAAGCTGCCACGCCACGGCGCGCCGTTTCCCGATCGCGCACGCGTCACGATGACGGTGCCCTTCATGCGCGCCTACTCGCTTCACGTGATCAAGATATGCCACCGCCGCGGCGCGTTTGCGATGGGCGGCATGGCCGCGCAGATTCCGATCAAGAACGATCCCGCCGCCAACGAGGCCGCGCTCGCCAAGGTGCTTGCCGACAAGGAGCGCGAGGCGTCCGACGGTCACGACGGCACATGGGTCGCGCATCCCGGACTCGTTCCGGTGGCGCTGAAGGCGTTCGACAAGCACATGCCGCAGCCCAACCAGCTATCGCGCCAGAGGGACGATGTTAACGTCACCGCCGCCGAACTGCTCGCAGCGCCCGAGGGGCCGATCACCGAAGCGGGAGTGCGCACGAACCTCAGCGTCGGCGTCCAATACCTCGAGGCATGGCTCGGCGGGCTCGGCTGCGTGCCCCTCTACAACCTGATGGAGGACGCCGCGACCGCGGAGATTTCCCGCGCGCAGCTCTGGCAGTGGCTCAGCCGCGGCGCTCAGCTCGACGACGGCCGCACGATCACTGCCGCGCTTTACGACACACTGATGGCCGAGGAACTCGTGAAGATCCGGGGTGAGATCGGCGACGAGCGCTACCACGGCGGAAAGTTCATCAAGGCCGTTCCGCTTTTCATGAACATGGTGAAGGCGGAGCAGTTCGAGGAGTTTCTCACGCTGCCCGCGTATGAGCTGCTGCCGTGACTTCTGAAATGTAGGAGCCTGCTTGCAGGCGATTCCCAAGACAATCGCTTGCAAGCAAGCTCCTACAAGTACGCCTCATGCCTCTGACTTTTCCCGAACTCAACAATCTCGACCAAACGGCCTTCACCGCGGCGCTCGGGCACATCTTCGAGCACTCTCCCTGGGTCGCGCAGCGCACGCACCGCGAGCGGCCGTTCCAGGATTTTGTGACGCTGCACACCCTCCTTTGCACAACCATGCGCTCCGCGGCGCGCGCCGAGCAGCTCGCGCTCATCCGCGCGCATCCCGATCTAGGCGGCCGGCTCGAACAATTGAAGCAGCTCACCGTCGAGTCGGCGAGCGAGCAGGCGAGTGCGGGCCTTGACGCGATGGATGACAAGGAGTTCGCCGAGTTCCAGAAGCTCAACACCGACTACCGCGCGCGGTTCGGCTTTCCGTTCATCATCTGCGCGCGGCTCAACGACCGAGACTCGATCATGGAGGCGATGAGGTGGCGCGTGATGAACACGCGCGCCGAGGAGCTGGAGAACGCGCTCGGTGAGATCGAGAAGATCGCCTGGCTGCGACTCCAGGACGCGATCAAGAGCTAGGAGCACCACGAAATACACGAAACACACGAAACAAAATCCCTACCCATTTTCGTGTCTTTCGTGTATTTCGTGGTGAACAAAACCATGCACGGAAAACTCAGCACCCACGTCCTCGACACAACTCGCGGCGCGCCGGCCGAAGGCATGCGCATCGAGCTTTGGAGGCTCGACGGCAAGTCCGAGATGCTCAAGGCGGTGACGACAAATGCCGACGGCCGCACCGATGCGCCCCTGCTCGGACCGGGCGAAATGGCGGCCGGTCGCTACGAGCTGCTGTTCTTCGTGAAGGACTATTTCGTGACACACCACCGCGACAGTCCTTTTCTGGATCGGGTGCCCGTGCGCTTCGCGATCGCCGACACGGCGGCGATCTATCACGTGCCGCTCGTGGTGACACCCTGGGCTTACAGCACCTACCGCGGGAGCTGAAAGCCGCTTGCGAACGGACTTTCCGCGAGTATCCTCCCTTCGCGATGAGTGTTCAGGAAATGAAGACCAGGTTGGAGCGGATGTCGGCGCACGAGCGTTCGGAAGTTGAGTCGTTCCTCAGGGCAAGGAGGGTGGCCGAGCGCCCTGGCTTTCGCGAGAAGCTTGCGGCGGCGCAGTGCCGGATGGATGGCGGCGTAGCGGTCACAGCTGCGGAGCTGCGGGCATTGCTGCAGGCGAATCCGCCAGCGGCTGAGTGATGGCGGCCAGCTACGGCTACTCGCTGGACCGCGAGGCCGTTGCCGCGCTGCTTGAGGGTTCCGGACGTGAGCGCCAGTTGTTGGTGGATGCGTGCGAGCGTATTTCGCAATTTCCGTTCTCAACTGGTGACTTCGTGGTGCGAGACGAGGACGGTCGCGAGGTTGAGCTGCTGGATGTGGGGGAATTCGTGATCACGTTTTGGTCGGATCACGCGGTCAAGACGGTTCGCATCCTGTCCATCGAACGAGTATGAGTGGCGCACGCGAACTCCGACGCATGATCGACGAACTCGCCCAGGTGAGCGAGGAGTCCGGCCGGCTCACGCGGACGTTCCTGTCGCCGGCGATGGAACGAGCGGCAGCGCTCGTCGGCGGGTGGATGCGCGAGGCAGGCATGGAGACTCGCGAGGATTCTGTCGGCAATCTCATCGGTCTTCTGAAATCCCAGACCCCAGACGCAAGACCCGGGACCCCAGAACTGAGACCCAAGACCCTAATCGTCGGCTCCCACCTCGACACGGTGCGAAACGCAGGCCGCTTCGACGGCTCGGTCGGTGTGCTTCTGCCGATCGTCGCGCTGCGGGTGCTTGCCTCGCGTGGCGTGAAGCTCCCGTTCAATGTCGAGGTTGTCGGATTCTCCGAGGAGGAAGGCGTGCGCTTCGCGAGCGGCGACATCGGCAGCGAGGCATTCTGCGGCCGGCTGACGGAAGCGACGCTCGCACTGCGCGACTCAAACGGCGTGACGATGCGCGAGGCGCTCGAGACGCGCAACGGCCGCCCGTTCGCCCCGCCCGCAACGGCACACCACCGCGGTGAGCTGCTCGGATACGTCGAGACGCACATCGAACAGGGACCGATGCTCGAGGCCGCGGGTCTCGCGGTCGGCGTGGTCTCGGCGATCGTCGGCCAGAGCCGGTTCCAGATCGTTTGGCGCGGCAAGGCGGGCCACGCGGGCACGACCCCGATGCGGCTGCGGCGCGACGCACTTTCGGGCGCAGCTGAGTTCGCGATAGCGGTCGAGCGTCTCGCCCGGAAGACGCGCGGGCTCGTCGCCACGATTGGCGTGTTTGATGTGCTTGGTGGCGCATCGAATGTAATCCCCGGCGAGGTGCGGCACACGCTCGACATCCGCCACGCCGCGGATGATGTCCGAAAGGAGGCGGTCGCGAAGGTTCGCGCGATTGCGGCGGCGATCGCTGCGCGCAGGTCGCTCCGATGCGTTGTGAAACCGACGCAGGACGACCGTGCCGTGAGCTGCTCGCCCGAACTCACGGCGCAGCTCGCAGAAAGCGTGCGCCGCGTGCAGGGCCGTTCGATTGAAGTGCCCAGCGGCGCGGGTCACGACGGCGTCACTGTCTCGCGGATCGCGCCGGTGGCGATGTTGTTTGTCCGAAGCCGCGACGGTCTCAGCCACCATCCCGACGAGTTTACGAGCCATCATGACCTCGGCGTTGCGCTCCGCGTGATGATCGATTTTCTCACGGGGCTCGCGCAGCGGCATTCATGAGCACACCACTTGACCTGATCGTCCGGGGCGGTGAGGTTGTCACGCCTCAAGGACTGCACAAGGCGGACGTCGGGATCGCGGGCGGCCGCATCGTGAGTGTATCGCCAGAGATTGCCGAGTCGGCCGCAGCAACGATCAATGCCGCAGGCAAGTGGGTGTTTCCCGGTATCATCGACGCGCACGTCCATTTCAACGAGCCCGGCCGCGCCGATTGGGAGGGACTCTCGAGCGGGCCAGCAGCGCTGTGTGCCGGCGGCGGCACTGTGTTTTTCGACATGCCGCTCAACTCTGAGCCTCCCGCAATCAACACCGACGCCCTCAACCGCAAGCGCGCCATCGCCGAGAAGAAGTCGTGCATCGACTTCGCGCTCTGGGGCGGGCTCGTGCCGGGCAACCTCGATGCGCTCGAGGGATTGCGCGACGCGGGCGCGGTCGGGCTGAAGGCGTTCATGTGCGCGAGCGGCATCGACAGCTTTCCCGCGGTGGACGACCTCACGCTGCGGGAGGGGATGAAGCGCGCCGCCGAACTTGGAATGATCGTCGCGGTGCACGCCGAGGACGAAGCTTCCGCCGCGCGGCTCACGGCGGAGCAGCGCGAACGCGGCCGCACCGATGTGCGTGGCTGGCTCGACTCGCGCCCGCTCGAGATCGAACTCTCGGCGATTCGCACGGCGATCGGCACTGCTGCATTGACGGGATGCGCGCTGCACATCGTGCACGTGACCAGCCCGGAGGGCATCGCGCTCGTGACCGAGGCAAAGGGCCGCGGTGTGAATGTGACCGCGGAGACATGCCCGCACTACTTGCTTCTCTCCGACGACGACGTGATTCGATTTGGCGCGCCGGCGAAGTGCGCACCGCCGCTGCGAGATGAGACGCGGCGCCGCGGCATGTGGCGCGAACTCGCCGCGGGCGCGATCGATACTGTCGGCTCGGATCACTCCCCCGCGCCTTCGGAGATGAAGACCTCGGAGGATTTCTTCGCGATCTGGGGCGGCATCGCCGGATGCCAGCACGGCTTCGAGCTCCTGTTCACAGAAGCGCGCGCGCGGATCGACGAGCTGTTTCCCCGGCTCGCCGCGGTGCTCGCCGCCAATGTCGCGAAACGATTCGGACTCGCGGGCACGAAGGGCGAGATTGCCGAGGGTCGCGATGCGGACTTGTGCATCGTAGAACCAGTCGAAGAACGGACGATCGACGCGGCCGAGCTGCTCACGCGGCACCGGATCTCGCCATACATCGGTCGCCGCAGCCGCGCGCGGATCCTGCACACGCTCGTTCGCGGATTTCCCGTATTCTCTTCGGGGAAGTTGACGGGAGGCGCGCCTCGCGGTCAGTTTCTCGTCCCGAAACGCTGATGGGAAGGAAAGCTTTAAGCGCCAACCTCCAAGCTCCCTTTTGAAAGCTCCAACATCCAAGCTCCAACATCCAAAGAAACATCAGATTCCAATCACCAAGCTGAAAGCTTGCTGATTGTTGATTCATTGGAGCTTGGATGTTGGTGCTTGGAGCTTCCCTAATGGCACTGACATGATGAACACTCCCTTGGGCACAACCCCCTACGGCAACACCCGCACCCGCATCGCGGCACGGCACGCATTGATCGCGCCAGACGGGCACGTGAAGAGCAACGTGCCCGGAATCACCGACGCGGAAACCGTCATCCTCATCAACGAGACGATAGGCGCGGGATTCGCGCAGGTGATGGTCACCTTCGCGCGCGGCGGCCGTGCGCGGGTGGTGGAAGAGGGCACGGACACTTTCGGCTATGTCATGGGCGGCTCCGCGACGGTCACGGTGGGTGGGCTGAAGAAGCGCTGTTCGACGGGAGCCTATTTCTACTCGCCGGTCGGCGTGCCGTGGTCGATCACGGCGCCAACACGCGGCGCGCGCGTGATGTTTTTCGAAAAGGAGTATCAGCCGCTTGCGGGTGTCGAGGCGCCCTGGCCGTTGATCGGCGATTCTTTGAAAGTGAAGGGTGAGCCGTTTCTCGGCGACCCCGACGCGCGGCTGCAAGTGCTGCTGCCCGATTCACCCGCGTTCGACATGGCGGTGAACATCTTCACCTACAAACCCGGCGCGACGCTGCCGTTCGTCGAAACACACGTGATGGAGCACGGGCTCGTCATGCTCGCAGGGCAGGGCGTCTACCGGCTCGAGGATTCGTGGTATCCAGTTGGTGCGGGTGACGTGATCTGGATGGCGCCGTATTGCCCGCAGTGGTTTGTCGCGATGGGGAAGGAACCCGCCAGCTACTTGTATTACAAGGACGTGAACCGCGCTGCGCTATGACCGCCGCTTCCGGTCTTCGCCTGGAAGTCGACGTCGACGCGCTCTCCCGGCGGATCGACGAACTGGCGGCGATCTCGGAATCTCCGGCCCCGGCAGTCACGCGCGTTCTGTTTTCAGAGGTGGATCTGCGCGGGCGCGAGTATGTGCGGCGCTGTGCGCGCGAAGCGGGTCTCGTGGTCCGCGAGGATGCAATCGGCAACATCTTCGCGCGCTGGGAAGGAAGCGAGCCTGCGCTGGCCGCAGTCGGCACCGGGTCGCACACCGATGCGATTCCGAACGCGGGCCGCTATGACGGAGTCGTCGGCGTGCTCGGCGGATTCGAGGCGCTCGCGGCGCTGCGCCGCGCAGGTTTTCAGCCGCGACGCTCGCTCGAGGTCGTGATGTTCACTTCCGAGGAACCCACGCGATTCGGGCTCGGCTGTCTCGGCAGCCGGCTTATGGCTGGCGCACTGCCGCTCGAAAAGGCGCGCGCACTGCGCGACCGCGACGGACGATCACTCGACGAGCTGCGCGCATCCGCGGGCTGCAAGGGAGATCTCGAATCAGTCAGGTTGCCGGAGGGTTTCTACCACTCGTTTGTCGAGCTACACATCGAGCAAGGACCGATTCTCGAGCGCGAGGGCCGGCCGATCGGAATAGTCGAGGCGATAGCGGGGCCGAGTGCCTATCGCGTGACATTTCACGGCGAAGGGGGTCACGCGGGCGCGGTGCTCATGCCTGATCGACACGATGCTTCGCTCGCTGCGGCGGAGGTGGCGCTCGCTGTCGAGCGAACCGCGATGACAAGTGGCAGCGCCGACACGGTCGGCACCGTCGGCGTGTGGCGGATCGAGCCTGGCGCGTGCAACAGCGTGCCGTTTCGTGCGCAGTTGGAGATCGATCTGCGCGACACGCGGCTCGACTCGCGAGACCGAGCGCTCGCCGCGATTCGCGAAGCCGTCGCCGAAAGCTGCACGCGTCGCGGTCTCACGTCGGACTGGGAGGAGATCAACGCCGATCCGCCTGCATCGGGAGACCCGCGGACGATCGAGATTGCCGCGCAGGTGTGCGCGGATCTCGGATTGAAGTGTCGTCGGATGATCAGCCGCGCCTATCACGATTCGTTGTTTCTCGCGCGGGTTAGTCCGACGACAATGATATTCATCCCGTGCCGGAACGGTTGGAGCCACCGGCCCGAGGAATTTTCTTCACCCGAGAGCATCGCCGCCGGAGTGATGGTGCTTGCGCACACGTTGGCGCGGCTGGCGGAGTGAGTGCGACTGGTTGGCTGTAGCCCTGCGCGTGATCGCAGGGACTCCGCAAGGGGCAGACATTCGGATCCCTGTCCTCACGGACAGGGCCACATTTCGAAAGGCAGTTTCGGCGCTCGAGCGTGCGACGCGATATCTCAACACACTTGTCTTGGTCGTCGAGACGGGCAACGTGTCGTCGTCGGCGCTGACCAACCAAACCATGCCATTCACCTTCACGCTCAACGGCAAATTGGTCGAGGTCGACGGCGTGGCTCCGACCACGACTTTGCTCGACTGGCTGCGCGGCACCGGGATGACCGGCAGCAAGCTGGGATGCGACGAGGGCGATTGCGGCGCGTGCACGGTGGCGATCGTCGACCGCGACTCCGCGGGCCGCACGACCTACCGTGCGATCAACAGTTGCATTGCGCTGTTGCCGATGTTCGCGGGCCGCGAGGTGATCACGGTCGAGGGGCTCGTGCGCGAGGGCGCGCTTCACCCCGTGCAGGAAGCGATGGTCGAGCACTTCGGCTCGCAGTGCGGCTACTGCACGCCGGGATTCTGCGTCTCGATGTTCGAGGGATTTTATCGGAAGGACTGCAACAGCCACGAGGCGATCGCCGACCAGCTCTGCGGCAACCTCTGTCGTTGCACGGGGTACCGTCCGATCCGCGACGCGGCGGTGGCGGCGTATGCCAAGCGTGATGTAGGGTCGGCGCTTGCGCCGACCTCGGCTGACCCCTTCGCAGCCCGGCTTGCGAAGCCGGTTGCGGCGCTGGAGCCGCTCGAGTTCCACTCAGCAGGCCAGTCCTTCTTCCGGCCGGGCACGCTCGCGGAGATCTTCGCGTTGCGGCAGCAATACCCGGACGCACGCCTCGTCGACGGCGCGACCGAGGTCGGTGTGGACGTGACCAAGAAGTTCGCGAAGTTTCCCGTGCTCATCTCAACGGAGGGAGTCGCGGAACTCACGGCGATCCGTGTCGAACAGGATGCATTTCACGTCGGCGCGTCGGCCAACCTGACGAACGTCGAGGAGAAGGTCGCGGCTGAACTGCCGTCGTTCGCGAAGATGCTGCACTTGTTTGCGTCGCGCCAGATTCGCAACCGCGCAACGCTCGGTGGCAACCTCGCGACCGCCTCACCGATCGGCGACAGCGCGCCGTTGCTTCTGACGCTCGATGCGTCGGTCGTGCTCGCGGCGCCCGATGGCACGCGGCGCAGCGTCGCGCTCGCAGATTTCTTCACTGGCTACCGCAAGACTGCGATGCGGCCCGATGAGGTGATGACGACGGTCGTGATCCCGCGCCCCGGCAAGCCGGAGGCGGGGCTTACGCGCAAGGTGGACTTCCTGAAGGTGTCGAAGCGCCGCGAACTCGACATCACCATCGTCGCCGGCGCGTTTCGCGTGGATGTCGACGCAAGCGGAGTCGTCCGCGAAGCGCGGATTGCCTACGGCGGCGTGGCCGAGCGGCCGCGACGCGCGTCGAAGGCCGAGGCGGTTGCGGTCGGGCGATCGCTCGCGGAGTCCGAGGCCGACGTGCTCGCGGCGCTGCGCAGCGAGTTCACTCCGATCGACGATGCGCGCGGCACCGCGGAATACCGACGGTCGCTCATCACGGGTTTGTGGGAGTCGTTCGTCGCCGGCGAGGCGGGGCAGACGGCGCCTGGCAACTTTGAATTTGTAGAGGCACCGCCGCCTTGGGAATCGGATGCGACGCGCGCACTGCGGCACGAGAGTGCGGTCGGGCATGTGACAGGTGGTGCGATGTATGTCGACGACACGGCGCAGCGCCGGCGGATGCTCGACGTGTGGCCGATCTGCTCGAAGCACGCACATGCGCGGATCACGCGGCGAGATGCGGTGGTGGCACTAAAGATGCCGGGTGTGGTGGCCGTGCTCCTCGCCGAGGACATCCCGGGCGGGAACAACGTCGGCGTGTCACGGCACGACGAGCCGCTGTTCGCGACGGACCTCGTGCAATACCACGGGCAGATGATCGGCGTCGTGATAGGCGAATCGGTCGCCGCGTGCCGCGAGGCGGCCGCGCGGGTGGAGATCGACTATGAGCCGTTGCAGCCGGTGCTCACCATCGCGTCGGCGATGGCTGCGAACTCCTATCACACCGATCCGCATGTGTTGAAGCGTGGTGACTGCGACACGGCGCTCGCGGCCGCGCCTCACCGGTTTGAAGGCGAGATCACCTACGGCGGACAGGATCATTTCTATCTCGAGACGCACGCGGCGTGGGCGGAAGCAGGCGAAGGTGGCGCGGTGACGATCCACTCGTCGACACAGCATCCGTCGGAGATACAGACGATCGTCTCCGAAGTGCTGGGCTGTGCGCGCAACCAGATTGTCGTGCAGGCGCCGCGAATGGGCGGCGGATTCGGAGGCAAAGAGACGCAGGGCAATGCGTTTGGCGCCATCGTCGCGCTCGCGGCACTGCGGACCGGCCGGCCCGTTCGGATGCAGCTCGACCGCGATCTCGACATGATCCTTACGGGCAAGCGTCACCCGTTCCACGCGCGGTTCTCGGTGGGTCACGACGCGGAGGGGCGCGTGCTCGCGGTGAAGGCAGATGTCGTGTCCGACGGAGGCTGGTCGCTCGACCTTTCGCAGCCGGTGCTCGACCGCGCGCTGTTCCACATCGACAACACCTACTACCTGGCGGCGGCGCACTTCTCGGGTCGCGTGGCGAAGACGAACACAGTTTCGCACACTGCCTTTCGCGGCTTTGGCGGGCCGCAGGGGATCATGATCATCGAGGAGATCATGGACCGAGTGGCGCGCCGCACGGGGCTGGCGCCGGAAGTCGTGCGCGAGCGAAATCTCTACCACGGCAGCGGCGAGACAAACACGACTCACTATGGCGAGGAGATCGGCGACAACC
The DNA here is from genome assembly GCA_035513275.1 of Opitutaceae bacterium. Lineage (GTDB taxonomy): Bacteria > Verrucomicrobiota > Verrucomicrobiia > Opitutales > Opitutaceae > DATKCJ01. The sequence goes on from DATKCJ010000186.1 coordinate 35,222, forward strand.
GGATTCCTGAACTTTGGAAACGCGCGCTCGAGCAAGGCAACTTTGCGGCGCGCCGCGCGGAGATCGACGCATGGAATCGCACACACCCTATGCGAAAGCGCGGGCTCGCGATCACCGGCGTGAAGTTTGGAATCTCGTTCACGCTCGCGCACTACAACCAGGCCGGCGCGCTCGTGCACCTTTATCAGGATGGCACGGCGCAGGTGAATCATGGCGGCGCCGAGATGGGGCAGGGGCTCCACACGAAAATTCTCGGCGTCGCGATGCGCGAGCTCGGGCTGCGCCGCGATCAACTCCGGATGATGACTACGAGCACCGACAAGGTCCCGAACACATCGGCCACCGCGGCGTCGGCCGGTGCGGATCTCAACGGTGCTGCCGTCGCGGATGCGTGCCGCACGCTCAGGGCGAGGCTCGCACCGGTGGCGGCGCGGATGCTGGGCGAGCTGCTTCCTTCCGAAACTGTAGGAGCGGCTTTACGCCGCGACCAAACGCACGCAAGCGGCGATTTGGGTCGCGGCGTAAAGC